>NZ_JBDGBA010000008.1:0-31474 GCF_040910185.1 Collinsella aerofaciens | reverse complement strand
GGTGCGGCGTATAGGATTCGAACCTATGACGTTCTGATTCGTAGTCAGACCCTCTATCCAGCTGAGGTAACGCCGCAGCGCAAGACATATAAAACCACTTTAGCTTATTGGAGTCAAGCACAATCTCAAACTTTTTTGTGGAACGCGGTTTTGTCATGCTGCTCCGCATATACCGCCGTTCCCCGTACGATTGATTGGCTTTTCGATCACGTCAAACTTGGCATCAAGTTCTCTCAGGAGCGATCTCACCCGCTGGGCGCAATCATAATCGGCAAACGAGATGCTCAGCATGCGCGCGACCTGGTTGGAAGTCCCAACTCCATAGAAGTGCTCCAGCGCCACAAGCCCCTCGTGCGTCACAAAGGTCTCGACCACATGCGGCGACTCCTCATAGCACCATTGCGTCAACGGCCCCTCACTCGTCTGCCGAACCACCAGGCCGCCCATGCCAGACGGCTCACACGTTACAAGCAGGTACTCCCCGCCCTCGTCGCTCTCAAACAAAACCACCCGATCATCAAACAGCTCCATCGCGTCCCCTTTCTCTCGCTCTTATTTAGCAAAAGCATAGCAGGTAGATGGCTGTATACAGAACAGTTGTTCGTGTGTTTTCTATTGAGCTGTCCGCACGGCATGGTATGGACCTACGCACGAAATAGGGCGCCCCCGAAGGAGCGCCCTTGCATATCCCCTATGCAGGCAAGTTACGCGACCGGCTCGATCTTCTCGAGGCCGCCCATGTAAGGACGCAGAACCTCGGGAATCGTGATGGTGCCGTCGGCGTTCTGGTAGTTCTCCAGAATGGCGGCCATGGTGCGGCCGGCCGGCAGGCCGGAACCATTGAGGGTGTGCAGGTAGCGCGAACCCTTGAAGTTCTCGGGGTCGCGATACTTGATGTTGGCGCGGCGAGCCTGGAAGTCACCGCAGTTGGAGCAGGAGCTGATCTCCTTGTAGGCGTTGTAGCTCGGCAGCCAGACCTCGACGTCGTAGGTCTGACGGGCAGAGAAGCCCAAGTCACCGGTGCACAGGCTAATCACGCGATACGGAAGGCCCAGCTGCTGCAGCAGGTACTCGGCCTCGGCGGTCATACTCTCGAGCTCATCGTCGGACTCCTCCGGCTTAGCGAACTTGACCATCTCGACCTTGTCGAACTCGTGCTGACGGATGATGCCGCGGGTGTCGCGACCGGCGGAACCGGCCTCCTCGCGGAAGCAGGGGGTGAAGGCGGTGTAGCGGCGCGGCAGGGTGTCGGCATCGAGGACCTCGCCGGCGTGCAGGTTGGTAAGCACGACCTCGGCGGTGGGGATCAGGAAGTTGTCGCCCGAGACGTGGTAGGCGTCGTCCTCGAACTTGGGCAGCTGACCCGTGCCGAACATGGTCTGACGCTTGACGACGATAGGCGGCCACCACTCCTTAAAACCACGGCTGGTGTGCGTATCGAGGAAGAAGTTGATGAGGGCACGCTCCAGGCGGGCGCCGGCGCCACCGAGAACGGTGAAGCGGCTGCCGGAGAGCTTGTTGCCGCGCTCGAAGTCGAGGATGTCCAGATCGGTGCCCAGATCCCAGTGCGGCTTAAAGTCGAAGTCGAACTCGCGCGGGGTGCCCCAACGACGGCGCTCGATGTTCTCGTCCTCGTCCTTGCCGTACGGCGTGGCCTCGCAAGGAATGTTGGGCAGGTGAGCCATGAAGTCGTACTGCTCCTGCTCGAGAGCAGTACGGCGCTCGGCCAGACCGTCAATCTTCTCGTTGACGGCGCGCACGGCCTCCTTGGCGGCCTCGGCCTCCTCCTTCTTGCCCTCCTTCATCAGGGCGCCGATCTTCTTGGACTCGGCATTGCGCGTAGCCTGGAGTTCCTCGACCTCGGTGATGACGGCACGGCGCTCGTCGTCGAGCTCAAAGAACTTCTCGCGATCCCAAGACGTCTGGCGGTTAGCCATGGCGACATCGATGGCATCGGGATTCTCGCGAACAAACTTGATATCAAGCATTAGATCCTCCGGCGATATACATTCCATTTAGGTTGCAACCTTGTACATGTATGGGCAAGTATATACTTATGAGCGTTTACGACCCAACTCAACTACGCAAGAAGGCACCCAATGGACGCAGTTTTTTCCTTTTTGTTTGGCACCCGCACCGGTTTTGCCATCCTTTTCGCCGGCGGCATCCTGTTATTTGCGATTCTTGCCTTTGTAATGGAGAAGCGTACCCATAAGATGTACGTCGACCGCGGACCCAAGTCCGAGGATGAGGAAGACAGCTTCTGGGACTAACCTGCCAAAAAGGGACAGGTTTATTTTGGTCGGTTTTATCTGGGCAAACGCAAGCGCCCCGCAACTGGAATTGAGCCAGTTGCGGGGCGCTTTTCGTACATGCGATAAAACCGCAGGAAAAACCTGCCAAAATAAACCTGTCTTTTTTGGTCGGTTTTATTGGAGAGTTGCGTCAATTGCCTTGACCAGGGCACTGCGCATGCCGGCGTCCTCGAGCGCAACGACGCCCTTGATGGTGGCGCCACCGGGCGAGCATACGGCATCCTTCATCGCCGCAGGATGCTGACCAGTTGAAAGCTGCAGCTTTGCCGTACCCAGCACCATCTGGCTCACAATGCGATAGGCATCGGCACGCGGGATACCATGCTTGACCGCCGCATCGCCCAGGGCCTCGATTGCCATAGCGACAAATGCCGGAGCGCAACCACCCACCGTGCCGCCCACGAACAGCAGGCTCGTATCGAGCTCGACCACCGTACCGAGCTTGCCAAGCAGATCAAGCACCACTGCGCTCTGCTCATCACTAAGCGTGGAAGCCTTCTCGCAAGCGATGACGCCCTCGCCCACCGAAACCGGTGTGTTGGGCACCGTCGAGATATGCGCGACGCCCGGCAGGACCTGCTCCCACTTGGCACTGTCCCAGGTCCAGGCAACCGACAGAACGACCTTTTTGGCAAGAGCATCCTTGAGCGGGGCGAATACCTTCTCGATCATGTACGGTTTGACCGCAGCGACCACGATATCGGATGCGGCGACAACCTCGGCGGCATCGTGGCAGGCGACCATGCCGCGCGCCTCGCAGCGCTCAACCAGTGCGTCGTAGCGACCCGCGCAGGCGCACATGTCGCTCGCAGCTACACCGGCAGCGATCCAGCCATCGGCCATAGCGCTCGCCATATTGCCAAAACCGACAAATCCAATCTTCATATCTCATAGTCCTTTCAGACACATTCCTCAAAACGAAAGGTATTGTCCCACGCCATTGTTTCGTATTGCCGACCTATTTGTGATACGGCTCGCCACGGCTGATCTTGCAGGCACGGTAAATCTGCTCTAGCAGCACCACACGCGCCAGGTTATGCGGCAAGGTAATGCGTCCAAAGCTGAGCATCTCGTCGGCGCGGGCGCGTACCTCATCGCTCACGCCGTCCGATCCGCCAATCACAAAGGCGATGTCGCTGCTGCCTCGCAGCATAAGATCGTCGAGCCTCGCCGAAAACTCCTCGCTCGAGCGCTCTTTGCCCTCAATGGCCAGCAGGATCACATGCGCTCGAGACGGCAGGGCAGCAAGAATCGCCGCCCCCTCCTTGTCGCGCGCGGCATCCACGCCGCCCGCCTTAGCCGGGTCGATATCGGCCACCTCGCGGATATCAACCTTGGCATAGGCACCTAGGCGCTTGGTGTACTCAGCGCACGCGTCCTTCCAAAAGCGCTCCTTGAGCTTACCGACGCAAACGACGGTGTATTTCACGCGCGTCTACTCCTTCGAATCGTTTTGAACTTTGCCGGCGGTCAGCATCTGCTCGAACATAGAGGCCGACTGCGAGAAGTCGCTCGGCAGCACGACCGTCGAAGTTTTACCCGTGCGAGCAAACTCCGTCATCATCTCGGACCACTGCGTAAACATGAACAGTTGGTTGGCCTCATCGTTGCCGACACCCGTCTCCTGGATGATCTCGAGCGAATCTTTGATACCCAGCGCGATGGCCTTGCGCTGGTTGGCGATGCCCTCGCCCGCCTTTTCCATAGCCTCGGCCTCGGCGGTCGCCTCGGTGACGCGCTTGATGCGGTCTGCCTCGGCGAGCTCCTGCGCCGCAGCGCGCTTGCGCTGGGCGGCGTTGATGTCGTTCATGGAGTTCTCGACCTCGGTCGGCAGTGCGATCTTGGTGATGAGTGTCGACACGAGGGTGAAGCCGTAGGCAGCCATCTGCTCGGACACGGTGGCATTAACGTCCTTGGCGATGTCATCCTTCTTGGCAAAGACCTCATCAAGCGTGTAGACAGGGATGGAAGAGCGCAGGGCATCGGTGATGAAATCGCGCATCTGATCGACGGGCTCCTGCAGCATATAGTAGCTCTTGTAGATACCCGAATCTGCCGGGCCGGCACCCATGTCATAGCTCACGTGGTACTGAGCAGAGACCTCAAGGCCGATGGTCACGTTGTCCTGGGTCTTAACGTCGATGCCAAAACCGTTTTTCATGGTGCGCAGACTCACCGTGGCGGCCTTGCGGTCGATCACGGGCACCTTCATGTGGAAGCCCGCGTTGACGATGCGGTTAAACTTGCCCAGACGCTCGATGATCACGGCATGCTGTTGTTCAACGACATAGCAGGCGTTAGGAAGCAGCAGCAACAGGATGATGATGGGAATCAAAAGGCTGGTAAGGGCGGCGATGATACCGGACAACAGCATGGTCTCTCCTCTGATAGGCACACGTTGGCACTAGGATACCCGCACGAAGCAGCAACGTGACATCAACAAGAGGCCCATAACAAAAAAGCTCCCATTGCTGGGAGCTCTTTCATTTAATGGTGCGGGCGAAAGGACGTCCGCGTATCCGCTTCGCGGATTCGCACCGGCTTCGGCCGCCTGCCGGCGTCCTCGCCAGCTCGCTAAAAACGCTCCGCGTTTTCTTGGCGCTCGCTCCTTCGCAGGTTCAAGTCCCCGCGATGGGCCCAAAACAAAAAAGCCCCCATTGCTGGGAGCTTTTCAATCAATGGTGCGGGCGAAAGGACTTGAACCTTCATGGGGTTGCCCCCATACGGACCTGAACCGTACGCGTCTGCCAATTCCGCCACGCCCGCGTGCAGGAATTAGAATAACGGAGCGCCATCGCGAACGCAAGAACTATTTTTGAAAAAGTTTGCAGGCATTTTCCCAAGCGGCTTGCGCGATTGTTTCGGCATCCTCACCAGTGCGATCGATACGGTCGTTAACCAGCGCGTTTGCCGTAATGGAGATCATTGCGGGCTCGCATTCAAGACCGCGGATGGGCTCCGGAGCCATATACGGGCAATCCGTCTCGAACAAAATTCGATCGAGTGGGGTTGCCGCAAATGCCTCGCGCACGTCGTCGTTGCGCTTAAAGGTGGCCGCACCACCATAGGCGATATAGCAGCCCAGCTCCACAAAGTGCTCCATCGTGGCGCGGTCCTCGCCAAAGCAGTGCAGCACACAACCGGCCTGGGGCACGCCCACCTCACGAAGCACGTTGTAGGCGTCCACGTGCGAGGTGCGCTCCTGGTCCGTGTCCTCGTGACGCAGATGTAGCTCCACCGGCACGTTACGGCACACGGCAAGCTCGAGCTGGCGCGCCATGCAATCAATCTGCACGTTATGGGGTGCCGGCGCGATATCGTCGTCATAGTCCATGTGGTAGTCCAGGCCGATTTCGCCAATACCGGCGCATAAGGGGTCATCAAGTGCCGCAACGACCTGTGCATGAACGTCGTCGGTATAGTCCGGCGCGCCATACGGATGCACGCCGGCAAGATACTTGATCTGCGGGATATCCTGCATCGGAAGAATCTCGCGCACCAGCCAGTCGCTATAGTCCGCCACGCTGCGCTTGTCGGCAATGGGGTCGAACATCGTCACCAACAGGTCGACGCCCGCGGCTTTGGCGCGCACGAGCGTCTCGGGCACATCCTTGCCCCAAAACGAAAGCAGATGTGCATGCGTGTCGGCAAGCGGCGCCAAGGGCACGGGACAAGCAACCGTCTTCTTTTTCTTGGTAAACGTCACGCGTTCGGCATTAGGCGTCATGGATTAGCTCCCGGGCCAGACGGACAAAGTCGGCAACATCGAGCGTCTCGGCGCGCGTGGTGGGTGCGATACCGCAAACCTCAAAAGCGGCATCGAGCACGTCCTTGGCAAAACCGTTGGCGCTCATGGAATTTCGGACGGTCTTGCGCCGCTGAGCAAATGCAGCGTCGATCACACGAGCCACGAACTCGCGATCGAGCCCCTCGGGCACCACGCCGTCAACACGGTCGATACGCACGACGGCCGAGTCCACGTGCGGCGCTGGCATAAAGCAACGCGGCGGCACCTCAAAGCGACCCGTCACCTGCGCATACAGGCCGAGCTTCGCCGTATAGCCGCCATAGGTCTTGTTGCCCGGCACTGCGGCAATGCGATCGGCAACCTCCTTTTGCACCATGACCACGGCACGCTTGAGCGCGGGCATCGTCTGAAAAAACTGCAAGATGATCGTCGCCGCCACGTTATAGGGCAAGTTCGCGACAAATACCGTCGGCTCACCGCCGGCGGCCTGCTCAATCTGCTCCGGCGTCACCTTAAGCGCGTCGCCCATGATAAAGCGGAAGTTGGCGTAGTCGGCGGCGTGAGCATCGAGCACCGGCTCGAGCTCGGGATCGGCCTCGATCGACGTGACGCACGCCGCCTCCTGCAACAGCGCAAGCGTGAGCGTACCAACGCCCGGACCAACCTCGAGCACGCGCTCATCGCCTGCAAGCTCGGCAAGCTCGCAAATGCGCTCAATTACATGGTTGTCGATCAGGAAATTCTGGCCCAGGCGATGCTTGGTCGCAAGGCCAAACTCCTCCAGCAGCTCCCTGGTGGCCGTGGGGTTTGCCAAAGGCGAAGTTGTCATGGTTGCCTCCTCAGCATGATGGCGGCGTCTTGAAACAAAAGGGCATGGACCGTGGCGGCCATGCCCTTACAGCTAAACAGCAAATTGCCGATATGGCGCGCTGCGTCTTAGCCCAGACGCGGGAACAGCGGCTCACCCTTCTCGACGGGCTGACCACCAGCAAGCAGGCCCCAAGCGCAAATGCCCTTGAGGTCGTCGCTCGCGGCCTCATCCTCGCAGGACAGGCGGCGCAGGGCCTCGGCAGAGGTCTGAGGCATGAGCGGCATCAGCAGGTGGGCGGCAATGCGAATGGCCTCGAGCAGGTTGTAGATCACAAACGCCAGCTCGTCAGCCTTGGCCTCGTCCTTGGCAAGTGCCCAAGGCTCGGAGTCCTCGATGTAGTGGTTGGCGGCATGGATGAGCTCCATGACCTCGTCCTTGGCTCCGCCGTAATCGAGCACGTCCATCTTGGCCATGTAGCGCTCGACCAGACCATCGGCGATCTTTGCCAGCGGGTTGTCGAACGCATCGAACGATGCGGGCTTGGCGGGCGCGCAACCATCAAAGTACTTGCCGCTCATGTTGAGCGAACGCGAGATAAGGTTGCCCCAGCTGTTGGCCAGGTCGGCGTTGTAGACCTGCTCCATGCGATCGAAGCTGATGGCACCGTCGGTACCGGGGACGACGTCGGTCATGAAGTAGTAGCGATAGCCCTCGACGCCCAACATGTCGATAACGTCCTGCGGAGCGATGGCGTTGCCGCGGCTCTTGGACATCTTCTCGGCCTTGCCGGTCTCGGCATTGCGCACGGTCAGGAAGCCGTGGGCAAAGACGTGCTCGGGCAGGGCCTCGCCGATGGCCATGAGCATGGCGGGCCAAATGACGCAGTGGAAGCGGATGATGTCCTTGCCCACGATGTGGAACTGCGCGGGCCAGCGATAGGCCAGCTCGGCACGCGCCTCGTCGGTGTCGACACCGTAGCCGACGGCCGTCATATAGTTGAGCAGCGCATCGAACCACACGTAGGTCACGTGACCCTCGTCAAACGGGACCTGAATGCCCCAGTCAAAGCTCGTGCGGCTCACGGAAAGGTCGTTGAGGCCGCCCTCGACAAAGCTACGCACCTCGTTCATGCGGAACGCAGGCTCGACAAAGTCGGGGTGCTCGTCGTAAAGCTTGAGCAGCTTGTCCTGGAAAGCGGAAAGCTTAAAGAAGTAGGACTCCTCCTGCACGCGCTCAAGCGGACGGTGGCAGTCGGGGCACAGGTGCTGGCCGACGCTGCCGTACTCCTCGTCGCCCTTCTGGACCTGCGTATCGGTGAAGTAGGTCTCGTCAGGCACGCAATACCAACCGTCGTAGCTGCCCTTATACAGGTAGCCGGACTCCTTCATGCGCTCCCACAGGTACTGCACGGCATGATGCTGGCGCGGCTCGGTGGTGCGGATGAAGTCGTCGTTGGAGATCTCGAGCTTGCTCCAAAGCTCCTTGAAGTGCGGAGCCTGGCTGTCGGTCCACTCCTGCGGCGTCATGTTGTGCTTGGCTGCGGCCTCGGCGACCTTCTCGCCGTGCTCGTCCATGCCGGTCAGGAACTTGACGTTATAGCCGGCGGAGCGACGATAACGGGCCTGAACGTCGGCGATGATGGTGGAATAAGCCGTGCCCAGGTGCGGATCGGCGTTGACGTAGTAGATGGGCGTCGTGATAAAGAACGAAGGCTTGCTTTGATCCATGGGGTTTGTCCTCCAGAAAAACGTTGCATACAGGGGATGATTCTAGCGCAAGGGCTGGATATCCTCCATCTATTGCATATCGAGCACCATGGCATAGACATCGCGCTTGCGGCGCGAATACTTCTGAGACAGGCGCTTGGCCACCGCAGACGCGGGCTCTCCCTCCTCGAGCGCGGCGCGGATATCCTCGCGCAGAGCCTCGTCGGGATCCGCTGCCGCGGCGCCAACCGGCACGATACCGGCCTCCTCATCCTCGCTCGGCGGCGCGATGACCAGTGCAATCTCGCCCTTTACCTCGCCACGAGCACGCAGCTCCTCGGCGAGCTGGACAGCTGGCCCGCGCAAGACCTCCTCGTGCAGCTTGGTGAGTTCGCGGCAGACGGCAACCTCACGTTGGGGAAAGACCTCCGCCACGGCCTCGAGCGTCGCCACGATGCGATGTGGAGACTCGTAGAAGATGAGTGCGCCGGGCACCACGGCAAGGCGCTGCAAACGGCGCACGCGGTCACCGTGCTTTCGGCCCAAAAAGCCCTCGAAGAAAAAATGCTCGCAGGGAATGCCGGACGAAACGAGCGCCGTGACACAAGCAGAGGGCCCGGGAATAACTTCTACGGGCACATCGGCCTCACGTGCCGCCTCGACCAGCGTCTGGCCGGGATCGGACACGCTCGGCATGCCGGCGTCCGAGGCAAAGGCGAGGGTCTCCCCCGCCAGCAGACGGTCGACCAGGCCGGCGGCGCGGCTGGCGATCACATTCTCGTCGCAACGGACAAGCGGCTTGGAAATGCCCAGGTGCATCAGCAGCTTTGACGTCACACGCGTGTCTTCGCAGCAGATGGCATCGGCGGCGGCAAACGCCTCGCCAACGCGCGGGGACAGGTCGCCCAGGTTGCCGATGGGCGTGCCGACCACATAGAGTTTGCCCGTATGGGCGCTGTTTTGCGTCATATCAACCTATTCAATCATGCCGCGCTCGAGCGTACCGAGCGCCGCGCGGGCGTCCCATGCTGCAATGCGCTTCTCGGTCTTCCACGTTTGGAAGAACCAACCGGCAGCCGGCGCAAACGAAGCCAGCTGATTGGCGATAAACACGCGCTCGTAGGCATTGCGGCCCTCGGGCGTAACCGACGAGTTGGCAAAGATCGCCGCGCCCGACCATTCGCCCACCAGCACGGGGAACCCAGTCGAAATCGCTTCTTTGAGCTCGCGCTTGTTACGAGAAATCGCCGTCGTCAGCCCGCGGGGGCTCGTGATGTCGAGCGCATGCTCGTCGCGGTAATGGTACAGGTGAAGGTCCATGTAGACGTTCTTGTACTTGGCGCCGCGCATAAAATGCTTCCACTCGCTGGGATGCCCCGACGACGAGAAGACGACGATCTTATCCTCGGGCATATACGAACGGACGAGCTCGTAGGCATCGCGATAGAAATTGCGCAGGTAGTGAGCAGGAATGCCATCCGTCATGGTGAAGAGGCTCTTGCGGACACTCATCTGCGGCGTATCCAGCAGCTCAATGCCCAGCAGGCTCTCGGCCTCGCCGTAGCGATCAGCCAAGCGCTCGAGCACGTCGAGTGCGACATGACGGCCGTTAGTGGACGAATGCCACTCGGCAACAGCCTCTGGCGTGGCGGGCGAATCGTTGGAATCGCCCTGGCCACCGGGCACAGTTGCTAGATCAAGCAGCACGCGGATGTCGTACTTGGCAGCCCACTCAATTGCACGGTCGATGTAGTCGACAACCGAGATGTAGGACGCATCGGACTCCTGCGAGCCAAAGGCATACCAGGGCACCGGCAGACGCACGGCATTGAGACCGATCTGCGCCATGCGACGGAAATCGTCCTCGCTCACAAACGTCTCGTAATGACGGCGCATGCGCTCGTTATAGGCGGCGGTGCCCATGGCCTCCTGCAGCTCGGCCGCGTTGGATGCACCGGTCGCCGCGTATAGCGACGGGGTCACCCAAGGCTCGGGAATAAACCAGCCAGAGAGATTAACGCCGAGTATCCTCTCCATCACTGCCCCCTTTTGAATCATACGGGCTAAGCCCGCATCGCTCTTGCATGACATATCTATCGATTTGAGTATACCCGCGCATGCAGACAGGCGACCGAACGGTCTACAAAGTGGCGCAAAAGTGGGAGGAATGTCTGGGACAGGTGGGCACGAGCTGGTGCGCCGAGATGTGCGCGCACGTCGGAAGTAAGCGCCGGAAAGCGCATCCCGTTTTTCGCAAAAGACTGGGATGCATTTTCCGTTCGAGGCCTCAATCGGAAAATGCATCCCGTTCTGAGCGCGAGATCTGGGACGCAGTTTCCGCCAAAGGCCGCAAAAGGAAAGCACGTCCCATTCTGACGCCGGATTCCGGGTCGCGCTTTCCCAAGCGACATCAAAGCGGAAAACGCATCCCACTCTGAAGCCAAATTCCGGGACGCAATTTCCGCAGAGCCCTCGATAAAAGAAAAGGACCCCTTTGCAGAGGTCCTAGTCAATTCAAGGTGGCGGGGAAGGGAATCGAACCCCTGACACGAGGATTTTCAGTCCTCTGCTCTACCAACTGAGCTACCCAGCCATTTGATGTGTGCCTTGTTTCAAGGCTTGATTAGTATAACCAAGGACGCGTTCCGGTCAACCGAGAATTTTAAAAAAGTTTTTGAGCACAGCCTCGGTTCTATAAATCGGCACGTCAGAGGCATCAGCCGGCAGCAAGAAGTTTTTCACTCAGAGCCGCACGGGCAAACTCACTTGGCGTCATCCCCTCGGCAGCCGCCCGTCGACGAATGGCCTCCTTCATTCCCAGAGGAATCTTGACCGACAGCGTTGCCGTCCCCTCACCTGAGAGCGGGGGCCGTCCACGCACGATTCCACCAACGGTGTGTTCGCCATCCGGAAACTCTCCGCGCTCGTACGACTCACACCACGCGTCAATCATTTCATCCGTTACAACCTGACCATTAGCGGCCGTATACGTCTTGCCCATCATCGACCCCTCTGCCGAGCTCGCTCGATCTCTTGCCAGAATTTCTTCTGAACCGGAGACAGGGCATGAATAATGAGCCATCCACGAATTAGTTCGACCGCAACAAGTTCCACACTTCGACCATCTGGAAGCCATCCAATGGCAAGCCATCTCGGCGGCTCGTCCTCCGACTCGCGGCGAATGCACTCAGTAACCGCGAACCAGGCACCAAGCACCTGCTTTTCCGTCAAGTGTTTTTTTGGCGTTCGGATGGATCTCAACATCCATGCATCTTCTCCTCCATCTTACCCAATTTCGTATGACGAAAGTCCGCTGTCGCCAATTCTTACGCCGGCACTTGTTGGAGGGCGGGAGGTATAGCGAGTATGGAAGGCCGCTCCAGTACTGCCCAGGCGCCTGGGTGGGAGCACGTGCGCCAGGGGCGAACGTTTTCGCAGCAAGCAAGGACATTGCCGTTGCGATCGATAAAGGCGATGTCGATGGGATAGGTCATAAGGCAGGTGTGAACCGAGAAGCAGCGCGGAAACGCCATGACAAACGGCAGTCCGCTGGCGGCAATCGGACGCCGTCCCAGCATGCCGCGCAGACGCACGGTAAACGACTCCGCCACCACAAACTCGGCCGGCGTCCAGCCCAACCTGTTGAGCGCCCGCGCGTAGGCGATATAGGACGAGACCGCGGTCACATGACCACCCCCGGACGCCATGGATCGACCGTCACCGCGCGCTCATGCGTGAGCACGGCCGGCGCCCCCAGCGAAACGCCGGCGATGCTCAGCGAACTCGGCCACGGCTCGTAGTGCATGGTGCAGGTATAGGTCCTAAACGTGCCAGAAAGAGAGAGCAGGCCACCATCCGATGACGCCGCGCCTTGCTCGCTCGAGACCTCAACCTGTAGGTCATATCTCTCCATGGCATCCTGAATCTGAGCTTGAACGGTCGCGGAAGCGTCAATGGAGCTCTCGTCACCCTCCCCGCCCGGCGCCACGGCGTGCGCCAGCACGATGTCGGGCACCACGCGGTCGAAGCGCGCGACCGCGCCGGCAAAGATCATAACGTTGTACGCGACGAGAGCCAGCACGAGCAGGACAGGCGTGACCACGGCCATCTCGACCGTCGCCTGGGCACGCTCCTCGCGCAAGCCCGCGCGAATGCCCATTACGACCCACCGCCAAAAGCTCCCACCAGCGTGGCAACATCGACAGTGAGCGGGATGGAGCCGCCTCCCGGCAGCGGGATCTCCGCAAGCGTGAACACCGCGCCGCTGATGGTGCGCTCGACGTGATATTCCAAGGCCTCGCAAAGTGCCTTGGGGTCAGTCACGCCCAAGGGGATTTTTCGCAGGGTATTTTGAGTTTTGGAGATGCCCGCGATATCGGACCCCGGACTTTTGATGACATTGGCGGTATCGGTCAGCACCGGTTTTCGCAGACGTAAATCGCATGGTTCGAGTCCCAGCGCCGCCACGGAGGACGAGACGGTGTCACCGAGCCAGGACGCGATGGAACCCAACGCGCCGCCACCCCCTCCCAAGCCACCGATCAGCTCTCCCATAAGCTCGTCGGCCGCACCCTGGATGTCTCCGTACCCCACAAGCAGGCGGCCCCAAACATCCATAACGCCATCGAGCACGCCGGCAACGCCGCCCGAACGCTCCTCCAGCGTCGAGAAAAACCGCGAGAGAACGTTATTCTGTGCCGTCGCATCATCGGGCGCCAGCACTGCAGCAGAAATTGCACCACGATCGCCAAGCTCAACTGCCGTGTTAAACGAAGAGTTGAGCTCGTCGGGACTCGTGACATCGCCCGAGACCGCAAAGGCGACCACGCCGTTGCGACCGGGCGGGGCGATGCGCGGACGCTCACCGGATAGTTCTTTGATGGCGGTATCGAACGCATTGCCCGCACGGTCGGCTTCGTCCTCGGTCTGACGCTCGAGCTCAAGCTCCTTGTTGCGACAGTCGACGTAGTCCTCCAGGGCGTCTTTAAACTTGTCAAAGTGATACTCGAAGCCGTTTTCGATAGAGGTTGAAGGCGCCGCAACAGCACCAAGCGACGAAACGCCAAAATGGCATTTGCTGCATTTATCTTGCCCATCGTAATCGGCAACCGAAGCAAATCCGCTCGGCGTTCCTTTCTTATAGCTAGGGCAGGTCGTCCCGTAATGCAGATACGCCTTGCCATCGTTCACGCTCGTCGGCCACACCGCATCGGTATAGAGTTCCGTCGCCCGAACCTCATCAGAGTTGCGCGGCAGCAGCGGAATATAGGAGGAAACCCTGTCTCCGTTCTCGGTTATATATGCCCGATCGACTTCCGCGCTCGCATAGGTATAAAACGCCTTACGCGCCGCAGACTCTGCCTTCATCTCGACACTCGAGCCTTGGGGCTTCTCATTTGCCAGACGCCGATGGTAGTAGTCCTTCGAGCGATCAAGAGCAACTTGAGGCTCCCACGTAATGCTCGATGAGTAATGCGGATTATGAACACCGGAGAGATCCGTTAGGCTTTTTGCGCGCTCCCACATACACGAACAGCTGCCGACCGAACCTTTATCCGATCCACCGCAATCCGCTAGCCAGGCGCGCTCTTTGGCCTTCGCCGTCTCCTCCGATGCTTTTTGTAGCTCCTCGGCCGCGCGCTCCAGATCTTCCGACGCATCTTTAATGGCATCGGTCGAGATTTCGGATCCTTCGAGCGCAACAAAATCCGACTCGGATGTCCTGGGCACGGCAAGCGCCGTACCGGTATAGGTCACGCCGTCGGTATCCTGCGCCGATACTGCCTGCATGGCACGCGCGGCAACCAGGTACGGCAAGGCGGTCTCAATCTTTTGCAGGCCCTTTGCCGCGCTTTTGGCAAACTTGTTACGCGTTTTAATGATCTGGGTTCCCGTATCGATGATATCGCTACCGACAACCTCGGCGCCTGGAATGAGAATGGCAACCAAGCCGGTGCCGATCGTGGCAAACCCCGCCAGGCCCAAACTCAAAATGCTCGCATCCACCACCGTGGCGGCTGTGTGATAGGACGACACCACGTTGGCGCCCGCCAGCGCACCGCTATCGGCCGCCACCTGGGTGTCTCCGGCGCGTGACATGCTCCATATCGCCGCGGTCGACGAAAACAGCAGCGTAAGCACCACCAGAATGACAACCGCAGAGGAGAGCGTGGTATAGGCACCGTCTTCGATAAACAAGTCGATACCGGCACGGCCCATAAAGCCGCCCCGCTTGCGGCGAGCGCCTGGTCGACGGCGGGCCGCAAACCCTTGCGTCACCCGCAGCAGGCAGCGCCTAATCCCATGCAGCAATCCATGAATCATAATCTCCCTCCAGCCATTCGGGACGCGATCGATACGAGACGTCGACCTTGAGCTCGATATAGCCGCCCTCACCCGCACTGCCCATGGCCTGCACAAATGCACCGATCACGGGCAGCGGCTTAACCTCGCCGGCAACAGACACGGACGAAACGCCGCCGGCACCGGCCCGCCCCAACTCGATATCCCACGACAGCGGTCCGCCGGCATGAAAAATCGAGACGTTGGGCACCGCGGCAAGTCTGCGGCGAGTGAACTCCTTAAGGTCATCGTCGTCCTCCACCGTCGTCGTGGTCATGAGCCGCGCGGTCTCGGCGGCAGCGGACTCCATGACCGCACGCGTATAGAGCAGGCACACCGGCTGCAACGCGAGCAAGATAAGCGTCAAAAACGTCGGCAGCAAAAAGGCGGCCTCGACCGTAGACTGCGCCCGATCCTCGCACGCGATATCAATACAGAGCGATGTCCTTGGCACCCGTCGCGGCATCGATAACCGACGATGGGGCGACGCCATGAGACGCTGCCCGCTCGACCAGTGCCGCCAAGCGCCCATCGGTGCCAGCGCGCCAAAGCCCCGCAATCGCCAGCACAATCGATAACAGCGCCACGGTGACGATGGCGTATTCGACGGTCGACTGAGCAGATTCCTCACGCAGGACATTATGCATTTCACGACCCCTCCTTTGACTCCGTCGTTTGCGGAACCAGACGCACGGCACGCAGGCGGCACGAGGCATCGCCGGCATCCGCAGCAACCGTCACCATGTCGACCCAGCCTCGCCCATCGCGCACGATGGCGCCCCATACGTTGCCCTTAATATCGAGATAGCCGCTCAGGGCGAGCTGAGCCGTGGGCACCTCGCGGTAGGCGCGCAACAGGTCTGCCGCCGCCTCGGTCATCGGTCGGTCCTCGGACCATGCGAGTCGAACCGCGATCGCGTTGTCTGCAGACGGCTCCGTCACGCTGGCGGCCCGCTTGTCGAGTGCCTGCAAAAAGGTCCGAGCCGTGACGGCGGCATTCTGACCGCCCATATCTCCCGCGCCTTCCGCTTGTGACACCGCCGCCGAGCCCGATCCCAAATCGGCAGTAGCGCCCGGACGCTGCTGTCGCGCAACGCCCAGTCCCCAAAGCGTCACCGCTATTGCCACGAGCAAACAGGCGAGCACCAGCGGCGAACCAACAGGACGCCTGCCTCCTACAGGCTGTTGATGCCGTCTTTGATCGCGTTCCATAGTTCTTCGACTTTGCTCTTAAACGCGACGATGGCGATAATCGCGATCACTACGAGCACGCCGACCAAGATGGCGTATTCGGTAGTGCCCTGTGCGCTCTCCTCCCGCAACAGCGCCTTGGCACGCTGGCGAGCGCGGATTGTCCGGCAAAAAGCCCAGCTCCAAGCCTTGCCCGCAATGTCGGTCATCGTGTTCATGTATTCCTCCCTACATCATCCCGCCTGCTCCCAGCAGCGGGCCCAATATGGACAGAAGCAACGCCGGCAAGATAAGCGTGCCGGTGGGAATCAGCAACTTGACCGGTGCGCGCTCGATCTCGCGCTCGACTGCGGCGCGATGGGCCGCACGGATCTCGCGACTTTGAGCAGCCAACGTCTCGGCCAGCGGAGCGCCCAGGGCAAGCGCCTGCCCCACCGTGATGGCAAAGGTCTCGAGCGCCCTCACGTCCAAATCACGCGCGGCGGCCAACAGCTCGGCCTCGCGCGTCCCCACGCCCACCTGCCACGCCATGCAAGCTCGTTCAAGACGGACGGCCAGCACCGACCGACGGTTGGCACAGAAAATCTCGAGCGCCGCGTCAAACGAAAGGCCGGCAGAAAGCCCCAGGCGCACCACGTCGATCATCTCGGACACCTCACCGAGCGACACCAGCGCCGGCCCGCCCGCCCCAATCGCGCCCTTCATTCGCGCGGTCAGGGCATCAATCACCGAGCAGCCCGCAGCAATGACCAGTACCGCCTCACGCTTGCACGTCTCTGCAATCTTGCGAGCATCCGCACGCTCCAAACCCGTCGCGGCAAATACGCTCAGGGCACACAGACAAGCCGCGACCCCGACCAGGGCGCTCATAACTCCACCCGCATAATGCGCCGGATAACTACCAGGGCAACGGCGTTGAGGGCGAGACCCAGCACCACAGCGCCCGCACCGGCAGGCGTCGCAAGACCGCGACGAAAATCTGCCGAAAGCAGCGCCAACACCGCGCACATGCCCGCCGGCATCGCCGCGACCATATGCGCCGACATGCGAGCCTGCGACGTCTTGACATCCAGGCGGCGCTTGAGCTCAATGCGCTCCCCTACCATGCTCGACGCCTCGGACAGCAAGTCGGCAAGCGGAGCGCCGGTGCGCTGTGACACCTTAAGCGCCAAGGTCACAAGCGAAAGACCGGGGGCGTCGATGCGCACGAGCAAGTCATCGAGCGCGTCGGTCGCCGAGATACCGCAATCGATCGCCGCCGCCACCCGCAAAAACTCGGTATGCACCGGTTCTTGCGCATGAGCGCCCACAAAGCGCATGCCCTGGGCCAGCGAATGTCCCGAGGCAAGCGACATGGAAAGTGCGGTAAACGCCTCGGGCATGGCCTCTTCTGCATCGTGTTGCTCGCGCCGGCTCTCAAAGCCATCCCGAGCGGCGCCAGCGGCAATCGGAGCAACAAGTCCCAAGGCAAACCCGAGGGGCGATAACGACACCATCGTTAGTAAAACGCTGCAGACACCGCTCGATAGCAGTAGAAACGCCAAACGCCCCGAAGCATCTTCAATCACGAGGCCAAGGCGATGCGCCGGAGCCAGCGATGCCCACGAACGGGCGATCTTTTTCAGCAGATCGTTTTCCACCAGCTCACGCGGCAGCTTCTCTGCCACCGTCTCGAGCGCCTGACGCGCCAGCTCCGCCGGCGGCACCTGCGGCACACGAGGTTCCGCCCCGCACGCCGTCGCAACAGAAAACCCTGCCAAACCCCCTACGACGAGGGGCACAGCGACCTCCATTCGTCCACCTCCTCTTGTGTGAGCGTCCCCGACCGCAGGCCTTCTGCGATAAACGGCGGCTCGCGGTCAAGCGCCCAGGTGCGCTCGGCGGCATCGAAAGTCACATAGCGCTCGAGCTCTACGCCGCCCGACGCGGCGCGACGCACCCCCGAATACGAGGAGACGAAGCGCCTGCCATCGGCGTGGCGCTCGGACATCACGATGCCGTCGAGCGCCATGGCAATCTGCTCCTCGATGAGCTCGCTCGGCAGATCGATGCCATAACGTGCAAGCAACGTCAGACGCACCACGGTCTCCTGTTCTGAACCCGCATGAAGTGTGGTGAGCGACCCGTCGTGGCCCGTATTCATGGCCTGCAACATGTCGCAGCACTCGGCACCGCGCACCTCGCCCACCACGATGCGGTCGGGGCGCATGCGCAGGGCATTGGTCACCAGGTCGCGGATCGTCACCGCGCCCTCGCCCTCAATTGAAGCCTCGCGCGCCTCTAGGCGCACCACGTGCGGATGATGCGCAAACTTGAGCTCGGCAGAGTCCTCGATCGTCACGATGCGCTCGCCGGTGGAAATCTCGCATGACAGCGCGTTGAGCAGGGTGGTCTTACCAGATCCCGTGCCTCCCGCAACCGCCAGGTCCTGTCGCAGCGACACCGCGCACGACAGCAGCTGCGCATACCAAAGCGGCAGTGACCCCAGCCCCACAAGCTCGTCCAGCGAGCAGATGCGGTCCGAGAACTTTCGGATGGTGAGAATCGGTCCGTCAATCGCCACAGGCGGAATCACCGCGTTGACGCGATAGCCCGTTTTAAGGCGAGCGTTGACGATGGGGCTGCGCTCGTCGATACGGCGGCCAAGTGGCGAGATGATGCGGTCGATAAGCACACGGATCTGCTCATCATCCTCAAACGCATGCTCGATAGGGTACAAGACGCCGCCGCGTTCAAAGAAGGCCGAGCGGCAGCCGTTGATCATGATCTCGGTAACGGTGTCGTCCTCGATGAGCGGCTGCAACGGCCCCAGGCCCACCACGTCATCCAAAATCTCGTCGATGATGGTCTCGCGTTCGGACGTCGCGAGATCGGTCGGTTCCTCAACATTGAGCGCCGCCTCCACCGCGGGACGCAATTCCGAGCGGGCAAGCGCCGGGTCGATATAGGCGCTGATACGCGCCACTTCGTCGTAACCCATGCGGTCCATCACAGCGCGCTTGGTGCGTCGTTTCACCGCGCGACGACGCCCCGCATCTACAGGCGCTGCAGCCGCTGCAGCGCCGGCAGCCTTAATCCTCGTTTGCAGGCTCATCGCTGATCACCCTCGCGCGACCAGGGAAGGCGGATACGCGGGCGTTCGGTGCGCGTTGCACGGTCGGCGACCATATCGCTCCAAGGGCCGACGGCGCACCCCAGTTCCACGAGCATCTCGCGCGTGGCCTCGCGCACGCTGGTCGCGAAAGCGCTCGTCTGACCCACTGCCTCGTCAGCGCGCCCAAACGCCATGAGCGCGGCGAGATCCTGCCCGCCATCGGCGATACGAATCTTTGAGCTCAACGCACAGGCAATCTCAAAGCGCATGGCGACGTCCTCGTCTGCCCCGCGCGCACCGAACCGGTTGAACACGGCGCTCATGCGCGTGCGCGGCACACCTACTCGACTTGCCAGTTCAATGACGCGCGATGCCGATGTCGCGGACGACACCGCCGCATCGCCAACGACCAGGCAACGGTCGCTCGCCGCCACCGCAGCCGCCACGGCGTCGCCCCAAAAGACCGAGGTATCGATAAAGACCACGTCGGATTCGCGACGCAGGACATCAAGCAATAGCTCCACCGGACGTGCCATGAGCTCGGCTTGCTCGGGCGCCGCGACGGGACCCCAGAGCGTAACGCCCGGCGCCACGCGCATCGATGTGGCTACGATATCCGGCTCGGTGAGCGCGCCCGCCGCCGACGGCTCGATAAGTGCCGCCATATCGCGCGGAGCATCGACGCCTAACAAGTCGTAAAGGTTTCCAAACATCAGGTCCAGGTCGAGCACGGCGGCACGCAAGCCCAACAGCGACGATATGTGTGCCATGGTGGCAACGATCGTCGACTTGCCGCAACCGCCCGAACCCGAAATGGCGCAGATGACCGGAGCTCGATGCTGCGGAGCGGCAGCGTCTGCCGGCGGCATCGGAGGCGGCGGGGCGGGCGTCGGCGACAGCGTCCCCGTCTCCCCCGCCGCAACCACACGCTGCGTCCAAGCCGGCATGGCAGCTTGTTCGGTCTGCAAGGCAGGCTCGTTCTGTGCAATCTGCTCATGCTGCATCAGCGACAACTCGCCGCACCCGGCAAAGCCCTCAACTTCGTCGAGTTCATCCGCCAGATTCACGCCGTGCACGTATCCCATATCTACAGCCGGGGAGTCGCCAGCATGCTGTGCCGGCCCTCCAGCGTCATCGTATACAAGGGGGTTCCGGGGGCGCCGACCATGCTCGGCTTCCGCTTTTCCATAATCATCAACACGCGGGCCTCTTGTAGCGCGAGGCGCCCCGGGTTCCCTATCAACAAAAGCATCGGGCTCAATCGTCATGCGCCGATCGGAATCAACCGCTCCCTCGCCCGCGCGCCCGTTGCCGCATATGCTGTGCGCAGCGATGACCTCGGTCGCCCCCGCGCGAAACAGTCCCTCGATATCCGACGGATCGAGCGCTTCTATCAACACGACCACGCGACTCACGCGGCCTTCGGCCGTCAGGCGCGCAACTGTCTTGCGCACATCTTCGATATCAAACAGAGACGCCGCGATGATGGCAGCCCCGCGGCGCGACGGAAACGCCCGCGCCATGGAAATCAGCCCGTCCAGGTCACCCACGCGAAGCACCTGTGCACCCGCATCACGGCCCTCGACTTCCCGCTGCAACAGCCCGTAATCGCCGCACGCGCAGCACGCAAGCCAGATCGCCTTCATCACTCGTCGCCTCCGCTCTTTTTGCCGCGCGCCGTGGCGGGAATCGTCAAGCTGACCGTTCCCTTGCCCGAGGCTCCCAGCAGTTCCTTGACGTCTTCGGGGTCAGCCGCCAGCGTCACCCATTCGATCTTGCCCTCGCGCGTGGCACCGGAATCCTCACTGGTATCGATCACGTGCGCGCCGCACAGTCGATCGGTTACGCCGTCTTTTTGCACATACACATCCACGTAGCTGCCCACGCCTGTAGCACCGCCGACCGAGTGCTCGGCATCGACCGCCACCGAAACGGCAACCTTGCCCTTAGGCACCTCGAGCTTGTGGCTCTCGGCCTTGGTGTAGACATTGCAGATCACGGCGTTTTTGGGAATACGCGAAGTCGTCACGTCGCCGCGCACCTGGCGCAGCTCGGTCGCCGCGTCACGCGGCAACAGGCTCGTCAGCCATTCCTGGGTTATGACATTGGTCTCATCGAGGGTCTCGCCCACATCGATATCGCGCGCCGCGACGCATACCTCGACGCGATCGCCACCGTACTTGGCCAAGGTCTCAGCCTGGACCCGTTCGGCTTGCGAGCGGATCGACGAGCCGTAAACCATGCAGAGCAGAGCAGCGAGCACGCCCGCGACCAGACTGATGGCGATGCGCTTGCTCTTGTTCACGGCCGCTCCTCTCATGGCAGTGCCGGGCGAATGCCCGTACCACCATTGTCTGGGCGGTCAGAGTGCAAAGCGGCGCAATCGCGATCTTGGTTTTCGATGTCAAACCAATCGCTGACCAAAAGCTGACCAGCCCGTCAAGCTCATGGCAAGGTTTTGGTCAGCACGTCAGCAAGCTGCATGATTCGAGGCTTTTCCGCAGCAAAAAAAGCCGTCTCCCGAACAGTTGGGAGACGGCTGTCATAGGAAAAATCAATTACAGATGGACATCGGGATCGAGCATTTGAGCGCTCACGCGCATGGATGACGCCAGGTTTTGGAACGTTTCCAGACGCAGGCTGTCAATCTGCCCGGCGTCCTCGGCCTCGCGAACGGCGCAACCCGGCTCATGGGTATGTGTGCAATCGCCAAACCGGCACGCGCGCGATGTCTCGACAATCTCGGGGAAGGCGCGCGCCAGACCCCGCTCGTGACCCACGAGCGGTAGGCTGCGCAGGCCCGGGGCATCGGCGATCACGCCGGCGTCGCCCGGCAGCGCCACCATCACGCGCGCAACGGTAGTGTGACGGCCCTGGTCGTCGCGTTCGCGCACACCGCCGGTCGCCAACGTATCGTGGCCCAGCAGTGCATTGAGCAGCGTCGACTTACCGGCACCCGACTCGCCCAGAATCATGGCACAGCTCCCGGCGGGCACGCAGGCACGGACCTCGTCCAGGCCGCGGCCCTCGGCAGAGGACGTCACGATCACGCGCACGTCCGGACCCACCAGGCGGCGCACGCGGTCCAGATCGCGCTCGAGCTCCTCGGCATCGCAGCGGTCAGCTTTGGTAAGCACCACCACCGGCTCGGCATCGCAGTCGAGCGCCAACACCAGCGAGCGCGCCACGCGGTCGAGCAGCACCTCACCGGCACCGAGCGCCTGCACGATTAGCACGCTATCCACGTTGGAGCAGAGCACCTGGCGCTCTCCACGGGCACGGCCGCGCCAACGCTCAAAGCTCGTACGGCGCGGCAGCACGCACTCAATCACGCCCATATCGTGCCCGGGAGCGCGGCGCACCGCCACACGGTCGCCCACGGCAGGCAGCAGGACCTCGTCCTCGCCGCGCGACTTGGCAAACCCCACGGCATGCTCGGCGCGAAAGGTGTCGTCGGCAGTGGCCACCAGCGGAAACCCGCGATCCAGGCGAATAACGGCACCCAGCTGCATCTGCTCGGGCTCCTCGGCATGTGCGCAGAAATCATCAAAGGCAGTCTGCTGGGCTTCATCGACCGGCAGGTCATCAAACGCCGGAACATCCTGCAGCGCATCGAGCCCCGGTACGCTCGCCAACAACTCCTCGGCAGACACGGGCGCTTCGGTCGCGAGTTTCCGACGACGGTCACGCTTAGCCCGCGCCCCCGTCGTCTTTTTCTTCGCTTTAGCCTTAGCCTTAGCCACAAACGCCTCCCAGCAGCCAAAATCACAACTGAGCAGGTATTTTAAATCAAAAAGAGCTGGCCGGGCAAAGCCCGACCAGCTCACATACTTTCCCTCAGCTCATGGTCCCGAGAGGCTATCCGAAGGCCCGCCCGCCGGGAGGGGTTTCCTAAGGACACATCCTTTATTCAAAACGAGCGGCCGAGCAATTGCTCGGCCGCTCACCTTCTTTCCCTCAGCCCTTTTTCATCCGCGCGGGAGTAAAGCCAGCAAGGATACCGTAGGGCCCACCCCGGGAGTGTTTTCTTCTGAGCGATCCCGCAGCGCGAAGCGCGAGGACCAGCGAAGAAGAAAACACGCAGGGGCGGGCCCGGACAGGTTAACTTACTCCTTCTCGACCGCGCGCATGATCGCCTTGTAGATCTCCATCAGCGGGATGATCAGGAAGGCCAGGCCCAGCGCGGCAAGAACGCCCTTGAGCTCAAGCGTCACAGGACCAAAGAACATCTCGGCAAGCGTCGGCTGCACGGTCACGATCACCGTCAGCACCAGTGCCAGCGCGGCGGAAGCCCACAGCCACTTGTTCTGCTTCTTCATGGTGAACAGCGACGCACGACGGCTGCGCATATTGAAGCAGTGGAAAATCTCGACCATGTTGAGCGTGATGAACGCCATCATCACGCCTTCCTCGTCGGCATTGCCGGCGATCATATCGGCGATGTGGATGTAGCCCATGTCAAAGTACACGCCCACAAAGAAACTCGCCAGCACCAGCACGGTGATGATTAGGCCCTGGACCACGCAGTCCAGACCCATATGTCCGGCAAAGACGCCGTCCTTGGCGTTGCGCGGCTTGCGCTTCATGATGTCGCCCTCGGCATCCTCCATGCCCAGCGCGAGCGCGGGGAAACAGTCGGTGACCAGGTTCACCCACAGCAGCTGCACCGGCTGGAAGATGGTAAAGCCGATGAGCGTGGCGATAAACACCGAGAAGACCTCGGCAAGGTTGGCCGAAAGCAGGAACTGGATGACCTTGCGGATGTTGTCGTAGATGCGACGGCCCTCTTCGCAGGCACCGATGATGGTGGCGAAGTTGTCGTCGGCAAGCACCATGTCGGCGACGTTCTTGGTGACATCGGTACCGGTGATGCCCATGCCCACGCCGATGTCGGCGCGCTTGATGGACGGGGCGTCGTTGACGCCGTCGCCCGTCATGGCCACGATCTGGTCGCGCGACTTCCAAGCCTCGACGATGCGGGTCTTGTGCTCGGGCTGGACGCGGGCGTACACGCCGTAGTCCTCGATGTGCGCGTCGAGCTCCTCTTCGCTCATGCGATCGAGGTCGGCACCGGTGATGGCCTGGCTGCGATCGGTGACGATGCCCAGCTGCTTGGCAATGGCCACGGCGGTGTCGATATGGTCGCCCGTAATCATGACGGTGCGGATACCGGCGTCGTGCGCCTCGCGGATGGCGTCGGCGACCTCGGGGCGGACCGGGTCAATCATGCCGGACAGGCCACAGAAGACCAGGTCATGCTCGAGCGCGGCGGGGCTGCAGTCGCTCGGGACCTCGGTGTAGGTGCGGCTTGCCAGCGCCAGCACGCGCAGGGCCTCGTCGGCCATGGCCTTGTTGGCGGTCACGAGCTCGGCACGACGTTCCTCGGTCAGGGGGACGACCTTGTCGCCGTCGTAGATATGGGTGCACAGGCCGATCACCACATCGGGCGCGCCCTTGGTGTACTGCTCGTACTCGCCGTCCAGGGTCTCGACGACCACGGACATCATCTTGCGGCCCGAGTCAAACGGGGCCTCGCCCACGCGCGGATGCTCGGCAGTCAGGCCAGTGAGGCCCGCCTTGCCGGCATCGTTGACGAGCGCACACTCGGTCGGCTCACCCACGGCCTCGCCCAGCTCCTCGTCCCACTGGGCGTCGGAGCACAGAGCCATGCCGGCCAGGAACTTCTCCTTAGGCGCGGCGAGCTCGTGCTTGACGACGGTCATCTTGTTCTGGGTGAGGGTACCGGTCTTGTCGGAGCAGATGGTCTGTGTGCAGCCAAGGGTCTCGACGGCGGAAAGCTTACGGATAATCGCTTGGCGCTTGGCCATTTTGGTCACGCCGAGCGAAAGCACGATAGTCACGACGGCAACCAGGCCCTCGGGGATGGCGGCGACGGCAAGCGAGACAGCGACCATAAAGGTGTCGAGCAGCGCGGTCGGATCGGTGAGAACGTTGCCCACGCCGTGGCGGATGATGTCGACGCCAAAGATGACGACGCAGATGACGATAACCATGATGGTGAGGATGCGGCTGAGCTCGGCAAGCTTCACCTGCAGCGGCGTGAGCTCTTCCTTGGCCTCGGCCAGGGCGCCGGCGATCTTACCCATCTCGGTGTTCATGCCGGTGCCGACCACGACGGCGCGGCCGCGGCCGTATACCACGGTGGAACCCATGTAGCACATGTTCTTGCGGTCGCCGAGCGGCACGTCGTCGGTGCCGGCGGCGAGCTCGATCACGTTGGCATGCTTCTCGACGGGCACGGACTCGCCGGTAAGGGCGGCCTCCTCGATCTTCATCGTGGCGCTCTCGAGCACACGGCAGTCGGCCGGGACGGAGTCGCCCGCCTCGAGCATGATCACGTCACCGGGCACGAGCTCGGCGCTCGGCAGGTGCACGAGCTTGCCGTCGCGCAGCACCTTGGACTGCGCCGCGCTCATCTCCTGCAGGGCCTCGAGAGCCTCCTCGCTTTTAGCCTCCTGGACCACGCCCAGCACCGAGTTGACGATAACGACGAACATGATGATGGCGACATCGGCAAAGTCCGCCTCGCCCTTGACCATACCCGTGAGCGCGCTGATGACGGCGGCAACGATCAACATGATGACCATGGGGTCGGCCATCTGCTCAAAGAAACGCTTCCACAGCGGTGTCTTCTCGGCTTCCTCGAGCTTGTTAGGGCCTGTCTTGGCGAGGCGCGACGACGCCTCGTCGTTGCTCAGGCCGAGGTTCTCATCGACGCCCTGGTCGCTGAGCACCTCCGCCGCGGCGGACAGGTATTCCTTTTGCATATAGAGTCCCCTCCTGGGATTCGGGCCACTCAGCAGATTGATGCCCGATCATAATTCCCAGGAGAAGGGCAAGGGCTCATCAAGGCTGCCGTGCTGAGCGGCAGTTGATAGTGGAGCTATGGTACCCCAAAGCAGCGCGTCTAGCCAAAACATTCCAATTGGAAACACGGCTCGGGTGCAACGATGCAGACCGTATGATGTTCAATATTGATAAAACGTTTTTTCTTCGGCGCATCATCAAACTGAAATATCGCCCAGATAGCAGCGGTTAGAACGGTTGGTAAAGTTTTTGCATATACCGTTTTTCCGCAAAAAATGAACTTCTAATTCGGCATACGGTCGATTTTTTGGGGTATTCGGTCGCCATTTCGTTATAATCATCTCAGTTTTATTTCTTATGGTTTATCTATCAGCGCAAGACGATGTCAGATGGAGGTCTGAATGTACAAGCGCACCAAGATTGTATGCACCATGGGTCCCGCCTGCGATAGCGACGAGACCATCCGCGAGATGATCAAGGCGGGCATGAACGTCGCCCGTTTTAACTTCTCGCACGGATCCTACGACGAGCACCACGGTCGCATCGAGCGCGTCCGCCGTATTTCCAAGGAGCTCGGCATGCCCGTCGGCATC
This sequence comes from Collinsella aerofaciens, assembly GCF_040910185.1. GTDB lineage: Bacteria > Actinomycetota > Coriobacteriia > Coriobacteriales > Coriobacteriaceae > Collinsella > Collinsella aerofaciens_BF. The sequence continues at coordinate 4,846 of NZ_JBDGBA010000008.1, read as the reverse complement.
CTGCTCGACACCAAGGGCCCCGAGGTCCGCACCGGCCTTTTGGTCGATGGCAAGAAGGTTGCCGTCAAGACCGGCGACAAGATCGTCGTCACCGCTCAGCCCACGTCCGAGGATTTCCACGGCACCGCTGAGCACATCTCCCTCGATTACCTGGCTCTGCCCTCCGAGGTCGAGAAGGGCTCCCTCATCCTGATCGATGACGGCCTGGTTGCCCTCGAGGTCGAGTCCGTCGACGGCCAGGACATGACCTGCGTCGTTAAGAACGACGGCCTGATCGGCGAGCGCAAGGGCGTCAACATGCCCAACGTCAACATCTCGCTGCCCGCCATCACCGAGCGCGATCGTCAGGACATCCTCTTTGGCCTGACCGAGAACATCGACTACATCGCCGCTTCCTTCATCCGTGACGGCGAGTCCGTCCGCGGCATCCGCGAGCTTTGCCGCGAGAACGGCGGCGAGCACGTGACGATCTTCCCGAAGATCGAGTGCGCCCTGGGCGTCGAGAACTTCGACGAGATCCTCGAGGCTTCCGACGGCATCATGGTCGCCCGTGGCGACCTGGGCATCGAGATCAAGCCCGAGCTCGTTCCCCACATCCAGAAGGAGATCATCGCCAAGTGCAACGCGGCCTACAAGCCCGTTATCACCGCTACGCAGATGCTCGACTCCATGCAGCAGAACCCGCGCCCGACGCGCGCCGAGGTTGCCGACGTTGCTAACGCCATTTACGACGGCACCGACGCCGTTATGCTGTCCGGCGAGTCCGCTGCCGGTAAGTACCCGGTCGAGGCCGTTAAGATGCAGGCCAGCATCGCTCTCGAGACCGAGAAGTACCTCCCGGCCCACGCTCCGCTCGAGGTTCCGGCTGACGCTCACGGCACCCGCGTCGTCAACAACGTTGTGGGTATGTCCGCTGTGAACATGGCTACCACCGTTGGCGCCAAGTGCATCACCGTGCCGACGACCACCGGTCGTACCGCTCGCCTGATCTCGCACTTCCGTCCCAACATGCCGATCTGCGCATTCTCCCGCCACGAGTGGGCCGTCCAGCAGATGATCATGTACTGGGGCGTTATCCCGCACCAGGCCGAGATTACCCAGGGCACCGTCAACGGCACGATCGTCAAGGCGATCGAGACCGCCAAGGAGCTCGGCTACGTCGAGGCCGGCGACCTGACCGTTGCTACCGCCGGCGATCCCCGCATGAGCGTCCAGCTCGAGGACAAGGTCTCCTCGACCAACGTCGCTTACGTCGCTCAGGTGCGCTAAATCGCACTTGCAAGCAGATTTGCATTGCAAAGGGCCCGGAAGGCATTGCCTTCCGGGCTTTTTTAAGACCTTCTTCATATGCCGCCTCATCGATTTGCGTTCAGTCGCAAGCCTCTCCGATGCCGAGCGCACCACCGAAGACGCCTGCGACGGGAGCTGTTGGTCAATTGGGATGAACTGTTCTCCGTAAAGCCGGCCGGCTAGCAGCTAGCGATCAGGGGGACTGCCGGAACGTCAGAAGCAGCAACGCGAGCCGCAAAGCCTGCCTCGGTCAGCTCGATGACCTCGGTAAACATTGAGTCGAAGAACTCCTCAGTTAGCAGGCGATACGGCGGATGATCGGGCTCGCCGGGGTTTTCGCGTACAATCTCGTGCATAACGCCGATGGTCTTGAGCACATATTCTTTATGGATGGGATACTGCCCAAAACGCGTCGCGGCGGTATACAGGCGATCGGTCGCACGCGGGATGGAAACAATGCCGAGCGTCTTGCCAAACCAGTCAAAGTCGCCTTGCTTTTTAATGCGGAACTCCTCACATGGCTTGCCGCCGTGCGCCTCCAGGTACTGATTCACGCGCGTATTCCATACGGTATCGGCCACCAGATGCGACCAGACGCCCAGTGTTAAATCGAGCAGCGACTGCGCCACATCTTCGGACGCAAGCGAGAACTCACAGGTGCCGGGACCGGCAACCGGCTCGGCATCCTTGTAACGCTGGGGATAGTGCACGCGGTTCAGTCGCTCGCGTTCCTCGATAATCGAGGTCGCTGCGGCCGGCGCACCGGTGGGCGAACTATTAAGCAACGGTGCCACATAGGTATCCCAGAACTCATGCTCACGAGGCTTAGGGATGGGCTCAGGCTTGGCAAAGTGCGTAATGCGGTACGGGATGGGATCGGCGATGCCAGGGACCATATAGCCCACGAAGATATCCGGAACCACGCAGCCAAACAAAAAGGCATTGCGGTCGCGCACGCTATTGGCAAGCGCACCGGTGCGCTCCAGCAAACGCTCCGTCTGAGCGATATGAATGTTCCAGCTTGGCATAGCCACCCCCATAAAAACCTGGATAACTATACCATCACGGCAAAGCCGCGCGGGCGGCTACGCACGCTCTACGCAGCAACTAGTCCGTAGCACCGCTTTCGGTTCCATACGACGGCGAAGGTGCCTCGACCACATGGTGGTATCGATCGATATAGATGGCGCGGGCACCCAGGCGTCGCACCAAATCCTGATGATGTGTACTCATCAAGACCGTCTTACCGGCAGCAACATAGGCCAGCAGGAAGTTGACCACGATGTCGCAAGAGTCCTCGTCAAGTCCATTGGTAGGCTCGTCGAGCACCAGGATATCGGGGTTCATCGACACGACGGCAGCCAGCGCAACACGCTTCTTTTGCCCGCCCGAAAGCTGATAAGGCGAGGCATCGACCAGATCGGTAACCTGGAACAGTTCCATGGCATCGCGCACGCGGCGCTCGAGCTCGTCTGCCGGCAGCCCCATCTGCGCGGGACCAAAAGCAACTTCCTCGCCCACCGTAGCGCAAAAGAGCTGGGCATCGGCATTCTGGAACACAAAGCCCACGCGCTGATGAAAACGCTGAGCAGCCGCGGAATCCTTTAGAAACGCCGCATCGATCACATGCCCGTCGAACAGGTATGCCCCTGCGTCCGCGAGCTCAAGGCCGTTGATAAGGCGCATGATCGTCGTCTTGCCGCAGCCGTTGGGACCGAGCAGGGCAACGAGTTCACCACGATCGACCTGCAGCGACACACCATCGACAACCGTATGCCCCGCATAGGAGAACACCACGTCGCGCAGCTCGATGAGCGGCATGGCCTCGGCGCGCGCGCCGTTCGTGCCCGCCGCACTATTCATATCGATCGTCAAAACGTCGCCCTTCCCTATTTGCATCCCCAGTCGAAACCAGCAGCGTCTACAGCACGGCGCACAACACTGCCAGCAGCGCCACGCCGGCCGCATAGACCGCATCGCGCCAGCCAAACCTGACACGCGCGGGCGCCGGATACGCACCGGCAAAGCCGCGGCAAAGCATAGCCTCGTCCATCGCGCGGCTGCATTCCATCGCCTTGATAAACGTCATGCCCATGATACCCGCCAGCGAGTCGGTGCGCGAAAAACCCGCAGGCGCACGACCCACGCTGCGCAGCATGACCGATTCGCACAGATTGTGCGCCGTGCGACCCAGCACCTCGATGTGCTTGAGCGCCATATCAAACGTAAAGATAACTTCGTCGGGTAGATGCAGCATCTTGAGCGACGCCGACATGCGGCTCCACGTGAGGGTCCACGAAACGCCCAGCACTAGCGACACATTAATGAAGGTCTTGAGCGCAATCTTGAGCATGGCGCCCGCGGCAGAAGCGTCCAGCAGCAAGGCGGGCAGCGCCAGAACCACCGCGAGCCCCGCAGCGCCAAGCGCCGGCACAAAGGTTGCCCGCAGTCCGCGTACGGGGCGCACGGCAACGAGCACCAGTGCGATAGCCGCCATCAGCATGAGGTACAGCGGGCTCTGCGTCAGACACACGCACAGGACGCAAACGAACATCCCCACCAGGCGCACCGGAGCCGAAACGCAAGAAAGGGCGCGGTCGACCATCGACCCGCCCTCGTGCGCGCCTCCACCCAGGCGAACCCGCTCAAGCAGGCTCGCCAGGTGCAGGACATTCTTTTGCATCACTCGATGCCGAACCCCCGCGGGCTCGTATCGCTCCTCGGCCGCAAGCCAGCTAGGCAGCTTGGCTATTGCCATGAGCACCGCTTTCCTTGACCGTCAGCGAAATCAGACGGAATGCGATGGTGAGCACCGCCACGCCAATCACGCCCGAAAGAATATACATCGCGGCCTGGCCGGCAAAGCCAAGACCCTGCTCCTCGGAATAGGCCTGCAGATAATCGCCCGTGGGCAGAGCGTCGGCAAAGGTCGGGGTATCGAGGCCGACCGAAGTCTGCAGACTGTTGTCACCAGCCTCCTGAACGGCGGTCGCGGCGCCCTCGGCGTCCCACTCACCCCAGGCGTCACCCGTGGCCAGCAGGCCCAGCGGCGTGGCCACGACAAGCACGGCAACCAGGATGAGTGTGGGGACCAGCGAGGTCTTCTTGGCAGCAGCGCCCTCGGCAGCAAGCTGGCCATCGACGGCCTCGGGCCCGACGATAACGCTCGGCGCCGTCTTCTTAATGAAACCGTAAATCGCAGCCGTCGCCACGCCCTCGACCACGCCGGCAACCAGCATATGCGGGATCATCATGGCAGGAATGGCAATAGACAACGGGAAGGGGCAGTACAGCGGCGCGCCCGAAGCGTTGGTAAAGAGCATCGGCTGAATACCAAACTCGATTGCCGCGCACAGGGCCGCCAGGCACAGGCCGACCCAGCCGCTTACGATGGCCGAAACCGAGGTGCCCCAGCTCTTGTCGTGCAGACGGCTGTTGAGCGCACGGAACACGATAGCAGCGGCAAACGGCAGCACGAAGGCCATGTTAAAGCAGTTGGCGCCAAAGGACAGGATGCCGCCGTCGCCAAACAGTAGTGCCTGTAGCGCCAGCGCGA
>NZ_JBDGBA010000007.1:0-108355 GCF_040910185.1 Collinsella aerofaciens | reverse complement strand
GTCGTGCTTCACCCTGAGGTCTATACTCATGGAAAACCTCCCATTTCCCGATGTCCAAGAAATGGGAGGCAGTTCACTGTCCCCTTCGTGGTGGTTTTTCGTTCTGAGCCAAGGAGATTCATGTTCAACATTGTGCTGTATGCGCCCGAGATTCCGGCCAATACGGGCAATATCGGCCGTACTTGCGTGGTTACCGGTGCCCGCCTGCATCTGGTGGAGCCGCTGGGGTTTTCGCTCGACGACAAGACGGTGCGTCGCGCCGGCCTGGGCTACTGGCAGAATTTGGACGTGACGACCTATGCCGGCTGGGAGGATTTCCTTGCGCGCAACGGCCTCTCCCCCGCCGACGAGCGCCTACATCTGCTGACCAAAAAGGCACGCCGCACCTATGCGCAAAGCACCTACCGCGACGGCGACTACTTGGTCTTTGGCAGCGAGAGCTCGGGCATTCCCGAGCCACTGCTCGCCGCGGCGCCCGAGCGCTGCGAGCGCATCCCGATGCTGCGCGATTGCGACTCGCTCGACAACGCCGAGGCCTGGGAAGCCCACGAGGAATCGCTCGGGCATACCGAGGACGGCCATGAGGCCATCCTTCGGCAGGATATCTGCGGCAACTTCGTCAATCCGGACGACTACCGCATCAGCGCACTCAACCTCTCCAACAGCGCCGCCATCGTCCTCTACGAAGCCCTGCGCCAAACAGGCTTTCCGGGAATGTGACAAAGGGGCAGTCCCTTTGTCACATTCAAGCACCATGTCGATGACACACACCTAATTGATGCTCTAAATAACGGACCATCGCTTTTAATCAGAATTAACTAGAATAAAATGAAGTTAAACGGCGGTGTGGAAGGAGAGCCTTGTGGAATATCTCGAGAACCCGTTTACCCCCAGTTTTGGCGAGGTTCCTGCCCATCTCGCCGGCAGACAACAGATTATTCGGGATTTGGACCGTGCCTTCTTGAGCCAGCGCAGGCGCCCGGAATTGACCTCTATCTTCTCAGGCGCGCGTGGAACCGGTAAAACCGCTCTCATGTCATCCCTCGCGACAAGGGCAGAATCCCACGGCTGGATAGCCGTAAAGACGACCGCGCTCCCGGGAATGCTTGAGGAAATCGAGTTCGGGGCGAAACGTGCTGCAGGCCATCTCATCGACCCGTCTAACAACTTCGAAGTCACCGGTCTCGAAATTGCACCATTCGGCAGCATCGAGGTCAATCGCGTTCATGATGTCTCAACCTGGCGCTATCGCATGAGCGACATCATCGACCAGCTCAACGAGGCGGGCACCGGTCTGCTCGTCACGGTTGACGAGGTGGACCCGACACTCGACGAGATGATTCAGCTCGCAGCGACGTATCAGCACTTTGTGACCGATGGGAAACGCGTCGCCCTGCTCATGGCGGGACTTCCCAACAACGTATCGACGCTACTGAACCACAAGACGGTCTCGTTCCTTCGCCGCGCTCAACAATATCATCTGGGTCGCATTGCCGACTATGACGTGCGCGAGGCCCTAATTCGCACAATCCAGGAAAACGACCGCTTGGCAGATGCCGAGGGAATCGATAAGGCCGTTCGCTCGATTTCGGGCTTTCCCTTCCTTTTGCAGCTTGTGGGTTACCGCGCCTGGGATCTCACGAGCAACTCGAGGGAAATATCATCTCGCGACTTTGACCAGGGAATCAAAATCGCACGCGACGAAATGGACGACCGGATCCTCGCGGCGACCTATCGGGAACTCACTGCAGAGGACAAGCGATTCCTCATCGCCATGCTCGATGACGAGGAAGAGTCCACCACCGCCGACCTTGTCGAGCGCCTTAAGCGTTCGCCACAACAGGTCTCCCGCTACCGACGCCGCATGATAGACGCAGGCATTATTGGGGAACGCGGGCGCGGTCTCGTTGCTTTTGAATTACCGTTCTTCCGTGACTATCTCGCCGCTCAATGCGTGAAATAGGTACCAATGTGACAAAGGAAACTGTCCCTTTGTCACATTCGGTTAGAGGTAGCGACCGGTGATGCTTGCGGAGCAGGCTGCAATGTCGCCCGGCGTGCCGGCGCAGACGATTTGCCCGCCGGCGTCGCCACCGCCCGGGCCCATGTCGATCACGTAATCGGCGTTACGGATAAGGTCGAGGTCATGCTCGATCACGACAACTGTGGCGCCTTTGGCAACGAGGCCGTCAAATACACTCAGCAACACCTGAACATCGAGCGGATGCAGGCCGATCGTGGGCTCATCGAATACGAATACGGCATCATCCTGCACGCGGCCCATCTCGCTCGCAAGCTTAAGACGCTGCGCCTCGCCGCCCGAGAGCGCCGGCGTGGGCTCACCGAGCGTGAGATAGCCCAAGCCCAAGTCGTGTAAGGTCTGTAAGCGCGCCTGAACTTTCTTGAGACCCACCGTGGCGTCGAGGGCCTCGTCCACACTCATATCCATGAGCTGCGGCAACGTAAGCAGACTCCCGTCCTTGCCCTCGCGATGAATATGCGAAGCCGCGTCTGCATAACGTGAGCCGCGACATGTCGGACAGACGATCTCGACGTCGGGCAAGAACTGCACGTCGAGCGATATCGAGCCCGTGCCATCGCACGTAGGGCAGCGCAAGGCGCCAGTGTTGTAGCTAAATGCGCCCGCCTTGTAGCCGGCTGCCTTGGCCTCGGGCGTACGGGCGAAGGCGCGACGTAGCTCATCATGGATGTCGGCATAAGTCGCCACCGTCGAGCGCACGTTGGCGCCGATAGGCGTAGCGTCAATCAGATTTGCACGGGCAATGCCCTCGGCATCGACCCAACGCACGTGCCCCGGCAGGCGCTCGCCGGCTGCCTGCGCCTTGAGTGCCGGAATGAGCGTCTCGAGTACCAACGTCGTCTTACCCGAACCCGAAACGCCCGTCACCGCGACCAAGCGACCGCGCGGGATATCAACTTCGAGCGGCTTGACGGTATGGATGGCATCGGTCGCCATGCGGATATGGCCCCGGTCGAACATTTCCTCGTCGGACACCTGCGGGCGCAAGCGCTTGGACTCTGCGCGCAAAAACGGGGCGATGCGGCTGCCCTGCGATTGTTCGACCTCGTCCACCGTGCCAGTGGCAATCACATTACCGCCGCCTGCTCCGGCAACGAGGCCCATCTCAACCAGATAGTCGGCTTCCGCTAGTACGCGCGTATCGTGGTCGACAACAACCACGGTGTTGCCGTCATCCACCAGATCGCGCATTACGCCCACCAAGCCGTCGACATTGGCAGGATGCAAGCCAATCGAAGGCTCGTCCAGCACATAAAGCACGCCCGTCGAGCGGTTGCGCACCACGCGGGCGAGCTGCACACGCTGGCGCTCACCCGTGGAGAACGTAGCACCGGCGCGGTCGAGCGAGAGGTAATCGAGCCCCAGGTCGACTAGGCGACGAGCCGTGCTCAAAAACGAATCGCAGATATCCACTGCCATGGGCTGCATCTCGGCCGGCAAGGATGCGGGCACCCCGCGCACCCACTCAATCGCCTCACCCAACGTCATGGCCGCGGCCTGCGCCAGATTGATACCGCGCACCTGGGGCTGGCGCGCAACCTCGGAGAGACGCGTGCCGCCGCAGTCACGGCACGGGCCCTCGCGCAAAAAGCGAGCCACGCGCTTTAGTCCCTTATCGTCCTTAACCTTGGCGAGCGCATTCTCGACGGTATAGACGGCGTTGTAATAGGTAAAGTCGAGCGGCGTGGCACCCTCGCCGTTTTTGGGAACGTAAAGAATATGCTTCTTAACCGCCGGACCGTGGAACACGATGTCGCGCTCTTGAGGTGTGAGCTGATTAAACGGCGCATCGGTACGCACACCCATCTCGCCGGCCACCTGCTTCATCAGGTCCCACATGAGCGTGCCCCAGGGAAGCACCGCGCCTTCGTTGATAGTCTTGGACTCGTCGGGCACCAGGCTCGCCTCGTCTACCTCGCGCATGACACCGGTGCCGCCACAGGTGGGACACGCGCCGCCGCTATTGAAAGCCAAATCCTCGGCACTCGGCGCGTAGAACTCGCGGCCGCATGTCGAACACGTGAGCGACAGGCCTGCGGCCACGTTAAGGCTCGGCTCCACACGCGCCCCGCAATGTGGGCACACGTGATGGGCACAGCGGCTAAAGAGCAAACGCAGACTGTTGTTGAGCTCGGTCATGGTGCCAAAGGTCGAGCGTACGCCTGGCACACTAGGGCGCTGATGCAACGCGAGCGCCGCCGGCACGTGCAGCACTTCATCCACCTGAGCGTGCTCGGCCTGGGTGAGCCGTCGGCGGGTATAGGTGCTGAGCGCCTCCAGGTAACGGCGCGAGCCCTCGGCATAAAGAACTCCCAGCGCCAGCGAGCTCTTGCCCGACCCCGACACGCCGGCAATACCCACGAGCTTTCCCAGCGGAATATCGATATTGATGTCCTTAAGGTTGTGTACGCGCGCACCACGCACCTCGATAGCTTGCGGGCTCATCTTCTGTTCCGTCACCTTTATCACCCTACTCATGCCATAAAATGCGGTCGCGGATGTACTCGCCCAGCATGGGCACGGTAAACCGGACCAGGCCGTATCCGGCAGCCTCGATGACGCGCTCGCGAATCAGGCTTGCGCGATATTTACTCGCCCAGCTCTGGGTGCGATCGCAGCGCTCAATGATATCCGCCATGCGCGTCGGTTTGCCCTCGTCAACCGCCATGGCCTCGATAAAGAGACGCTGGGGGCTGCGCAGCCCGTAATACAGAGGCGCATCGACCGCTTCGTAGAACTCGGAGACGGCATCCGCATGGCCATCCTCGACATCGCGTCTTTCAATGACTCGCGAGTTGCGTCGGACAGCAGAGCGCCACATGTAATATCCCACCAGCTGAACCATATAGGGATGCCCCATGCTCTTGTGTGCCGCAAGGTCCGCCGTCTCCGCGTCAACGCAAAGGCCAGAGTCTTTAACCGTCTGGATATATGAATCGCGCACCTTGGGCAAAGATATCGCCCCCAGCGTACGCTGCTGGGCACGCCGCAAAAACGTCACGCTCGGCTCTTCGAGCAGATCGTCAACCATACTGGGTAAGCCGGCGAACACCAGCGCAAGACCGCGCTGGTCGCTATCGGACAAGCCCGTGGCATCCTGATCTCCGAGCACCTGCTGATAGAGAACGGCAAGAGCCGCCAGCTCCTCGATAGACGCAGATTGTGCCTCGTCAATCGCAAACAGTATGCCCTTGCCTGGACCGAGCTTCTTGAGGCGCTCGTTGACCAGCCCCCGTAGCGTCTCGCCCTTTGCCCGAGCCGCCTCGACCGACATCCGACCAAACGACGGCCCAAACTCCATTGACGTCACAACGGGTTTATTCGAGCGAAGCGCGTCGGCCAAGCGGTCGCATAAGCCAAGCGAAGCGGAATCGGAGACAACCGCCCATCCGCGCTCGCTGGCCAGACGTTGCAGCTCCCTCAGGAGAACCGTCTTGCCACAGCCGCGGTTTCCCGTAATGAGCATGAGCCTGCCCGGCGCTCCGGCGCCGTTATCGAGCCCTTCCTCGAAATCTTCGATGATCGACTCGCGACCGATGAGTATCGGGGGCCGCTTGCCAGCCGTGGGCTTAAAGGGATTTGGATTCATGTCGGCCTCCTCGGATTGGCAAACGCTGTAAATAGTTATACCAACTTATACCGAGTTATACCAACTGAATCTGACAAAGGAACTGTCCCTTTGTCAGATGTGGCCGAAAAACTCGGCATCTGCTGCTCGCCAGGGACGGAAGGTGGCGGGATCGATCTTGACGTGCGCCGCGGCGGGTACGTCGTACCATTTGACCGTGTAGCCGGCGCCGTGAGCGCAAAAGACCGAGTCGGGCGTGTTAGGCAGATCGGCCTCGGGCTCGTAGGCGGCCGCCTCGATTACGCGCTCGGCATCATGACAGGGCGCGTAACCGGCGAACTCTAGGTACAGATGTCCGCGACCGCTCGTGTAGGCAGCTACCTCCAGCGCATAATCCTGCACCTCGGACGCCGGCACGCGACCCACAAGCTTCGCCCGGTCGCCCGTCATCGCCGGCGGCTCGTACTCGGCACCCATGCGCGTGGCGTCTGAGAGCGCCCTACCCACGCACTCCCCCGGCACCTCGAGCTCAAAGCGATACCACGGCTCCAGCAACACGTCTGCGCCGGCCTCGCGCGCCTGCATCAAACCCTGGCGAATCGCGCGGTACGTGGCCTGGCGAAAATCGCCGCCCTCGGTGTGTTTGGCATGCGCGCGGCCGCCCGTGAGCGTAATGCGCACATCGGTGATGGGCGAGCCCGTCAACACGCCCAGGTGATCGCGCTCCATAGCGTTGGTGAGCGCCAAACGCTGCCAGTTAAGATCGAACTCATCGGTCGAGGTCACGGTGCCAAACTGCACGCCCGAACCCGCTGGCAACGGCTCTAGGCGCAAATGCACCTCGGCATAGTGGCGCAGCGGCTCAAAGTGGCCCACGCCCTCGACCGGCTGCGAGATCGTCTCCTTATAGAGAATGCCGCCGGGCTCAAACGCAATCGAAAGGCCAAAGCGATCTGCCAACACCCGCTGCACGACTTCGAGCTGCACGGCGCCCATCAACTGCAAATGGATCTGCTCAAGATGCGTATTCCAGCTTACGCCGAGCATGGGATCTTCGTCCGCCAACTCACTCAGCGCTTTAAACACCGCATGAACGTCGTGTTCGCCCGGCAGCACCGTATAGGTGAGGACCGGAGCGATGACGGGCGCATCGCCCGCGGGCTCCGTGCCCAGGGCGTCCCCTGGGCGAACGTGCGCAAGACCCGTCACGGCGCAAATACCGCCAGCAGCAACTTCTTGGGCAAGCTCATACTTCTCGCCGTTATAGATGCGTACCTGATCGACCTTCTGTTCCCACGCCTCGGCACTGGAATGCCCGCTGATCATCTGTTTTGCGCGCAGCGTGCCGCCGGTCACTTTAACCCAAGCCAAGCGCTCGCCACGATCCCCGCGGCTGACACGATAGACGCGCGCGGCAAACTCCGGGAGCCACGCCTGCTCACGAATCAGCGCGCATATACCATCCAGCAGCTCGTCAACGCCTTGGTCCTTGAGCGCCGAGCCGGCAAAGCAGGGAAAGAGCTTGCGCTCGGCAACCATGCGCGACAGCGTTGCGACAGAAAGCTCACCCGCTTCAAGAAACTCCTCGAGCGCCGCTTCGTCCAACGCAGCAGCGTCCTCCTGAACGGCGCCGCCCGCCAGCAGTTCGTTGGCATCCAGGCAGCCCTCGGAAAGACGCTGCCCCAGCTGTGCCAGCAAAACATCGCGACCGGGATTCTCCAAATCGATTTTGTTGATGAAGATGAACGTCGGGATGTCATAGCGTGCAAGCAGGCGCCACAGGGTTTCGGTGTGCCCCTGCACGCCATCGTTGGCACCCACAACCAAAATCGCATAGTCGAGCGCGCGCAGCGTGCGCTCCGCCTCAGCCGAAAAATCGACGTGGCCGGGTGCATCCACGAGCATGACGTGGGTATCGCCGCGGTCGAGCACGGCCTGCGACGAGAAGATCGTAATGCCGCGCTCGCGCTCGATCGCGTTAGTGTCCAGGTGCGAATCGCCATCGTCCACGCGGCCGCGCTTGCGAATGCGACCCGCATTGAACAACATGGCCTCGGCCAACGTGGTCTTGCCGGCGTCGACATGCGCCAAGATTCCAACGACCGCTTGCTTCGACATGGCTCTCCTCTTATTGCAAGCCCATCGCACGCGGCAACGGGCATCCTCGTTCCACACTGGATGATACAATTTACGGGCCGGCGGGCGAAGCGGGCCCTATCCCCCGACCGAGCTCATCGCCCTGCGTTGCCGCGCGGCGATTTTCGTAGGTTCGCGCCTTGCGAAAGCCGGCACCTCTCCTTTTTGTCCGCCCGGACTCATCTGGGCGGTAACAACGCGAGCCCCACAACGACGCGTCTTACCAAAAATGGCCCCACTCGAGGCCTTTTTTTATTTGAGCTGGGTGATGATACGTGCCTTGGCTCCTACGCATCGCGCAGCCAATCAAACGCGACACGCGGCGTATCGTCCGACACATATACGATACCGGCGCGCTTAAACCCGGCCTTGGTGATGGCGCCCTGCATGGGCAGATTGTCTTGGTGCGTGTCGATACGCAGATGGTCGATGCGTTCCTTGGCAAAGGCAAACATCGCAGCAGCGACGCCATGCGTGGTGCCGTCCGACGCCACGCGATGCAGCACGGCATACGGAGTGTCGCTGCGCCACTGGCCGCCCTCGATCGCATCGTAGGAACTGTCCGGCCCCGGCAGAAAGGCAAACGTCGCCACCACGCGTCCGTCTTCCTCGCACACATAACTGCCACCAGTGGCAATATCGGCAGCCAGCTGCTCGGCAGAAGGCGTGCCCTCGGGCCACTGCGTGGCGTTGCCATGCGCGCGCATAAAGGCGCGGGCCGCGTCATAGATGGCCATGACGGCGGGAATGTCGGTATCGAGGGTTTTTCTGATCATCACGCGGCGACCTCACGTTTATTGGTATCACTTTGATTGAGCAATGATACCAACGTTTGGAGAGGGTGCGAAGCAGATGGGGAGCAAGAAGCGAGCCGCCTGGTCAAAGGCCAAAAGCGAGTTTTTGGGCGCTGCCACCGGCGGCGATATGAGCGACCTGTTTGCGCGCGAGGACGAGCGCCGCGACGCCCTGGACGCCGAGCGCGATGAGGCTTGGCGCTATAAGTCATGCGAGCGCAAAAACCGGTACGACACACGCGCCGAGGCCGAGGCCGTTATGGCCGACTGCGAAAACCGCGGACGACGCGGTTTAGCCTGCTACAAATGCGAATACTGCGGCGGATGGCATCTGACGTCACACCCTTGGAAATAGACCTCGCATCGGCACGATGGCTGGCGAAGCGCCAGCCATCGTGCGCAAGCTACGGGCGAGGCGGCACCAAAACATCGTAACGAACGGCCTTGCCCGCAAGTTGATAGCTCGGCTTGACGCCGGCAAGCAGCGGCCCCTTCACCGGCCGTTTGATAACGACCTTGCGCGGGCGTACCGCAAGCGCGGCTTCGACCAGCGTCTCCTCATCGGCACACGGCTGTTCCAGATGATGCAAGAGTTGGAACTTCTTTTTGACCGCCGCACTCTTGGTGCGCTCGGGAAACATGGGGTCCAGATACACCACGTCGGGGGCTGCAAGCTCACCTTGCTCGATCAGCTCGGCCGAATGGCGAAGGACGGCAATGCTGTCCTCGCCCGCATGCAAACGCATGCGCGCCACGGCAGTCGCAAGCGCCGGATTATCTGCCGCGCGATCCAAGGCATCCTTGAGGAGCGCCGCGATCACGTCGTCCTGTTCATACAGATCGACGGTAAAGCCCGCGGCAGCCAGCAGCAGCGAATCCTCGCCAAAGCCCGCCGTGGCGTCAATCGCCCATGGGCGCTCGATGCCTTTTGCGCGCGCAGCCTTCACCAGCAGCTCTTGTTGCAGACGGCCCTGCTTGAGTCGTGGCAGCATGCGGCCAAAATCGGCACGCAACTCCATCGTGCCGTCGGTGAGCGTAAGGCCCTCGGACGTCCGCGCGAGCTCAAGCCCCGCGGCCCGAGCAACAGAAAAGGGATCGACGACGCCCATGGACACTCCTTAGCAAGCAAAACGAATACGTGAGCGCCGTTTATGTCGGCACCCAACTGTCCGCTATTGTCCCACATGCGACATGGCCCACAGCATCCCAATGCAAAGCACCGCCATCAATCCCGTGCACACGGCAGCGATCACAGAATCGCCCATACGCCTTCCCAACGAACGCGGCTCACGCACTTGCTTGGCTCCGTACATCACGGCTCCTCCTTCGGTCCAGCTCTTACCATGGCCTCATCATCGCAGTGCCGCGCATACGCTGCCATCGATTTGGCTTACGTCCAGCTTTCCCTTTTGAAAGGTTGGACCGTACAGGCAAGAGACGCTTTCAAACGCATGCATCGCCGCGTTGAACTACAATGTGCTTCACCATATGTGCAGCACATGGGGTGCGCCAGGTTGGCGTACTCGTATCGAAAGGACCAGCCATGAGCTCCGCTCGTAAGACTCTCAAAATCCTTGCCCTCGTCTACTTTGTTTTGGGCATCGCCAGCCTCGTCATCGCCGGCGTCGGCATCGCCAGTGGCAACCTCGATTCCACGTACGGGTCGAACGCCATGCTCGCCGCGGTCGTGCTGGTCGCCAAGGGCGTTGTCGATCTTGCCGCAGGTGTTGCGGGCATCAAGGGCGCCAACAAGCCTTCGCAGGTGGATGGCGCGTTTAAGCTCGGTATCGTTGCCGCAATCGCCACGATTGCGCAGGCCGTGCTCACGCTTCCCGCGCTCGGCGGCAGCTCCGTCAATATCGTCGCCTTTGTCATCGTGGTCTACGACCTGTTCTTTGTTCAGCAGGCACACGCCGTTAAGGCCGAAAACAAGGATCGTCTGTAAGCGCTCGCTTCTCATAACCTCTGCAGCCAAGCAACTAAAAAGGGCCGATCGCGCAGCAACGCGGTCGGCCCTTTACGTTTGCCCAGATAAAACCCGCCAAAATAAACCTGTCCCTTTTTGGTAGGTTAGTGGCGGTACTCGGCGATGATGAAGTCGATGTCGGTTTGAAGGGTGTCCAGGTTTGCCAGGCGCTCTTTGTCGGCGGGGCGCGTGCGGTAGAAGTACGGCGTCATCTGGAACACCGCCTCGATGTCAGCCTGGGTCTGAAGCGTAATGTTCGCAGACACCCGCTGCGTTCCGACCAACTCGAGCTCAGTAGTCTTCGGCAGCTTCTCGTCATTGAGATATGGCGTGTCGTAGAGCACCTCCTTGAGCCCAAACAGATGACGGGCACCCGGCACCACGGTATAGAGCGAGCCCTCTGGCGCCAGCACGCGGGCAAACTCGCGCTCGTTAAAGGGAGCGAAGAGCTCGGTCACCATATCGAAGGCGTCATCGGCCACGGGAATGTCCTTCATGTTGGCCACGAAGAAGGTCGCATCGCCGCGCTTGGCGGCCAGGCGCACCATCTCTTTGCCCAGGTCAAAGCCGTAAGCATCCACGCCCGGCACCGCACCCATGGCGCTGGTGTAGTAGCCCTCGCCACAGCAAATGTCGAGCAAGGTCATGGGGCCGTTCGTAGACGCGGCACGTTCAGACACCCGCTCGCGCACCAGCTCGACCATCGCATCGCGCAACGGCGCATAGTATCCGCGGTTCAGAAAGTCACGACGGCTGCGCGCCTGCGACTTGGGATCGCCCATGGAGTCGCCGCTCTTGGATGAGCGCAGCAGATACAGATAGCCCTCGCGCGCACGGTCAAACCGGTGTCCGCCCGCACATGCAGCACCGCGCTCGTCGTCTACCAACGGCTCATGGCAAACGGGACACAACAACATGGCAACTCCTTAGCGCGAACAACACAACGTCCACCATTGTCGCACGCCTTCCCCATCTAGTCATTGAGGGCGTTCTTGAATGAGTAATCGTTTTAGAACGTCCCCAATGACTAGTCGATTAGGAGTATCATCGTCTGCGCAAATAAGCACAAAAGAGCATGTTAGAGATTGAGAGCGTATGGCTGACACCGTATCTAAGCACATTGACATGACCACCGGCTCGCTGTGGCGCAATATTCCCCTGTTCGCCTTCCCCGTGGCCGCCACGAGCATCTTGGAGCAGCTGTCGAACCTCATCGCCACGGTCATCATCGGTAATTTCTCGGGCGACCAGGGAACCCTCGCCATGGCGGCGGTCGGCTCCAATGTTCCGCTTACCGGTCTTATGCTCAACCTGTTTATTGGCATGTCGCTTGGCTCCAACGTGGTCATCGCCAACGCTATCGGCCGCAACGATCAGAACATGGTCAAACGCGCCGTCCATACCTCGATTTTAATGGCACTCGTGGGCTTTGTCGTCATCGCTCTGGGCGAGATCTTTGCCGAGCCCATGCTCGCCGCGCTCAACGTTCCCGCCGAGACCATGCCGCTCGCTTCGCTCTACCTGCGCGTCTTTTTGCTGAGCATGCCCTCGATCTTGCTCTACAACTTTGAGGCCGCGATCTTCCGCTCCGTCGGCATCACCCGCATGCCGCTGCAGGCGCTTGCCGTGTCCACCGTCCTCAACATTGGCCTGGACCTCATCTTTGTCCCCATACTCCACTGGGGCGTCGCGGGCGTCGCCATCGCCACCGCCATTGCCTACACCGTCAGCGCCGCTACGCTCTTTATCCGCCTGCTCAAAACCAACTCCGTCGTCCGTGTCACCCCGCGCGACTTAGGCTTAGACCCCATCGCCCTCAAGCGCATCGTCAAGATCGGCCTGCCCGCCGGCATCAAGAGCGCCGTCTTTGCCGTCGCCAACATCATCATCCAGTCTGCTATCAACAGCCTGGGCACCGAGGTCATGGCGGCATCGAGCGCCGCTATGAGCTTGGAGTACGTATGCTACAACCTGCTCAACAGCTTTAGCCAGGCTTGCACCACCTTTGTGGGACAAAACCACGGTGCCCGCCAGATCGACCGCTGCACCAAAACGCTCAAGGTCTGCCTGACCGAAGGCGGCATCGTTGCACTCACCACGATTGTCGTTATTGTCGGCCTGGGGCGCGAGATCTTGTCGCTGTTCAACAGCGATCCCAACATCGTCTCGATCGGTTATATCCGCGTGTGCTCGATCTTCCCTGCCTACGCCTTTAGCATGTTCTACGAAAACATGTCCGGCTACCTGCGCGGCTTTGGTATCTCGCTCATGCCCGCCCTCATCACCATGATCTGCGTCTGCGGCATTCGCTTCTATTGGGTGTTCTGCGTATTCCCGCACTTCCGCACCTTTGCGAACATCATGATGGTCTATCCCATCAGCCTGGGCACCACGGCATTCTTTATGGTCGTGGCGGTGCTACTCTGCCACCCGGCACGCACCTATCGCACTGCCCAAACCAAAGCGACAGCCCGCTAAACACCGCACTCAACGCCCCGCCAGTCATTAATGGACAATATGCGAGCTCATATAGTCGATAAAGCGCCTCGTGGCGATAGGCATGGTCTCTCGGCGGCGCCAGGCCGCCACCACGTCGCGCGAGGGGGCATGCACAACGGGACGTACGCGAATATCGGCCGACGAAAGTTTTTACAATAGATGCAAACAGAGCATCTGACGTAAAGGAGCCCCATGGACGCCGCGACCCGCGACCGCAACATAGCAACTTGGTTGGGCGATGCGCCACAGCCGGTACGTGACACTACGAACCAGCTGCTCGAGCGCATCGCCCTTTTGCGTGCCGAGCAAACCATCTACCCGGCACAAGACGACATCCTCAATGCCCTCGCCTACACGCCGGCCGACCAGGTCAAGGTTGTCATCTTGGGTCAAGACCCCTATCACGGGCCCAACCAGGCCATGGGGCTGTCGTTCTCGGTCCCCGCGACGCAAACCAAGTTGCCGCCGAGCCTGCGCAACATCTACAAGGAACTCAATGCCGATCTGGGTTGCCCCATTCCCGCCACAGGAGATCTAACGCCATGGGCACAACAGGGCGTTCTGCTCCTCAACACCACGCTCACCGTGCGCGAGCATGCCGCCAACTCGCACGCCAAACTAGGCTGGTGCACGCTCACCGACTACGTTATCGAACGCTGCTGCCAGCTGCCCCAGTCGGTCGTCTTTTTGGCATGGGGTCGCTTTGCCCAGCAGATGGTCGAAGGTAAGCTCGCCGCGATCGGCGCGGGCAAGGCAACCGACAAGTTCTGTCTGGCCTCCACGCACCCCTCGCCGCTTTCGGCCAACCGTGCCACGGCAGAACTCCCCGCCTTTATGGGGTCGCGTCCCTTCTCGGCAGCCAATCGTCTACTCGAACAGCACGGCTCGACCCCCGTCAACTGGACTTGCCTCGGCTAAAATCGATACATCAAAAACGCGCCCGACGGCAATCTTGCCATCGGGCGCGTTTTCTACTCGGGCCAGATAAACTGGGTGCGGCCGGCCTCGCCGCCATCGATCAGCAGGCTCTGCCCGGTCATGAACCGGTTGATCACGCCCACAAAGTAGATCCACTCGGCGATCTCTTGGGCGGTAGCCCAACGTTTAAGCGGCGTGAGCCCCATAATCTGGTTCCACAGGTGCTCGTCTTCCATCACGCAACGGTTGAGCGGCGTGATAACGCCGCCCGGGTCCACACTGTTGGCGATGGCCTGCGGTGCCAAGCGGTTTGCAAGGTTCTTGGTGTAGGCGATAACGCCGCCCTTGCTGGCGGCATAGGCGGGAAACTCCGATCCCGTATGCCCGCTCGCCGACCCCACATTGACCACGGATTTGATAGCCGGCGCCGGCTTGGCGGCAAGCCCCTCCCCCACAAAGGCGTAGCGCTCGGTCACGTTGATGGTGCCACACAGGTTGGCAGCAATATCATCGGACGAATCTTGTGTACCGGCAACGTTCACAATCACCTGGGGCTCAAGGTCGCCTGGAAACGCGTCCAGCTCGCGGACATCGACGATCAGATGGCGGTAGCGCTCATGTTCGACCGCCGCCGGCAGCAGGTCAAAGCCCACGACCTCGTGGCCCTCGTCCAAAAAGCGCCGCACGCATGCGGCTCCGATACCGCCCGAAGCACCCGTGATCAAAACCCGCATACTTGCTCCTTAGGCGGTTGCGTGGCGCTCGAGGTACTCGGCGCCCACGTTCTCGCGCTCCCAGCTGCGCACGACCTTGTAGCCCACGGGGCTCAGGAAGACCTCGCACAGCAGCTCGGCAATAGCGCCGGTCAGCGAGCACATAAGGACCTGTACCCACGTCCAACCAAAGAACGTGTGGCTCACCACGATGGCAAAGACCAGGTTGTCGATGAACTGGCCAACGCCCGTGGACACATAGGAGCGGAAGGCAAAGCTCGCAAAATTATTCTTTTTGACCATACGGCCGAGCGACTGATTGAGCGTGGAGTTAACCACGGCAGAGATGAGCATGGCAAGCGACGAGCCAAGCACCACGTACCAGGTGCCACCGATGGTGGCGTTAAGGGCAGTGTTGACCTCGATCATGCCGGTGTCGTAGTAGGCGCCCCACATGCCGGGCGTGAGCGAGCATGCCCAGAAGCACAGGCTCACGGCCAGGTTGACCAGCAGCGCGAGGATAGAGATTTTGATGGATGCCCTGGCGCCAAAGCGCTTGCAGATCATGTCCTGGCACAAAAACGAAACCCAGCTCACCACAAAGCCACAGTCGAGCGCCAGATACGGCAGGCTGATCAGCTCTTTGTTGGCCAGCAGGTTCATCATGATGACGCTCACGAAAAACAGCGAAACCGTTGCCGCGGGAATGCTCCGCAACAGGACCTTGTAGTCCTCCATGACCTTCTTGATCATTATGTACTCCTTTGGTTTTAGGTTTAACGAGCAGGATATCGGACCCGAACTGCTCGGACGCCCCGGTCTTGAGACGACGGTGGGTATGATAGCCGCTCACACGGCATCAGGCAAGCAAGCGGCGCGGCAGCCCCACAGGGCCACCGCGCCGATGCGTTAAAAGGCTACGTTGCCAAACTCCGACAGGATAAGGTTGGGGTTGTGATCGGTTGCCCAATCCACGTTCCACGGACTCGTGAACAGCAGCAGCTTACCGCCGCGCATGTCCTCGACGCGCAGCGTGTCGCGCGTGAGCGAAAGGCCCGGGATATCGATGGTGTCGGGGTCGTTCTGGATCCAGCGGATGTCCGTATAGGGCAGTGGCTGGCGACGAACCTCAACACGGTACTCGGCCTTAAGGCGGCGCTCGAGCACCTCAAACTGCAGCACGCCGACCACGCCCACAATGACGCTCTCCATGCCGGCACCCAGCTCGCGGAAGATCTGGATGGCACCCTCCTGGGCAAGCTCCTCCATACCCTTGACGAACTGCTTGCGCTTGAGCGTATCGACCTGCGTAATGCGAGCGAACATCTCGGGGGCAAACGTCGGGATCTGCGGATACTGCACGTGGCGCTTCCCGGAGCACACGGTGTCGCCGATGCTAAAGATGCCCGGATCGAACAGGCCCACGATATCGCCCGCATACGCCTCGTCCACGATGGCGCGGTCATCGGCCATCATCGACGTGCCCGTGGCAAGCTTAAGCTTGCGGTTGCCCTGCACGTGGAAGGCATCCATGCCGCGCTCGAACTTGCCCGAGCAAATGCGCACAAAGGCGATGCGGTCGCGGTGGTTCTTGTCCATGTTGGCCTGAATCTTAAACACAAAGCCGCTAAAGTCGTCGCGGCAGGGATCGACCGGCTCGCTGGTGAGCGTATCGGTATAGACGCGCGGCGTCGGGGCCAGACGCAGGAACTCCTTGAGGAAGGGCTCCACGCCAAAGTTGGTGAGTGCCGAGCCAAAGAACGCCGGGCTCAGCTTGCCGCAGGCCACGGCATCCAAGTCGAGCTCGTCACCGGCGCCATCGAGCAGCTCGATGTCGTCCATCAGGTTCTTATGGTTCTCCTCGCCGATGAGCTCGTCCATGGAAGGATCGCCCAGCTCGGCCTCGACCTCGGCGACCTTCTTGGTGGCGTTGGCGTGGCCGTCGCCCTCAAAGGCAATGACGCGACGGGTCTGACGATCGAACACGCCGCGGAAGTTGCGGCCGCTGCCGATCGGCCAGTTCATGGGATACGTATTGATACCCAGGACATTCTCGATCTCTTCCATGAGCTCAAACGGATCGCGAGCATCGTGGTCGAGCTTGTTCACAAAGGTGAAGATGGGAATGTGGCGCAGCGTACAGACCTTAAAGAGCTTTTTGGTCTGGGCCTCGACGCCCTTGGCACCGTCGATGACCATGACCGCAGCATCGGCGGCCATAAGGGTACGGTAGGTATCCTCCGAGAAGTCCTGGTGGCCGGGGGTATCGAGGATATTGACGCAGGCGCCGTTATAGGTGAACTGCAGCACCGAGGAGGTGACGGAGATACCGCGCTCCTTCTCGATGTCCATCCAGTCCGAGACGGCATGCTTGGCCGAGCTCTTGCCCTTGACCGAGCCGGCAGTCTGGATGCTGCCGGTATAGAGCAGCAGTTTCTCGGTCAGTGTGGTCTTACCGGCGTCCGGGTGGCTGATGATCGCGAATGTGCGGCGCGACGAGATTTCATCCGACAGGCTTGCCATGCGGATCCTTTCTTGCATTGAGTGCATTACGTCGATGTAACCGTATTATTGTAGCCGCGAAACCTCGCCATAGGGCGCCTATCAGGACAAATTCATCAGTTGGGGCTCGGACGGTGGAATGTCAGCGGTGTTCCGCGACGGTTTTTCTCAATCTGTAACACCTAGAAGGGTTTTTGACCTCCAGATGTTACAGATTGAGATGAACGCACAGGGCGGTCAGCCAATATCTTGATCTGTAACAGTTAGCCAGCAAAAACAGGTCTAGATGTTACAGATCAAGACAAATGAATGGACAGGCAAATAACGTCTCAATCTGTAACAGTTAGTCATCCAAAACGGGTCTTAGTGTTACAGATTGAGATGAATGAGTAGAGGGACGGACAGCCCCGTAATTTCCTCTTGCATAACTGTGCATAGTGTGTATATACTGTGCTTACCGGTTATATACACGTGTAGCCCATCAGCTAAGGAGCCGCTGTGGACATCATCCTATCCAATTCGAGCGACAAGCCCATCTACGAGCAGATAACCTCGCAGGTCAAAGCTCAGATCCTTTCGGGCACGCTTGCTGCGGGAGCCAAACTCCCCAGCATCCGTGCACTCGCGAGCGATCTTGGCGTGAGTGTCATCACCACCAAGCGCGCCTACGCCGACCTGGAGCAACTCGGCTTTATCTGCACTGTGCAGGGCAAGGGCTGTTTTGTCGCCGAGGGCAACCAAGAACTCTTGCGCGAAAATCAGCTCTGCCATATCGAAGAGCTGCTCGCACAGGCAGCAACGCAAGCCGAAGCCGTGGGCGTCACGCGCGATAAACTGCACGAGATGCTCGACCTGGTAGCCCCCGAAACCATGCAGTAACCATCTGCAAGAAAGGCTATGCCATGCAAAACTTGCTAGAACTCAAAAGCATCTCACGCCGCGTGAGCGACCGCTTTTCGCTACGTGGCGTCACGTTGGCCGTGGAGCCCGGCCAAATTGTTGGCTTTGTGGGCGCAAACGGCGCCGGCAAGACGACGACCATTCGCGCCACGCTTGGGCTTATAAAGCTCGATGCCGGCGAGGTGCACCTGTTTGGGCAGCGCCGTGGCACCGACGCGCCCGATGAGTCGCAACGCCACCTGCGCTCTCGCATCGGCCTCGTGCTGGACACATGCCCCTTCCCCTCCACGCTCAAGGTCGTCCAGATCGAGGCGCTCGTAGGCCCGGCGTACCCCACGTGGGACCGCGAAACGTTCGCCGGATTCATCAACCGATTTGGCCTCGATCCCAAGACAAAGGTCAAGGACCTCTCCCGCGGCATGGGTATGAAGCTGCAGCTCGCCTGCGCGCTCAGCCACCATGCCAAGCTGCTCGTTTTGGATGAAGCCACCGCGGGCCTCGATCCCATGGCACGCGAGGAACTGCTCGATGAGCTGCTCGCCTTTGTCGCCGACGGCCAGCGCAGCGTGCTGCTCTCGAGCCACATTACGTCTGATCTCGATCGTGCTGCCGACCGCGTCATCTGCATCGATAACGGCTCGATTGTGTTTGACCTGCCACGCGAGGACATTACCGACCGCGCCGGCATCGCCCACTGCACCCAGGCACAGGCCGCCGAGCTCATGGCGTGCGTCGAAGGCACCCGCGCCGCCCGCCACGCCTACAGCGTGGACGTGCTCGTGCCCAACCACCGCGAAGTGCTCGAGGCCTTCCCCGAGATTCCCTGCGATCGGGCAACCATTGATGACTATCTGCGCTTCATGCTGAAAGGGGCTTTGAAATGAAACGCGCCATTATGTCCGAGCTTGCCATCGTTCGCACGCTCGTCCCGAGCATCGCAGGTGTCGGTCTGTTCATCTTCGTCGTGCTGACCGCCGTCATGGCATCGAATGGTGATTCCGACATGAGCGCCGCCGGCGCCTTCGCGATCAGTGCCATGTCGCCTATCATGGCCATGACGTCGCTGGCCGGGCTCGACAACCAAAACGGATGGGAGCGCTATCGGGCAACGCTGCCCATCTCACGCAAAGACATCGTCAGCGCACGCTACCTGTGCATCACTATTTTCTCGGTCATCATGGCGTGCGCGGCCGTGCTGTTGAGTATCGTCGCCATCCCGATCTTAAACAGCGTGGGTATCCCCTCCACGGGAGGGACCGTCTTTGAGACCGCAATCGCCTCGGCAATATCGATGCTTTTCTCCCTCATGGCGGTGTTTTTGGTACTGCCTCTGTTCTTTCGATTTGAACACATGAAGGCGCAACGCCTATCCGTTGGTCTGTACGCCCTTTACATGTGCCTTATCATGGTCACGCTAAACTCATTCAACCCCATCAGCAACCAGCTCATGTCGATTGCAGGGACGAATCCCGATTCTGCCGTCCTCGCTTGCCTGTGTGGTGCCGTCGCGCTGGCAACGGTCGTCCTTGGCGTTGTCAGCTGTGCCATCAGCACCAAGGTTTACCGGGCACGCGACCTATAGGCAAGCGCGGTATCATCGGACATGCGCCATAGATCTGGCGTGATCTTTTTTGAGGAGGCACCGCACCCGTGTCGTGGGTCGTCGCAGCATTTGCGTCAGCATTCTTTGCCGGCATCACATCCATCTTGGCCAAATGCGGCATCAAGCAGACCGACTCCGATGTCGCGACGGCCATTCGCACCTGCGTGGTGCTCGTTTTCGCCTGGGCAATGGCGGGTATTTCTGGATCCATTGGAACCATTGGCAGCATCGAACCCAGATCCTGGCTCTTTCTCGTCTTCTCGGGACTCGCTACCGGAGCTTCGTGGATCTGTTACTTTAAGGCGCTGAGCATCGGAGACGTCAATAAGGTCGTACCGGTTGACAAGATGAGCACCGCGCTCGCCGCGCTGATCGCCATCGTGCTTTTGGCGAGACGAGCAACCTTGCGGTTAAGCTCGTGGGAACTGCCGTCATCACCCTCGGCACGTTTTTAATGATCGAGAAGAAGCAGTCTGCCGGACCCGAGCAGCAGCAAGACCGGACCTGGCTCGCTTACGCCCTCGGCGCCGCCGTGTTCGCGGCGCTCACGTCCATCCTCGCCAAGGTTGGCATCGAAGGCGTCGAGTCCAACCTGGCCACGGCAATCCGTACCTGCGTGGTACTGGTTATGGCATGGGCAATCGTGGCAGCTAAAGGCAAGATGGGCCAAGCCGTGCACGTAGACCGCTACGAACTCGTATTTCTCACGGCATCGGGCATCGCGACCGGAGCATCGTGGCTACTCTATTACTATGCCATCGCCGCAGGCCAGGTGAGCGTCGTGGTGCAGGTCGACAAACTATCGATTGTCGTATCGGTACTATTTGCGCGCCTGACATTCAACGAAAAGGTCTCGCGGCGCAGCGCCATCGGTCTCGCCCTCATCGTCTTGGGCACTGCGGCGCTCGCGGTTTGGAAGTAGCGCTGACACCGTGCGAGGCCCAGTCCACCCGGGAATCCGTGACATATGGCATGCCCCGGCCCGCACGCAGTGTCTTACAATAGAGCTGTCACGGGCCTTAGACCAATCTCGATCATCCAAGGGGATGTCTTTTTGGTCATTGTTCTTTAGGGAACGGTCAATCGCATACAAATTGGAAACGTCCGTCCAACGGCCGTGGTTTGTTACGCCGTTCCACCCCCGCCATCTGTCATATCTGCACCTGATTGGAAAGAACAATGCAATCCCAGAAATCTCAATCGGGACCACCCATCTGCTGCCCATCCTCGCCCCTTTAATTTCCCCCATCTTGAGCAGACGCCTCACTCCGCCCGGAGTCCCTTCAAGCGAACTCGGCGACCTGCGTTGGCGTCATGAGGTAGGGATAGGGTTCGAGCGCCGCCAAGTACAGCCCGTCCAGATCTGCGTCGGCCAGGACGGGCATGTTCGGATCTGCCACGATTCCTTCGCTCGACATTTCCCTTCCAATCTTGGAGGGCCGCGCACCCTTAAAGGCACGCGATCCCAGTCTCATCCCCGCAGCCTCACACGGCAACGGTGCTGCTGCCGGGCTTGCACGCTTGCGGTCCGCCACACGCTTCGCCACGGCCCCGATACCGCGTAATCTCGACCCGCGCGGTCTCCGCAGTAGACACAAAGGGAGTCATCGCGGCTCCCGGGTCTCGGGCGTCGAGCTAGTAGCCCGCGTCGCGAAACCGCCGCGCACAGACGTCACACAAGGGGACGACGTTTCTCCGTGGGACAAGCCCCGGGCTTACCGCGATAGCCGCATCGACCCTTGCCATCTCACGCTCGCCTGCAATGCCGAGACGCACCCCGAGACGTGCCATGTCGAGCGTTCCTACCTGCTCGAGCATCACCGTCGACGTCCGTCTCAACCCTACGACCGCAGGAAGGAGAACGTGCGTCGGCATCCACCTTCCCACTCGCTTCGTGAGAGGCCGTACTTTATCGCCCTTTCGAAGCACCCCTCCCTCCGCAATTTCCCTTATCGGGAGCAGGGCCACATCGTGCATGAGAAGCCGCCTCATCTGAACTGGGGAGAGTGTTGCGACCGCGTAAGCCAGCGCCTTCGATTCGTATCGCCTCGCCAGCATCTCCTCAGGGTTCGACGAAGGGTCCGCCAACACCTGGGGGAGCATAGCGTCCAAACTGAGAGTGTGGCGTGCCTCCCGACGCTCGATACGCCACCATTCGCGCTGGAGGTCGTCTAGGGCTTCCGCCACGGCGCGCCCGACCGCGACCACGACGTGACCTCCACCCGAGATCCTCATCTCGACACATAGTCCACCATCCGACGAGAGCGCGCAATTCGTCCTGTATAGGCGCATGGTGTCCCCCTCCGCCGCAAGAGGGAAACGAAAAAGCCCCTCTTGCCACTACGGACAAAAGAGGCCCTTTAGGGGAAGGCGTTGAGACCGCTGCGACTCGCTTAATCTCGCTGTTCTGGCTCTCGCTCCAACAGCTATCGCTCTTCGATATGTTTGAGTTGCTGTATCATTTTGCAACTTCCAAGACGTGCAGGAGGCCCGAAAAACCCTGTCAAACAACGTTCTTGGTGCTTTTCCGCATCTTCACCAGCCTGATAATGACACCGAATCCAGCCATCTCGATAATCGAGATTCCAAATAGGTCTTCTTACCTGCGAAAATCGAAAACGAAGCACCCCTCTTCTCAAGCACTATCAAGAGAATTTATGAGCTGCGGTGCAGAAACTCGCCCTCCTGAATCATAGGAGCCTGCACCCGTATCGTCGCTTTACGTTATTCGCTGATTGGGATTTGGCTGACAACAACTGTGGCCACTCATTCGATTCACAATTGGCATATCTTATTTGCGCAATAGAATATGTGTGTCAATGCAGCCTCATGGACCCTTATGGCCCAACCGGAACAATCAAACTCAGCTGTATTGGCTTCCATCTGCGGGACGACCATTGGGGACTTAACCTGAGAGGATTGAGGATGAAGTTCCATAAAAACGTGACCATGTTCGATTTTGCTGGTATTCCGATAGTTGCGAATTATGACAACGGTATTATTATCGGACTGACTGCCGCCGGTGCAGAAATATGTCGAAAGTTGCTCGTGGAAGACCTAGACCGGTCCGAAATTTCACTCGTAGATCAAAGTCTGTTCGACCAGCTAAGTAATAGTTGTTTTTTTGAGGGTCCACGGCATCCACCCGCATTGAAAACGGTGTATTTTCATGTCACGAGCCGCTGCGATTTAACATGTCAGGGATGTTATTCGTACAAGGAGGGGAGAAATTCCTGCGAAGACCCCTCCCTGGAATGCATCAAGAAAGCGTTGGATGAAATAAGTAGTCGCGGAATAAGTCAACTTGTCATCTCTGGAGGGGAGCCGTTCCTTCGTGATGACTTGCCAGATATCGTCGCATATGCAAAGGAGGTTTGCGGAATCCCGTCTCTGGCCATTCTCTCGAACGGGCTGCACATCGATCAAAGCTCCCTTCATCGCCTCTCAGGTCATTCTCCCTGCATTTCTATTTCATTTGATGGATACTCCGCAGAATCGCAAGCTCACATTCGTGGTACACAAAACTTTTCTAAGCTCGTTGACTCGATTAAACAAATAAAGAGCGCCGGGATTCAAGGACATATCATCGCCACAATTCACGCCCTGAACATCGAAGATGTTCTTCAGTACGTGACCCTTTCAAAAAGACTTGGAGTTACGATCAATTTCAGCCTGATATCGTTCACCTCTTCCGATCCTCATACGGCTGGCCTCATTCCCTCTCCGAGCCAACTTTACTCGCTGGGGGACGCATTGTTCCACCTTGGAAGCGATTCGATGGCCGGCCCTCATGGACAAACGCGCCTCAACATTTCTGCAAAACGTTATTGTGGCGCTGCGAAAAACACGCTCAGTATTGATTCCGACGGAACGGTTTACCCGTGCCATATGCTTCATGAGGAAAAGTACGCAATGGGCAATGTGTTTATCGATAGTCTGGCCAATGCTCTCGATTCGGATGTCGCGAGACTATTTCAGCAGCTTGATGCATCTCGATTTGAGACATGCTCCACTTGTAAATACTGCGAAATATGTGGCGGTGGATGCAGGGCGCGATCTTTATGCTCATCGCCCACTCTTGCTGCGCCCGATCCATACTGCCCACTAATGATTCGTTTCTTTGAATTGCTCGAGGACGAAACGTCACGCGCCTTCTGTGCTGTCGAATAAGTTGCTGGGGGTGCGTATCGTCTTTTGTTGTAGTCATCGCGCAAGGTAACGCAACGACAACAGTTCATGCTGCCTGAGAAGCAACGAGCTCTCTGTAATACTCGCATGTGTCCATCAGGATTTCATGCGGACCTTGCGCGACAACTTGACCTTCATTCACGACAACAATCCAATCAGAACTCAAAATCTGAGACAACCTATGCGCCGTACAGAGTACGGTAATTGATGAGAATGCCTTACGGATGATGTCATTTATCTCATGCTCCGCTATCCCGTCGAGACTCGATGTCGGCTCATCCATAATTAACAGGTTTGGGAGCCCCAAAAATGATCGAGCCAGGGCCAGTCTTTGTTTTTGCCCTCCAGACAAGGCGGAGCCGTTTTCCCCCGTTTGATAATCGAGTCGCGGTTGCGGAAGCGTTAGTCCAACTAAATCCAGGACCTTTTCCATCTCGGAATCCGAGATTCCCTCCCGTCCGACAGACAAATTCGATCGTATCGTCCCCCTCATGACAACTGCATCTTGGTCTACATAGCCGATTGAGGCTCTCAAACGACTTGTCTCAATTTCATTCAGGGGCATTCCATTTAACAATATCTCTCCAGAGTTTGGAAAGAAGAATTTCTCCAGCAATCCCAGGCAAGTTGTTTTTCCACCGCCCGAAGCGCCAACAATGGCGGTTCTTTTCCCTGCGGGAACGATAAAACTTGCATCTTTCAAGGCGAATTCTGTTTCTCCGTCGTAGGAAAAGCTTACGTTGTTGAACTGTATTTCCGCAGCGCCAGAAATTATATTTGGAATCTGATGATTATATCGAATGCTTCTCTCAACGTTCATTGTCTCGAGTTCGGTGAGACGACGCTCCCCCGCTTCCGCTTCGCGCATCCTTGATATCGATCCTGACAGCTGAGATACGGATGAGGAAAACGCCGAAAAATACATTAAAAACATGACGAGACCGGAGAATGAAATTGCTCCGTCTGCCACACGAAAGGCGCCGAACAGTATGGTTCCAATATTTGCTAGCTGCATCAATATCGAAGCAATTGGAAACAAGCAACTGTTGATTACTGACAGTCGCAACCCATCCTCATGTGCCCTAGAAACTTCGAGCTCCAACTCCTTACGCGAAGCATTCCACGCTCCATATGCACGGAGCACTCTGCCTGTTCTCATGCTCTCTTGCGCGCCAGCCGTTATTCCGGTATACGCATCTTGAATCCCCTCTCTCAGTTTTACGAGGGGTCTGGACGCCATAACAGCAAACACAAGAG
The DNA here is from genome assembly GCF_040910185.1 of Collinsella aerofaciens. GTDB lineage: Bacteria > Actinomycetota > Coriobacteriia > Coriobacteriales > Coriobacteriaceae > Collinsella > Collinsella aerofaciens_BF. Next base: position 83,270 of record NZ_JBDGBA010000007.1, on the reverse strand, counting down.
AAAGGACTCCGAAGGAAGCACCAACAAAGAACGTGATTGGCTCGATACACAATAGAGCTATCGTCGAACCAATCAGAATAATTGTCGCTTGGAACAACGCGATACTCTGTCCTGGCAATGCTTTAGTTAAATCTACATCGCTTACTATTCTCTGGGAATACCATCCCGGAGCCTTAGATTCTTGCTCAAGAATTGGCAGACTGAAAAAACGTTCAACAAGCCCACAGCGCAACTCATATGCCGAGTCTTCACATATCTTACCCAGCACTAGTTGCTGGCACATTGTTACCAGGGCATTGGAAGCGAGTATAAACACCAATGCAGCAACAATAGACCCGGAGAGCTGCCCGCTCTGAACACCTTCGATTAGCTTGCCTCCAAGCTGGGGTTGAACTAGTACCAGCAGCTCACTGATCCCCCCGAGTAAAAGGCATAAAATATATAGGAACCGATGATGGGAGATACTTCGTCCCAGCACTTTAAGCAATGTCTTCATGATCTTCACCGATTGCAAACTATTCCGACAGCCCGTTGACGAGACCGACTCCTTCGCTATGCCTCACGCCGTACAGCGTTTGTATGAGTATTGAGAGCGCAACGAGAATGAATCCTGCCCCTAACACAACGCCCCCACCAACAAGCGGTCTCCAGAATGATGGGGCGATTCCGATTGGAATACCGATAAGATAGCCGGTCAACATTGCCGGCATTGCTCCAATCGCCGCAGCAGCCACAACGTGAACAGCTGCTTCAATGAGGCAGGCTACCAAGAGGCTGCTGCGCCGAATCCCAAGCGACAGGTATTGTGCGGCATCTTTTTTCCGACTATCAAAAGAAAGAAAGGAGGATACAGCCGCACCGGTGCAACTTAGTATTACAGGACCACCAAATAGTATTATTGAGCTTGTCCAATCCAAAGATGTATTGAGGCCGGTTAATCCAATTCGGTTGATGTAGCCTGTCAAGACATCGGTCATCACATTAAAAGAGGATAGGATTCCATATCCAACCATAATGGACACTTCCGATGAACCCGCTATTTCAATCTGATGCAAGGCATTTCGAGCCGCGATAAAACCTGGAATGTTGCTGACAGAAACTCCCTTATTTAATAGTTTCAACACCGCAGTTAACAGCCAAGGAGATGCAACGGCGAAGATGCTAGTCGCAAAAAGCGGTACCATCATCGCATAGTCGAAATATCCTTCTCGCAATTGATCCGGAAGGTCGCACAGGTATAAAGATAATGCCACCACAAGCAGGAACCCAATTGCGGCCCTTAAGGGAGACCTCCATTTTGTAGGCATCTCGGTCTCCCGCACGACTGTGACTGGGGGAATATTCGCCGCTCGCCTCGCGGCTCGGCAACCACCAACAACAAACAAGATTCCCGCGCCAAACCAGACAGCAGGCATGTTGAATAAACCCAGATCAAGGGTAATATTGCTCGGAGGATTATATGAGCTAAAAACCAATGGAAACAACAGGGGGTAAGATAACACTTCCAACGCCGATCCACCAGCCGCTCCGACAATAGCAATCGCGAACAGTTGCATCAACACAATCAATCGAATTGTCCGAGGGCTGGCTCCAACAATCTGCCACAGTGCATAAGTTTTCGCCTTCAACGAAACCGCCTGCTGCGCCAAAGGCACCAACAAGGAGACGGCGGCTATCGACGAGAAGAGAACCACTACAGTACCGAGGTTTTTGAGATTATCGAATTGACTTGCAGTTGACTCGATCGAAACTGCCCAGCTGCCGAGATATCCGAAAACCACCGCAATTGCAAGCAATCCACCCCATACGGCCTTTGTGCTCGTTAGGTCAGCGAATACCAAGCGAATCATTTGGCCACCTCAAATGCAGCCAGTATTTCTTTAGGGCTAGGACCGTCCATCTCACGTTTGATAGTTCCATCAATAAAAACTAGCACCCGGTCCGCAAGAGCCGCTGCCTCCAAGTCATGGGTAACCAAAAGGACTGAACGTCCTTCGACATCAACCAGGTTGCGAAGAATTTTCAAGACATGTTGAGTGTTTTCCGCATCTAGGGCACCTGTTGGCTCATCCGCAAAAATGATATCGGCGTTCGTCGCAAGCGCACGGGCTATAGAAACGCGCTGCTGCTCACCGCCAGAAAGTTGAACAGGCTTCAGTTTTTGCTTTTCAGCTAACCCCATCTTTGCAAACAGGTGTTGCAGATCCTGCTCAGCTACCGCAGCCCCCGAAAGACGAGCCGCAACAGATACGTTCTCTATTGCTGATAAAGATGAAATGAGATTATACGATTGAAAAATAAAACCCGCGTGCGCCCTGCGAATCTTAGATAGTTGATTTGGAGATATGCCCACGATATCATGACCTGCAAGTTTTATCGTCCCTTCTGTGGGAGACTCCAACCCGGAAAGGCAATGAAGCAGCGTTGACTTTCCGGAACCACTCGGTCCCACTATTGCCACCATTTCTTTAGTGCCAACATGGATGTCAACCCCTTTCAACACCTCTACGGGTTTCCCTCCTTTCTGCGCAAACGTTTTGCGAACTCCGTATGCGACAATCGGTTCACACATTCTTGTCCCCCAATTGCTTCAAGCTCCCAACTCATAAGAAATGGAAGGCGTGAAGCCTTCCATTTCTTATGAGCAACTATCCGAAGATGTCACAGAAGAAACTTAGATTGCTCTGCTTTCCATCACAACCCCAGCTCCATCCAGAAGCGCAAAGATCGACATCTGGCTCTGCCGGAGTCATTGCCTGAAGTTGGAGCAGCGCGTTCACCCGCACCACACCTCCCCTCAAAAAAATCAAGTAGGTAAGAGGCCCACAGGGTCTATTAAAACCCTGTGGGCCGCGGACTTAGTGGTGGCCTCCGCACCACAGGCTTGCAGCGCTGTTGTCGCCATCGCAGAAGAAGCTCAAGCCCGAACCGCGAGGATCGATCTCAGCGCCGGACGACTTCATCGCCTGGAGTTGAAGCAATGCACTCATTTCTAACCTCCTTTCCTTTTTTCATAAATGCGAAACTAATGAAGAGGAACGGGGAACCATTCGCATCTGCGCGACTGAAAGGACAACAGGAATCCGATCAAGCCTGCTGACCCAGTGGAATAATCCGCAGATAAACAGGCTCCTCCGTTCCCAACCATGAATATGGATTCATCCTCATCGCGCGAAAATAGGAATCCATTCGCGACGTTCCTGATCATCAACCGAAGGGGCGCCTCATCTTTTGGGTTTGGCGAACAGAGCAGGGCAGCAGCTTTTCCACAAATCCCACAAAATAGTCCGCCGTTTAACGAGATGGGCTCTTCTATATTCAAACTCATCTTTTCCAGCTCATCAGTCCAGCTGTTAGGAGTGCAATACGTCAAGGCGAAGAACACTCCCGCCGTCCCCTCAGAGAGATAGCCGAAGTTGACGCCATCATAATTAACAAAGTAACCGTTTTCCCCGAAGCTCAGAAGGTCCATCTCGAATTTAAGGCAATCTTGCATCATTGCTAACCAGTCTGAGCTGCCGTGAAAATACTCCATCAAACGCTTGCACGCAATGGCAGCCCCTGACCAGCCATCAAATAGGCCCACAGCATTTCCGGTTTCCGAGCCTGGGCTCACCAAACATTCATGAGACTGGATCGCCGTCTTCAGCTGTTCTGCCGCAGATTCAATGAGGCGAGATAGTCGTGGCTCTTCGGTGTCTTCTTCAAGCTGGCAGAGCGCAAGAATTGTCCCGGAAAGGCCGGTTCGAATCGAAAGGTCATGTCGGTTGATAGCGGGCAGTTCAGACGGCACAAGCGCAAGCGCCTCCCGCGTATACCCAGATTGTGACAATGCACTTGCGATTCCTGACACCCCACGCAAGAGGCCGTGAAATCCAATAGACGTTCCTGCATCGAGCTTCCTCTTTATCCATTCCACATCTTCTTGAACGTTCATTCCTGCACGAGACATCATTAGCATTATTCCTGCTGCTCCAGTCTCGATGTCCAGTGAACCGGAGTCGTCATGCAAGAATTGCGAAGCATCGCCCGGATATCTTCTTTCATCCCCGGATTCAATCAACATCTGCGATGACATTCTGATGCCCGCGGCAAGCCGATTTATCAGCTCACCGCAATTAATATCAGTTGCCACATACGGGGAATAGTCAAATCTGTCTCGTAGCAAGCTCGAAGGTACATTGGCCCTGGCGTCTGACAGCAGATTCATCGTCTCTTCAGAGAATAGACTCTCCACGTGAACAAGGCTTGTCTCCAGCGCTCTAGGACTGAATGCCGTGGACCAAGAGGGCCAGAAGATATAAAACAGCAAATTTGTGAGAGCGAATGCGTCGCGATCAGCATTACCACACCTCTCGTAGGGAATGAATCCTGGAGTACCCAGAACGCCCGAATCATCGCCCTCAACGTGTCGGACTCCTTCGAAATCGATTACCGAAACGCTTTCATCAGGCCCAACAATGAAGTTCTTCAGATTTATGTCCATTATCGCTATGCCCCGAGAATGGACCTCGTTTACGAGCCTGATGATGGCCCTCGCGATTCGCAGAGCTCTTTTTTCAAACTTTTCAACAAGAGCCATTTCGAGGGAAAATGGATAATTAGACGCAAGCCATGTTTGGAGCGATACTCCTTCGACGAATTCCTCAATCAGAAATTCATGCCCATCGATCACCTTATATCCAAGGTACTCGGGAATACCGCCAATGCCCTGTAATTGTATCAATGCCTCCTTTTCTCTCCGCAGCCTGGCAATGGCGTCTTCCTCACCCGTGTAACCAGCAAAGGGACGTGCTTCCTTCAAAACCACGCTTTTGCCGGTTGCCTCATTCCTTCCGAGATATACCCCTCCACCATTGCTGAAATGAAGGCTATCGAGAATCGAATACGGCGCGAGTTCTCTTGCTAGAGAGTCAGCATCGGGATTCAATCTCTCGAAAACTTCTGCTTCGATTTTTTGCGGTACTTTTACGAAATCCGGGAGAACGAAAAACGGTACCCGCTTGTCCTCAATCGTGTTTCCATCTGGAGTGGCAATCACCATGACATTCTTGCCACCTTCAAGCACTTGCTTGCGATAGTAAAAGCCACCATAGCGAAAATACACTGAGCCGTTTCCATATTTTGTATCGGAAAGAATATACGGGCCCTCAACGTTCTCGGTCAATTCATTGAGGCTATCTAGCAGATAGCAAAACTGCTCATCGTCTCTAGGATACACAGTAATAAATTTACCGGATCCCGATCGATCTGCGTACTTCATATTCGATTGATAGAAAGCAGTTGTAGTCGCTCTAAATTTAAATGGGACACCCTTTTCGAGCAAGAAGTTGGATATGTTATCCAAGACGAAATCTTCCATTCCCGGACGAACGCTAATGTGTATCTTCCATCCTTGCAAAGGAAGCTCATAGCGATCGGGGAAACAGTATCTCCAAGTATCATCCTCCGTTGTTGACCAGCTTTCCGGCAAATCAACTCGATACTCTCGTCCTACCTTGAAACTCGTCTTTTCATAAAACGGAGAGCTTGGGAACACATGTTTGAATCTATACTCAGTCAGATTTTTATACGGTAATGCTGACTTCTTATTATCCAACTCCAACCCCTCCCTCTCCGGACTTTACTGCACGGCATTCGAAGACTTCTTACAGATATAGATAATAGACCAAAAGTTAAACTATTTGTTTAAGAATTTCTCGATTTCTTATGGCTTTGCTTTATGAATCAAAACAGCTTCCTGCCTAGAACGTGATAGCCACCGGATCGTATGCTTGCAATAGTCTGCATCGATACTTCGAACAAGTGGTACGCCCGCTCCCCGAATACAACATCGCCCTCGAACCGTGTCTGGTTTCATTTTCCATGAGAGACACCTCGCGTCGAAAGGGCCCATATGTCCGCAAGGAGGAACATCGTACACAAGCTCGCAAAAAAAGGGGCTGAAACGGTACCGAGGCGTCGACGACAGGGCCTCAAGACCATCTTACGAAGCGCACTTACGAGGAAAACGTCGACGCTGACCGCCTTTTTCTGATACTGGGTGCCAATCTCTTGAGGCTCTTCATCGACGTCCTTTTCAGGTGTGTGAAGAGCATCTCGGGTCCGACCATTCGCGCGCTCCTGTGGCCGACTTGGAGGAATCCCGAATATACCGCTTGTTCCGCATCGAGCACACTGCCTCGAGATCCCCGGTGGGAAGCACCCCTGCAGACATTCGGCATTCTCCCGCGAGGTCAACGCCTATACCCCACCCACAACCCGTCCGTAAGGATTGAACGCGTCCGGCCTGAGCCGACGTCGCCGCCTCGGTCCACGCCCCCGTCTCGGAGTGAGGCCACCGGCGCACTTGTCCATCGCCCTCCCCCGTTCGAGATGGATATGCGCCAAGAGTCTCCCCGACATGGAGGCACATTCCCGGATCGCGGCGGGCGACCGTACCTTCGAAAAAGACATGTGCTCCCCGTGTACCATCGTCCCGGACAACTGAATCACCGTAGTCAGCGGAAACGCAAGGGGCCCGATGGACAAACCGCTGCTGCCTAGAGACTGCGGAGCACCACGGCTACACGATTCTCTCTACCCGGGCCTGAGCCCTGCAGGCCGAAAGACCAAGCGGCGAAAACGGACGACCCAAGCGAGCCGTGCGAACTTCCGATCTTCCAGGAGCTCGCTAATGAGCTCACCTGCATCGTAGGAGCGCTCAGCTCCAAGCCGCTCTCTTGGTGGGATGGAAATTGAGATGACGTATCCCTTGAAGAGGAATCTGCGTGCCGTGCGTGCTGCCCTTCGAACTCCGAACGCGACGACGACTCGAAGTATCGCCCGATCACCGAACGCGGCCTGAGCGGGCGCAGCAGTCGACCCCTTCCGGCTGGACAGCCATCTCCTTCCCGGCCGCAGTGCACTGACGTACCTGGCAATATCCCACCGACTTGGTTCGCATGCCGCCGTATTACGCCGAGGCACAAACCCATTGCAGTCCGAATCACAGCGAAGCCGACGATGCAGCGGTAACCCCCGACGCCACGGCGGCGTAGGATTGCCACACGTTCCAAGCAACAGCCCATCGAGCGCGCACGGACTACCTTATGCCCCGTCCCTCGACGACCTAGGGATGCCACGCGGAAACACCCGGCGTCATTATGCGGCTTTTCGATGCGTCAACTCCTGGAAATCGATCGATAGAGCTATAGAAGTACCCTTTGGGCACGCAGGAGCGATTAGAAAACATGGAGGCGGAGGTCAACTCGGAGGCAGGGAAGCTGATCGGATTCATTCTTGACTCAGGCTCGATGCAGCTACAGGCCTACGTCTCATACACGAACATCCTGTCACTATCCAAGCGCGACAGGCGCGACGAGGTCGGACGACCCCGCATCAGGATCAATAAGCTCGGCGGTACAGTACACTACGCCATAGTGAACAACGCCATACCGCTCCAGCCGAAAACGCAGGCCGCAAGGAAGCGTGCGCCGGCATTCCGAGAATCATATACCGCTTGATAGCCGGCCATCTCTGAATGCTTCGGTGTGTTTTCGGTATGTAATTCACTGAGGACGAATTTGGTCCGGCGGGACCGCTCCAGACGGTAAGTATGCGCGTACGACATGAGGCGGTTGAGCTTGCTCTCTGCGCGCTAGCCGAGAACATGCCGTCTTCGGAGACTGTCGGGCTCGCCGGCGCTTTGAGGACTATGATGGCCAACCAGACGGGACAAACTTCCTCTCGCTTGTTTCCCAGGCAGAATCCGGCTCAGAGACCCGGACCATGGGGTGAGCGCATCGAACACCGACGAAGGGGCCACCCACTACGCGGCAATGGGGAAGCATCCCGTTCAAGGCTGTGCTGGACGACTTATGGGTAACAGGCTCCGCCCCATCCACGGTGCTGAGGTGAAATATGTCAAACTCGGCTAGGCATTGCGAGTTGAGGGTCGACCTGCCCCCAGCTTGCATATGCTTTCTTCAGAGCCTCAAAGAACTCGCAACGAATGGCTCTTGAGAAAGAAACGGCAGTTATGAAAACCACACGCGAAAAGGCACTCTCCGACGTCGGAACCGTGAGGACGGAACGATCGACATCAGCGTCGCGGTAAAGCCGCTGCTGGAGGGACTGCTCAACACTGCGATGGATAAACAGGCATTGAAGTTCGGGGTGTGCGCTGCATGTCCCGCAGGCCGCACTGGCAACAAGGGCTACTCCGAAGGGTTCTTCGACCGCTCAAACAAAAACTCTTCCACCAAAAAGCCTGGATCGGCGCGGGTGTCGCCGAGCTCATGTCCGAGCCTGATATCTGAATACCGCGGCTCCGTTCGGGTCGCATTACGCAAGCTCTCAGCTGGTTCACGCGCGACAAGCCACGAATCGCGTTGGCAATGCGATGTTGATATCAAAATGTCCACAACTCTGCCCGCGTTAACAGCCCCATGTCAAACACGATATTTATCCTATAAGGTCTTTTCGGCACCGTTAATACTGAACCGGATATTAACGGTACATAAATGGGGGGCCACTTTCTCAATTTAAAGTAAATTTCTCGAGGCAATTGATTCGGCTAATATGTTGTTTATCCACTCTAGTCTGCGCTTTGTTCACGATAGAACGCCAGGTAATCTTCCATGAATTTCTCTCCGAAATTCTTACGTGCCTCTTCCGCGCTCATATATTCAATTAGGTCTCCGGGCTGGCAGTCGAATATCTCGCAAAGCCGATTAAGCGTCTCGATCCTCAATGCCCTTACCTTGCCGTTTTTAAGTTTGGAAATCGTCTGGACGCTGCAGCCAAACTCATCAGCAAGATCGTTCGATTGCATTTTACGGGAGGCTAACATCTTATCCAGATTAAAAATAATCGCCATAAGGCACCTCAGAGCGTTTCATCGGATAGCCTCTGAAGCAAGGCTCCATACTTAAAAACATATGATAGGCAAAACGAGACAATCGCCCAAAGCACAGAAGCCACATCAACATTCACAATAATGGGTTGAACGGACAGCCCGACAAACATGTCTCCAACGGACTCAATAGAAAAGGGAGCAAATGAGATCATTAGCTCAAATAGCATTTTACCCAAAAGCAGCCAACCAACTGTCTTCCATCGTAAAGACTGTATGTCCGAGAAAGGAGACTCACCTCGTGACATATCCTCAAACACACGTATGAACAGTCGAAACAGAAGCGTTACAATAGCGACCATAATCAAATTGGGCAAAAACCGCTGGATTGTTGACAGGATATCCCCGATTGAATAATCCAAAGAGACAATCCACAAGAACATCGCCGCACAAATCACCAAGATAGCAACTATATAAATATAAAATAGAACTCTAAGCAATCGGCCCGCGACTCGGCTCACGGATTTTAGGCGCCCCAGAGATTGGTAGATTTTCTCCTCATCGTTCGTCATGTATCGGTTCGCCGCATTCGAAGCAGTGTCCATTTGATATCTATCCAGTTTCACCTTGATGGCGCGCCATGATTGGCTGCCGGCCATTAGAACCCAATCTTAAAGCAAACGTTTCCCCAACCGATTACAGAGCAATAGGTATACGAACTAGCATCGTTAGTGAAAATCATTTTTCCTCCTTAGGTATCAGATTCCTTTAATTCTTTTAATGGTCTCTTTCTATTTTATTACGGTTTGATGTTATTGAGCAATAGCTTTGCGGAAACAACGATGACAACATCTGGCCAGCTGCAAGTTCACCCGGGCAATTCAGCAAGAGTTCGGGAAACTCGCATCAGCTTATCGGACAAAAGGAGCCGCTCGTCCAATGCGTATCCCCTTCAGCATGGATAACACCTCAACCTTCAACCGCGCCAAACAAGACTCGTCGCTGAAGTCCATACAGGTCGAATGCTTGGTTTCCAAGTCCTCGCGCAAGACCCCCCCCTTCAATCGCCTCTCCCAGACCGCCAGCGTCGTCGAACGTGAATATCGAACAGAGACCGTCGCTCTCAATCCTTAACCGCCTATCAATGTACGGCTCGCCGAACCCTCTTGTTCAGCAAAACGCCTTTCCAATATCCGGAATCTCGTCGCCATTGCAGTCTAGTAGCCGCAAGCTAGAGGCAATCTCAAGCTGCCGTTCCATTGATTTCATCCAAAGTCATTCGAAAATGTCGATCATGTCGGAAATGTCGGTGTAAGGGCCTGAAGCAAAGGAGCGGCCACCGCCTTAGAATCTGTAGCTGCGACAAACGGATTCGATGCAAGGAAATGACCGCGATGCAGAGTGTAAACCAGATCGAGGCCCCGGCGCCGAGGGTTCGCCCCGCTTCGACGACGGGATGGTGAACCTCCATGAGCTCGTGCGCGCGCTCGCCGAAGTCCTCGTCAACCAGATCGTTGACGCGGTGGTCGACCAGCTGTGCGCTGGAGGGACGAACAGCCGCAACGGCTACCACGAGCGGAGGCTGGAGACCTGTGCGGGCACGATCACCATGCGCATCCCAAGCTGCGGACTGGCAGCTTCTTCCCCGACGACATTGTCGAGCGCTACCAGCGGGTTGACCGGGCGTTCGTGGCCGCGATGGCGGTGATGTACGCCACCGGCGCCAGCACCCGCAAGGTCGCCAGGGTCGCGGAGACCTTCCCCTCGGTCGAGTCGCTCGAGCGCCTGGCCGGGGCGGTGATGTGCGACGAGGACGAGGAGTGGTCGCATGCGCGCTACTTCTCCGAGGCCAAGATGGCGTAGCTGCACGCGGGCGGCGCGGCCGCCGCCGAGCCGAGGTCCGACGAGGAGCTGAGGCTGGTCGTGGAACGCACCATCATGTCGAGCCTGGAGCTTGCGGACATGCTAGAGACGGCGTAGGATGGCGATGTGATTCTGCGGTGGGCCGCCCTCCCGAAGGGATTCTTACGCCAACTTTCCCGACGCGATCCGAAGAGCTGCTTCGCGATGCGCCTGTCCCCTGCGGCGTCCGCGTCTACGACCTTGGGTCGGGTACCGGTATTACCAGTGTCCTGCTTGCCCGCGAATACGGGTTGGACTCGTACGCTGTCAATCTGTAGAGCGACCCACAGGAAAGCCGCGCGTTCTTTGATTCGCTCGGTATCTCGCGCGGATTCTTTCTTCATGACTGTTGGAACAGCAGCCCAGCAGACGCCACATTCTCACGCCGGGCCTGGGATGCCTGTATTGGCCGCGCACCACCACGTTACTTGCGCAGCGGCTTGGGCAGCGGAATGCCAGCGGCGATGGCGGCCGCGATGATCATGCAGACGATACCCTTGAGTGGGAAGCACATGAGCAGCAGGCCCACGACCATGACGGGTTGACGCATGACGGCGCCCATTGTCGAGGCGGTGCAAACGGCGACGCAAAAGACCGGATCGGCGCCGGTGAGGATGGCAAGGCCGTAGCCAAGGCTCACACCCGAGAAGATAACCGGGAAGAAGTGGCCGCCACGCCAGCCAAGGTTGATGAGGGCAGGCGTCAACATGGCCTTGACAAGACCGATCGCGATAAGCACGCCAGCGGGAATGGTCAGGTAGGTTTCCATGAGCACATCGGCTTGTGTCTCGCCGGCAAACATGGTGTAGGGCAGGACCGTGCCGCAGATCGCGAGCGCCAAACCAGCCAGCATCGCCTTGACGACAGGACGCTCCCCTATTGCATGGGCAAGCGCTTCGCTCGCGTGCTCAGAGACAAAGTACAGCCAGCCGCAGATTGTTCCGATCAACGACAGAGGGACGAGCCAGGTAAGCTCCAAGTTGCCCACCACGGCAGCCTCGAACCTGGGCATGCCCATGCCGCCGCCCATGAGCTGGCCGAGCAGCAGGTAGGTGCCCAGGCCGCCGGCAATCGCGATGCCGTAAACCACGGTCTTTTGCGCCTTGGGCAGCCTGATGGTGATCTCGTCGGACGCAGAGCCCTCGTCGCCGTCGGCGCTACCGGCAAGCGGTGCCACAAAGCCAAAGACGGGCGCGGTAAAGAGCGCCGTCAACGCGGCCTGGGTACCCAGCAGCGTAAGCTCCCTAAATTCGGCGCCAAAGCGGCGCATGCGGTCGCCAACCCAGCTGCACAGACCCGCGATAACGCCGGTCAGGCCGGCCTCCGGTCCAATACTTCCGCCAAACAGCAGCGGCAGCAATGCCGCGAGCGAAAGCTTGCCCAGGTTGTCGTACGGGTAGCGCCCGTCTTGCTTAACCTTAGCCATCACCTGGTTGAGGTCATCGGTCTTGGTGCCTGTCATCTTTTCGTACAGACCGATTAACAGGCCGCCCAGCAGGCAGACAAAAAACGGGTACGGCAGAAAGCCAAACGGGCCGCTGGCAAGCTCGGGCGAAGCGACGCCCAGCGCGTGCGGAATCTCGGTCCATAGATAGTCGATACCGTGCTCCATCGCAAAAAAGAACAGCCAGACTGCGGCACCCGCGAGTGCACCGGTCACGGCAACGCTGACCAAAAACAGCGCTCGGTTCGTGGGTTTGGCAAGGTTATCCATCGGGTCCTCCCGCGGTCAAAGTCGACATAGATACGTTTTATTGTAGAGCGAGCGTTACCCGAACGAGCCAACCGCCTGCGCCGCAAACGGCACCATTGGGAGCCATAGTGGGGCAGGCTCAAGACTTATCCGTTGATAATCGAGGCAATCTCGCGCAAATCGTCGGCAAAGTAGATGCCGTGCTGGCGCCTCGGGCTCGAAAGCCCCTTATCAATCATGTGCCCGAGCAACGCCGTGAGGTCGTTGTAGTAACCGTCCAGGTTATACAGGATGCACGGAGAGCTCAGGTGCCCCAACGACACCGCGGACATGACCTCGGCAATCTCCTCGAGCGTGCCCGTGCCGCCTGGAAATGCGATGAACGCATCGCCGAGCTCGATCATCTTGGCTTTGCGCTCGGCCATGCCGCTCGTCACGATAAGGTCGTCGATTCCGTCGTGTTGAAACTCTGCCTCGATAAAAAAGCTCGGCTCCACACCCGTCACATGTCCGCCTGCCTCGAGTACGCTATCGGCGAGCGCGCCCATCAGTCCCGATTTGGACCCGCCGTATACGAGCGCGTGTCCGTTGGCGCCAATCCAATTGCCCAGCTCCTGCACCGCGGGCAGAAACGCCGGGTCGTTGCCGACGCTCGCGCCCAGGTACACCGTGATGTTCATATGCAATCCCCCCCCGTCGTGACGCGCGGCACCCGTTCTATCGTTGCCGGCGACGGTATTCGCGCACGCGGCGCGACAAATCGGCGAGCTCATCGCGGTCGAGTTCTTCCAAATGCTCAAGATCGTCCATAAAGCGCGCCATGGTGTCCTTTTGGCGCATCTTGATAAGCGTATTGCAGTAGTTCACCGCCACGCCCGTAAGCATGGCGATGTAGAAGATGCTGATAACGCTCAGGACAACGGTAATGGCGCGGGCAACCGGCGTTTCGGCCGGGATATCGCCAAAGCCGATGGTCGAGACCGTCTCGAAGCTAAACCAAAGTCCATCGCCAAAGGTGAGGGTCGTAGGCTCGGACAGCCAGACGGCCGTCGAACATAGCAGGTAAAAGATAAGAAACAGGCCCGTGATGCGCGCAAAGCCAGCCTGGCGCAACACGTCGGCAAGCGTCCTCAACTTGTTCATCGCGACCCCTTTTCCCAGACGCCCAATCACGTTTGCTCGGTATTGTCCCACAACCGGCAGTTAGGGACGTTCCTTTTGTGCCGGCAGAAAGGGACTGTCCCCAACTGCCGGGCGGGAGCGTTTAGCGGTGCAGCCGCCGGCTAGGCAGGCTGAGCTGGTATCCTTATGCGGTATTGTCTCGATTCGTTAGGATTGCACGTGAGAGCTACCGTCGCCCTTCGTTTAGTTATATCTCGCGCCTTGGTCATCGTGCTCGTCGCGCTTACCGTGCTGAGCGCCGCCGCGCCCGCCCCCGTCTATGCCGCCAACACCGATCAGCCAGTCAAGACGGTCCGCGTTGGTTGGCTCGTCAACAACGAGGGCTTCCAGGACGGCACCCCCGGCGAGCGTCTCTCGGGATGGGGTTACGAGTACCTCCAGACCCTGTCGTACTACACGCCCGGCTGGCGGTACGAATACGTCTCCGGCACCTTCACCGAACTTATGGACATGCTCGAGGCGGGCGAGATCGACCTCATGCCCAACATCTCCTACTCCGAGGAACGCGCCCAAAAGCTGCTCTTTTCCTCGAACCCCGAGGGCACCGAGCGCTACTACATCTACGCCAAGCCCGAGCGCGACGATCTGGCCAAGGGTGACCCCCAAGCGCTCCAAGGCCTTACCATCGGCTGCAACCCCGGCGTTATGCAAACCTTCGTTGGCCAGCAGTGGCTCGCCAACGAAGGAATCACCTGCACATACAGGGAGTATGACGGGAACTCCGTTCTCTTTGACGCGCTCGCAAACAACGAGGTCGATGCCATTATCATGAACGACACGGCCTCGTCGCCCAGCGCCTCCCCCATGTTCTACATTGGTTCGAGCGGCTACTATTTTGCCGTCCCCAAAAGCCGCCCCGACCTGATGGACGACATCAATGCCGCCATGTCGGCAATCGCCCGCGTCAACCCACGCTATATCGACGAAGTCAAATCTAACTACTCGGCCCAAAACAGCGGTTCATCATCGCTCAACGGCCCCGAACGTTCCTGGCTCAAAGCAAATGACAACACCATCACGCTCGGCTACATTACGGGCAAACTCCCCTACTGCAACGAAGACGAAAACGGCGAAATGGAAGGCTCGCTCACATCGCTTGCGACGACGCTACACGATAAATTTGGCATTACGGTCAAAACCGTCGCCTTTGATAGCTACAAGATGATGTCAAAGGCCCTGTCAGAGGGAAGCATAGACGTTGCGCTGCCGGCATACCGAGATTACTGGTTCGCCGAGCAATCAGGCGTTGTGCAGTCGGTATCGTTGGGGACCATGTCCCTCACCGCCATCCACACCGGCAGCAACCTGAACAAAGACCTTCAGAACATCGCCTGCACCAAATCATCGTTTGTCAACAAAAATGCACTTGAAAGTCTGTTCCCCACAGCGACCGTAACCGAATACCAATCCGACGATGAAGCGTTCGACGCCCTCAGGAAGGGAACGGCACACTGCATCGTCGCTCCCAGTTCACGCGTAAAAACCATCGGTGACCGTTATGATCTCGAGGACTGCGAGACGGTCGAGCTCCCTGACACCTGTGACCTCGCGTGCTTGATGTCGCGCGGCAAGCCCGAGCTGTTGGGAATCATCAACAAGGGCATCATCAATGCCGGAGAATCGCTCTCCGCAAGCAATTTCTCCTCCACGTCGTACACGGCCCAGGAATCCAACACGCTTCAATTCCTTTACCGCAACCGCACCGCCATTGCAGCTACCCTCATCGGTATGTTGTCGGTCGGCATCGTCCTGCTCATCTGGGCGCTCGTGCGCGCTCGAACCGAGCGCAAAAAAGCCGATGCTGCCAACGCCGCTAAGACGGCATTCCTCACGCGCATGAGCCACGACATCCGTACGCCGCTCAACGGTATCCTGGGCCTTATCGAAATTGAAGAATTGAAGGAAGGCGATATGCAAGTCGCCCGCGAGAGCCGTGCCAAGGCGCGCGTTGCCGCCAATCACCTGCTCTCGCTGATCAACGACATCCTCGAGATGGGAAAAATCGAAGACCGCAAGCTAACACTGGAACATGCGCCTTTTAACCTCAAAGAGCTTTGTGATGATACGCTGGTGCTGTGCAAGCTCCGCGCGTCCAGTAACGGCATCACAATGCAGGACAATAGGCTGCCGTACGCCACGGGGCCATACGTAATCGGCAGTCCCACCCATATCCGACAGGTCATGATCAACCTGTTAGACAACAGCATTAAGTACAACAAGCACGGCGGCTCCGTCACCTTTAGTTCACAGACCAAGCCACTCGATAACGGGCGCGCGCTCTTTTGCTTTAGCGTTTCGGATACCGGCATTGGCATGGCTCCCGAGTTTTTAAAGCATATCTATGAGCCGTTTGCCCAAGAAGGTGACGATGCGCGCAGCAAGTTCCAAGGAACCGGCATGGGCATGCCAATCGTCAAGTCGCTTATTGAACTGATGGACGGCACCATCGAAGTCACCAGCGAACTCCATGTGGGCACCACGTTCTACGTGGAAATTCCGCTCGATATCGACAAGAACCCCCGGGCGCGGGCGAATACGGTCGAGAGGGCGCTCGACTGCTCGCTCGCCGACATGAACGTGCTGCTCGCCGAAGACAACGAATTGAATGCCGAGATTGCCCAGACGCTGCTAGAATCCGAGGGCGTCGTGGTCACCCGCGCCGTCAACGGCAACGAAGTCGTCGATCTGTACCTGTCTCATCCCGCCGGCAGCTTCGATGCGATCCTGATGGACATTATGATGCCGGACATGGACGGTTACGAGGCAACCCGCGCGATTCGCCTGAGCGAGAAGGTCGATGCAGCCGATATCCCCATCATCGCGCTCACCGCCAATGCCTTTGCCGAGGACGCCAAGGCGGCACACGACGCCGGCATGAACGCCCATCTGTCCAAACCGCTCGACTTTAACAAGCTCAAAAACATACTCGCCCGCATCAAGAAAAACGGATCCGTTTCGCTATAGTTTGTGCTCAACCACCACGCACGACCAGAAAGGAAGCCAACGATGTTTAGGCCCTTACGTCGAAAGAAACGCGCCATCACTGACGAGGAAGCGCGCGAACTGCTCGCTACCTGCAAGCGCGGCGTCTTTGCCGTCAACGGCGACGATGGCTACCCGTACGCCATTCCCGTCAACTACTTCTTTGACGCCGAGCACGACAAGATTAATTTCCATGGCGCCAAAGCCGGCCACAAGGTCGACGCACTCAAGCGCGATGACAAGGTCTGCTTTACCGTTTACGGCAACGAGTGGCACAAGGACGGTGACTGGGCTCCCTACGTTATGAGTACCGTGGTCTTTGGCCGCTGTCGCCTGGCGAACGACACTCCCGCGTTTATCGAAGACAAAGTCCGCCAGCTCGCCCTTAAGTACTACCCTTCCGCCGAGGAAGTCGAAGAGGAAATCGCCAAGGACATTAAGGGCGTCCAGCTCTACGAGATTACGATTGAGCATCTCTGCGGCAAGCAGATTCAGGAAAAGTAAGCCCCTCAGCAGGCCTCATCAATAACAATATGGCCTGGTTCCAACCCACCTTGGAACCAGGCCATATGCTTATAGAGCGTCGGCGGCTATGTGCGCAAGCGCCTCAATGAGCTCCTGCGAGCTCACGGGTTTACTCAGGTGCGCGTTCATGCCCGCCTCACGCGAAAGCCTGCGGTCGTCGGCAAAGGCGTTGGCGCTCACGGCGATAATCGGCGTGGTCGCGGCATCCTCGCGATCGAGTGCTCGAATCTGACGTGTGGCCTCAAGGCCATCGATGCCCGGCATCATGATGTCCATCAACACCACGTCGTACTCGTGCGGCACGCTCGCGGCAAACATCTCGACGGCAGACTCACCATCCCTAGCGTGTGTCACGACGGCACCGGCACGGCTGAGCGTAAACTGCGCGATCTCGGCATTCAGATCGTTATCCTCTACGAGCAAAACGCGCAAGCCCTGGAGTGCATCGCCGTCTCCCGCGTCCACGCGCACAGCCTGAGGAATCTCGGAGCGCTTGCATTTCTCGAACGGCAGGCGGATGGTAAACGTCGTCCCCTGCCCCAAGACGCTCGTAAAACTCATGGTTCCGCCCATAAGCTCGACCAACTGTTTTGCGATAGGCGCGCCCAGGCCAGTTCCCGATGAAGCGCCTTCCACCTGTTGCCCCTCACGGCAAAACGGCTCGTAGAGGCGCTGTTGGAACTCCTCGCTCATGCCAATACCGTTGTCGGCGATCGTGTATTCATAGACGGGGACGCCATCCGCTGGCTCCACCTCGCGGCACACCAGGCGAACATAGCCGCCCTGGCGGTTGTACTTGACGGCATTGCCGGCAATATTGAGCAACAAGCGCTTGAGGTGCGTCACGCTCACCCGCGCATAGGGATGATTAAGCGTCTGCTGGTCGCAGATAATTGTCACCAGACGCTCCTCGGCCTGGCGCTCCAGAATATCGCGCACCTCACAGTTGAGTGCCACCAAATTTGTGGGTACGAGGTTCAGGTCGACCTGCCCGCTCTCCAGGCGACTCATATCGAGCGCCTCGTTGGCAAGGTCGAGCAGCAGTCCCGATGCCGTCCAGATTTTTGAGCGGCACTCGGTCTGCTTTTGCAGATCGTCCGCATTGGCATCGCCAACCTCGACCATGCCGCGAATGCCGTTGATAGGCGTGCGCAGATCGTGGCTCATGCGACGCAAAAACTCCGTCTTTGCCGAGTTGGCGGACGAGGCCTCGCGCGCCGCCTTTGCCAGCTTGTCGCCATAGTCGCGCTCCTGCAGCAACAGGTCGGTCATGCGCTGGCGCTCGGCACGGCGACGCATCATCACAACGGCGGCTATTGCACCGCCGTAGAGCACCAGCACGCAGGCGACAACGGCGGCGACGATCTCGAAGTAATGCCGCGCCGAGGCATAGGTGTACACATAGAATTTGTGCGCTTTTCCAAATGTGCCCAAATACCACTCGCCGTCGGCGTTAATCAATTTGACCTTACCAGCCAGGCATCGATCCTTAATACCGTCGACAATGAAGACATCCGTCACAGGCAGATCGAATACGCCCAATATGGTGGGTTCAACGACATTGGTCGCAACGACCTTGCCATCGCTTTCGATCACGATATTGCCACTGTCGATGGTCTCATAACCACCGAGCAGGCTCTGCAGTTTGAGCGTATTGCTTGCAACTGCCTTCGCGCTCTGATGCCTTACCGCAACAACGATGCCCTCGTCATCCCGCCGGGTTACGCAGCCAATGTCTGCGACCGAATCATCCGCAAGCGTGATGCGGGCGGTATAGGACTTAAGCGGATGGGCTGCCACCTCCAGCACGGGTGCTTCCTTGAGATACGTAGCGAGCGACTCGTAGCCCACGCCATCCGTCGAGGACTCGGACACCAAATTGCCCGATGCGTCCGTCACGATCAGTGCGCTCACGTTGAACTGGTCGGCATATTGCTCCAGCATGGCGTTATCCACCGAACCGTCGCGCTCCATATCGCGCGCTGTCTCTCCGGCGATCTCCATAACGCGAATCAGGTTTTTGGTCGTATAGGCGCTATTGAATGCATCGTAGGAAAGGCTCTGCGTCGCCACGTAATCGACAACGTCGGCAAAGCGCTGCTCGGCCTGAGCTGTCGTGTAGCTGTAGCTCATCATACCGGCAACAACCGAGAGCGCTATCCCCAGCAGGGCGACAAGGAACCATGCCCCTGCCGAACGATTGCCCCGCTTCTCTACGGCGTGGTCGGGTGCACCGATCATGACAGGCCCTCTATATTCAAAAAGGGCGAAGGGTCATCAAAGTACTTTGACACTAGGCGTTCCATGGTGCCATCGGCAAGCATTTCTTGGTAGGCATGAGTGAGCTTGACGTCGATGCCGCGCGTATCGTTGATATCGAAAGCGGTGCCCAAACCAACCTTTAGCAGCGGCTCATCCAAAATGCGATATGTCACACCATAGTCTTTTTCGTAGGTGAGGAACGAGGACTCATGCGCGGCGATAGCGTCGACCAGGCCCTCGACGAGCGCCGGGTTCAGATATGAACCGTCCGAAAAGCTGTAGAGCTCCTTGATCTGCGGAACGTTTTCATTTGTGCGATTGAGCAAAATGTCCTCGGGCTTGGTGGTGGACTGAACCGCCACGATCTTATCCTCAAGATCGGCAAGCGTGTAGATATCGCTCTGGGAATCGACCGCGACCACCTGGCGGCTCGCAAGGTACGGGCCGGCCCAACGATACTCGTTTTCGCGACCCGTCATGCTAAAGCTACCCATGACGCAATCGAGTTCGCCGCTCGCCAGCAGCTCTTTCTTCTTTTCCCAGTCGATCAGCTGGTATTTTGGCTTGTAACCAATGCGGGCCAAAGCCTCGGTCAATATCTCGACATCCAGGCCAACAATATCGCCGTACTCGTCGGTATACACAAACGGTGGATAGAGGTCGCTGCCGACGTTGAGCGTCTTAAGATTGTCGTCCTGGACCTGCGAGGCCTCCAGGCCTTTTGATGCAGACGTCGATGCCTCGTCATTCGACCCGGAGCAGCCAGCTATCGCTACGACAAAAGCGCTCGCCACTGCAAGCGCAACAAACAACGAAATGGCAACCGAGCGACGGGATCTTTTCATCGAGCTCCATACGATCCTGTTTACAGACTGAAATGGTTAAAGATAATAGCAAACAAAACCACACGAGCACCCAATTGTTACAGACGCTTTACCGTGTGGGGCCTTCCAGCCGACTTGGCAGAAGACCCCGCATGCAGCGCTCACTTACCGTGCATTAAAAACGTAGCGGTCCAGGCGGCCGCACGCTTCCTTTACGCGCGAAAGCGGCAGCGCCAGATTCACGCGAATGTGGCAGGGCCCGTGGAACGGACGGCCGTCCTGATACCCCACGCCCACGCGCGCCCCCTCGTCGAGCAGCCACTGAATATCGCGGCCATGTTCGCGGCACCACTCGGTGCAGTCCAGAAACACCATGTACGTGCCCTGCGGACGCGAATAAGACACGCCCTCAAAATGCTCGTCCACGTAATCGCAGAAGTACTCGATATTGCCGGCAAGCACCTGGTTGAGCTCGTCCACCCACTCGTAGCCCTGCGGCTGGTAGGCACCGATAAGCGCATGCATGGAGAGGACGTTCATCTCGTTGTGGTGAGTCTTGTTGGACACGGCGCACACGCGGTCGCGCAGCGTCTCGTTGTAGACAATGTGGTAGCTGCCGACCAGGCCCGCCAGGTTAAACGTCTTGCTCGGCGCATAGAGGGCAACCGTGCGCATGCGGGCATCCTCGCTCACCGACTGCGTCGGGATGTGCTTGTGCCCCGGCAGGATGATATCGGACCAAATCTCGTCCGAGATCACCACGCAATCGTGCTGGCGATAGATGTCCATGGCGTGCTCGATTTCGTCGCGCTCCCATACGCGGCCGCAGGGATTGTGCGGCGAGCAGAACACCGCGGCATGGATGTGGTTTTGGGCGAGCTTGTGCTCCATGTCCTCAAAGTCCATACGCCACACGCCCTGGTCGTCGAACTTAAGCGGGCTGTGGACAATGCGATAGCCCGCGGCCTCAATGGACTTGGTAAAGCCGATGTAGGTAGGGCTGTGGACCAGCACCGCATCGCCTGGTTGGACATACGCGCGCAGCGTCGACACGACACCGCCCAGCACGCCGTTTTCGTAGCCGATATGTTCAGGGCTCAAACCTTCGACGCCATTGCGGCGGTTCTGCCATTCGATGATGCGGTCGAAGTACTCGGGGCGCGGGTTAAAGTAGCCAAACATGGGGTGCTGGGCACGCTGAATGATGTGCTCCTGGACCGTGGGCACCGTGGCGAAGTTCATGTCGGCCACCCACATGGGAATGCGGTCGAAGCCCTCGTCGGGTGCATTCGGAGCCATACCGGGGATCTCGCCCCAAGAGTCAACGGCGATGGAGTCCATGCCGTGGCGGTCGATGATTGAAGTGAAGTCGTATTTCATGCTGGACCCCCGTGCAAAGTAGACTGTTTCGATAGGCGCTATTGTCCACCAGCACGGGCGGTTTTGGCGCGGGGTTTGGCGCTTAATTTGACGGGTGCGGGCGAATGGCTGGTTAGTCTCGTGCGTCGTTGACGGCGACTACGGTTAGCTGGGTTTCATCGACCGTAAACGATATGTCGAGCCCGGCGAAGGCAAGATGATAGACGCGGTTTGGCTCGTGCTTGCTGCCCGCGCGGCGCGGATCTTGGCGAAGGACCTCGACCAAGCCGGGGAGCTTTGCGGGCGAGACCATATCCTGCAGCGCCTGCGGAAACTCAACATCGAGCTCTTGCCACGGAGCATCCTCAATCCAGCCGCCCGTTGCATCCGGGTGGCAGTCCGCAAACGGAATGTAGGGCTTAATGTCGTAGATGGGCGTGCCGTCGCGCAGGTCGGCCCCCAACACATGGATGATGGGACCATCGTCGGTAAGCTCCACGCGGTCGAGCTTGACGCAGGTGAGCCCAATGGAATTAGGGCGAAACGGACTGCGCGTGGCAAAGACGCCCACACGCTCGGCTCCACCCAGGCGCGGCGGACGCACAGTTTTCGACCATTTTGCGTTGGTGCCGGACCTGTCCTGCGTTTTGGCATCGGCGGCTATGTCCTTAGCCGTGCCGCCGGGCGTTCCGTTTTCGAAGCGCCACAGCAGCCACAGGTAAGAGAAGGAGTCCAGACCCTCAACCGCTGCGTTGGAGGCAAATTCCGGCTCAAAAACGATGCGTCCCTGCAGATGAGGCGCCAAAAAGCTGTTGCGCGGGATGCCGAACTTCTGCGGCAGGTCGGTATGTATGTGTGCAATAGGTTCCATGCCGGTCATTGTACGGCATGGAGGCGTGGGGCGTTGCGTGCAATTCTTCGCCGCGGTCCCCCGCCGTGCAACCAACGGTTGCTTGGAAGGGCGTCTGCCGCCGCGTATGCTTAAGCCATCAACCAGCAGAAAGGAGCCGCTATGGCCTTTGCAGAAAAGCTCATTGCCATCCGTCGCGCCCATCACCTTACCCAAGAGCAGCTCGCCGCCAAACTCTTTGTCACGCGCCAAGCCGTCAGCCGTTGGGAGCGCGACGAGGTCACCCCGGGCATCGACATGATGAAGCTCATTGCCACCGTAACCGGCGAGCCACTGTCCCACCTGCTCGAAATGCCCGAGCATTATTGCCAGAGCTGCGGCATGATACTCACGCCCGGCGACTGCGGCACCGATGCCACGGGCGCCACGACCGAACATTACTGCAAGTGGTGCTACGACCACGGCCAGTACACCTACGACACCACGATGGAGGCAATGATCGAGGACTGTGCCCCACGGCTAGCACAAAACACAGGTATGTCGCTCGACGAAGCCGTCTCGCTCATGGGCGCCGTCCTGCCGCAACTGGAGCGCTGGCGCACCGTGCAGGAAAACGAGGAACGCTACGGCGCCGAGGCTCGGGCTCGCTATGGCAATGAGGCTATCGATGCAGCAAACGAAACGTTACTGGATATGGATCCTCAGACATGGAACGACATGAAGGAACTTGAACGCGCTGTTCTGGGCCAGCTTTCGATTGCCATGGGCATTGGCGACCCAGAGAGCAACGAGGCCCACAAACTTGTCGCAATGCACCGTCGATGGATTGCCCTTAACTGGGGACACGAGCCCCAAGACGAAGCATACCTGGGCCTCGCCCACGGCTATCTTGCCGACCAGCGCTTTGTTGACTACTACGACAAGCCCTGCGGCACCGGAGCCACGGCGTTTCTGGTCCAGGCCATCGAGTCGTCGTTGACGCGCGCATAGACCGCGGCTGCTTTGGGTATTTCAATCGAAACCTCAACCGATTGGAGACCCATGGCTACTAATCATGAGCTCACGCTGTACGTTATGACCGGCTGCCCGTATTGCATAAAAGTCAAACGATTCCTTGCCGATAACGGTGTGACCATCCCCGAGCGCAATATCTCGACCGATACCGAAGCCGAGCAGACACTCATCGCCGTCGGCGGAAAACGCCAGGTTCCCTGCCTGTTCATCGACGGCAAACCACTCTACGAATCGAGCGACATCATCGCATGGCTGCAGGAGAATCTGCTCTAGTACGCACGCTCTGTCCGTCCAGGGCCCCAGCCCATACGACCCAAACATGTACACCAGCATCCAAAGTCGACATTTTTCGACATCTTTGGATGCTGGCGTACAGCTTTTGGGTAGTCATGGACGCTCTTAGCCGGCTAATTGTTTGAGGCGACCTTTGGATTATGGCTGTTTGACGCCTCTGGAAAGGTTTCCGAGAGGGCTGTGGTCAAAAAAGGGCAAATATGAGTACTGCTACCTGTTTAGTAGCAGCGATTTTGATCACTTCAGGAACTATTCAACGTTCCATACGTCCGTAGACGACGCTATTTCTCCTCATATGTTCAATAAAAGTAGTTCCTAATGGGAACAAGTCTCATCAGGAGCTACTATTTATAGCAAAATAAATGCAACTATAATGGCAACAGTACTCATATTTGCCCTTTTTTGACCACGACCCTCCAGAATAGCCGCTGAGGACGACACTAAATGACAAAATCCGACACTTGGACGTTCTTATATGACTAGCCATTGAAGGACACCTAACGACTACTCCCATTCGCGACACACTGTGTCGCGAATTAAGCTGGTCCCATTATCGAAGACCAGTGAGAGCTCCTGCTCAGAATCTCGATAGCTTAATAAAGCGCTCCCCTCCGGAAGTTCAATGAGCATCCAAATTCCAGGCTGAAAAGCAAAGGAGTATCGAAACCGTCAATGCTCATTTCCTATCGAACACGCGGGTCAAAACAAGCTAATTAGCCTGATAAACTGTTTGTATTTTTGTCTACAAAACTGTATACAAAAAGAGTATCCGTTGACCTCTGCTCGACATTATGCCGATCGATAGGAGGCGCTATGGACGCTAAGCAGCTCGAAAAGATGATGGGGTTTGCTCCCGGAGAGTTGGAGAAAGCCGCGGAGGCATACGAAAAAGATGAGTGGCCGAAGGGTCGCACCATCAAGCTGGGAAGGCCGTCGATCTCCGATGAGCCAAGCGTTGTTTTATCGGCACGTGTGGGTGAGTCTGTTCTTGATGCGTTTGACGCAAAAGCAAAGCGCCATGGGCAAACACGCACGGAGCGACTCAGGGAGCTCATCACGCTCGATGCGATGATTGCCTAGTCACCCTCCGAACCCAAACATGTACGCCAGCATCCAAAGTCGACATTTTTCGACATCTTTGGATGCTGACGTACAGTTTTTGCGGGTAGTCATCGGGGACGTTCTTAAATGACCAGTCGTTAAAGAACGCCCCCGATGACTAGTTAGCCGTGGAAGCGAGCTGTGGGTGCAAGCGGCTGTTCACGAAAGACGCGCTCGACGGCAGCGCGGTATTCGTCGACCTTTTTGGTCTTGCGTACGATCTTGTGGACGGTAGCGGGATCAGCGAAAGCGCACTTGGCGTAGAACCACCACTCCTTCATGCGGAAGACCGCATTGCCGCCAATCTCTTCTGCATATGCCGCAAACAGCGTGTCGTGGAAGCGCTGCAGCTCAGCAGCCGTTGCAGCAGGGCCGCCCTTGACCATGCGAGCCAGCGCGGGGTTCGCGAGCAGGCCACGCCCCAACATCACATGGCGCGTGCCGGGATAGGCCTCCACCAGCGCGTCCATATCCTCAAGATCAAAAATGTCACCGTTATAGGCCACGGGAAACGGCGCCCGCTCCAACGTCTTGCCGTAAAACTCTTTGCGCGGCGAACCCGTATAGCGGTCCTTTTGCACGCGCGGATGCACAATGAGCTCTGCCAACGGCATGCGGCAATACAGATCGAGCACGCGCTCGTATTCGTCGTCATTCTCCAGCCCCAGCCTGGTCTTTACCGACACCGGCAACGGCGACCGCTCGCACACATCGCTTAAGAACGCCTCGAGCTCGTCGAGATTGCGCAAGAAGCCCGATCCTTTGCCCTTGGCGACAACCGTTCCCGAAGGACAACCCAGGTTGAGATTGACCTCGCGATAGCCCATGTCGGCGAGCACCTGCGCCGCCCACACAAACTCGTCCGCGTTCTTGGACATCAGCTGAGGCACCACGTTGAGCCCCTGGTTATTGGCAGGATCGATCTCCTTAAACGCCTTGCCGCCAAAGCGATTTCCCACCCGCGGCGGCGGCAAAAACGGCGTGTAATAGCAATCGAGCGCACCGAAGCACTCCGCATGCACGTGACGGAACACATGCCCGGTAATCCCCTCCATGGGGGCCAACGAAAGGATCATCTACTCTTCTCTCATATCAACGAACGTGACAAAGGGACAGTCCCTTTGTCGCATTATTCGGAGCGCAGGGCTTCGACGGGGTCCTTCTTGGATGCGCTGCGGGCAGGCAGCAGGCCGGCAACGACCGTTAGCAGCACCGAAATTGCAATGAGTACCAGCGCATCCTGCACGGGCAGGCTCATCAGGTTGGGAACCTGTTTGACCGCAAGTGCCCAGGCATTGACCGGGAAACTCACGAGCACCACGACGACAATGGCAAAGACGCCGGCAATGAGGCCCTCGATAAAGGTCTCGGCGTTGAACACGTTTGCCACGTTACGCTTCGACGCGCCAATCGCGCGCAGGATGCCAATCTCCTTTTTGCGCTCCAGCACGCTGATGTACGTGATGATGCCGATCATGATGGAGCTCACCACCAGGCTGATACTCACGAATGCGATGAGCACCAAGCTGATGGTATTCACGATATCAGTCACCGAACCCATGATGATGCCCATGTAGTCGGTGTACGAGATTGCCTGCTCGTCGTGGCCGGCGGCTTTGACCTGCTTGTTGTACGCATCGATATGGTCGAGTACGCGCTCCTTGGCCTCAAAGTCGCGCGGGAAAATCTTGACCGAGATGGGGTCCGCCTCGTCCGCATAACCCAGTGTGGTCAGGTTGTTGTCATAGGTAAGCTGCGATGCCTTGGCATAACTCATCATGAGCGAACTCAGATCCTCGGCGTCCATGTTGAAATGGATGGCGCGGGCAAAGGCGCTCGCATCCATATGCATAGCGCCCGCCAGGTTGGCAAAACTCGAAGACATCTGTGTCGCTATCTGGCCCATGAGCCCTGCCGCGCCCGCCTTGAGCTGGGACGATACCGTCGTCGCAATCTGCTCGCTAATTGTCTTCATCACCTGATCCATAGCCTGCTGCAGATACGGAGCCAGCTGCTTTTGCACATAGTCGGTCATCGCCTGTTGCAGGCGCTCGGCCAGGGCATCGCCACCGAGTGCCTTGAGCTGAGCCAGATATTGCTGGGCTGCGGCATCATTCTCAAGATACGTCGAGAATGCGGCGGCGAGCTTTGACGCGTCCTTAAGGTCTTCGGGCGACAGCGCCTTAAACTGATCAGACTGCAAAAAGCCCTCAAACAGCTGGTTGGCTAGTGTTCCCACCTGCTGCATTTGCTCGGGCGTGAGTTCCAGACCGTCAAAGATACCCGAGAAATCTGGGGTTGGCGCTTTTGCCATGATGTCGCTGAAGTCGATGTCCTTGCCAACGCCCGAAAGGTCAATGTCCAGCCCCGACAGATCGATGCCAGAAAGGTCCATACCGCCGGCTGCACCCGAGAGCGCAGATGTATCGAACGAAAACGCGCTCTTGAGCGCTGCCTCGTCCACACTGAACATGCTGCCCAGATCCACGCCTTGCTTGGCCTCGCCTTGCAGTTCGTCGAAGGTTTTGCCCGTAAAGACATCCGTCTCGGGGTGGGCGAGTTGCTCCTGCACAATCTGCGAATCGGCGGCGCGCTCCATAAGCTGGCGAGTCAGTGCATGCGTATAGGCAATACCCGGAGACAACGCGCTCGCGTTGGCGGTCTCGTTAGGTCGCACCACACCCACAATGTGCACGTCGATACCGTCGGCAACCTTGGCCGTCATAAAGTCGGCATCGTCAGACATGTCAGTCCACATGCCGGTCTCTTCGTTTTTGCGATAGGCATCGGCCGGCGACAGCACCTTAAACGTCGTGGACAGCGCATCGTCGTAGGTAAATTCGGTGCCGGTCTCGGGCGTTTCGACCCCACCGTCAGCCGTCATAGCGCTGTTTACCAGATCGTTGAGCTCATTGATATCCAGCGCGCCGATGCTGTAGAGCGTGTAGTCACCCACCGTGCCACGACTCGAGAGCACCATTACGGCTTCGTTGGCGGACGTGGGCCAATGACCGGCGACGACATCGTACTGACTGTCGAGCAGGCTCTGGTCGTCGATCATCTCGTTAAAGACCGAGGTTCCCATGGATTCCATGCTCACCGTTGCCGCCGAGCTCGCGCCTCCGCTCATGGCCTCGGTCATGGCGTTGGGCACCAGCCGGACAGGCTTCTCATCGCCCTTGCCGGCACGATAGACAACCGGCGATACACCGTAGCCGTACTGAATGGCGTTGACCTCTTTATCGATGCCGTCGCCACCGGCATCGAGCCATGCCTTAAAGCTCGTCATGTCGTTGGACTTAACGCTCGCAAACATATCCTTTACGGCCGTGACCACAGGAATCTTATCGGTTCCTTTAGCCTTGCCGCCGGCACTGTCGTCGGATGAATCCACGTTTTCAGGCGAGTCATCATCCGCAGCCCCCTGTCCGCCCATCATGGACGACAGGTCGTAATCCTGCTTGGAGATGGTGAGCGGGTAGCTCGAGAGCGTATCCTCCTCGACCTTTTTGATGTAGCCGTTTACGCCGTTGGACAGCGCCAGAATCGCCGCGATACCGATAATGCCAATCGAGCCCGCAAAGGCCGTCATGGCCGTGCGGCCCTTCTTGGTCATGAGGTTTCGGGCAGAAAGCCCCAACGCCGTCACAAAGCTCATCGAGGTTTTGCGCGTAGGCTTTGCCTCGCGACGCGCGACCTTGGCAGCATCGAAGGGATCGGAATCGTCGGTGATCTTGCCGTCCGCCAGATTGACGATGCGCGTGGCATATTGGTACGCCAGCTCGGGATTGTGCGTGACCATGATGACTAGGCGGTCGCGCGCCACGTCCTTGAGCAGGTCCATGACCTGTACGGATGTCGTTGAATCCAAAGCGCCGGTCGGCTCGTCTGCCAGCACAATCTCGGGATCATTAATCAGGGCGCGGGCGATGGCCACGCGCTGCATCTGCCCGCCCGAAAGCTGGCTCGGGCGCTTGTTAACGTGCTCGCCCAAGCCGACTTTCTCCAACGCCTCGCGCGCACGCTGGCGGCGCTCGGCATGCCCCACGCCCGTGAGCGTGAGCGCCAGCTCCACGTTTTCCAAAATGGTCTGATGCGGAATGAGGTTATAGCTTTGGAACACAAAGCCGATGCGGTTGTTGCGGTAGGCATCCCAATCGCGATCGTGAAAGTCCTTGGTCGATATGCCGTCGATCAGCAAGTCACCAGAATCGAAATGATCGAGCCCACCGATAACGTTGAGCATCGTAGTTTTGCCCGACCCCGAAGGTCCCAGAATGGCCACGAACTCGTTATCGCGAAAAGACAGGCTCACGCTGTCGAGCGCCACCTGCGTAAACGACTGCGTAACGTACCTTTTGCAAATACCTTTGAGCTCCAGCATGGACGGCAACCTCTCCTGCGCAGGCACATTCGCCCGCTCTCCCCCGCCGTTCGTATTCGACGCGTTTGTCCTACTCTATCCCCATTTTTTGCCGGCGCCAGTGAGGAATATAGGGAACCGCATCAAAAAACGAACGGGACGGTGCCTAAAAGAAGAGGTCCCGAGCGGGACCTCTATATGGTGGAGTTTATCTTGAAAGGGAGCGAACTACTTCGCACAGCGACACACGATCCTCGCTATGCTTTACGCGTTTTCTACTGCTCGCTATTCGCAATCGCCTGGTCGATAAGTTTGTTGAGTGCTGCGCGCTGCTCGGCGGAGCTGATGGCTCCCACGATTGGATCCCCTACGATGTTGCCATTCTGATCGATGACATACGTCGTCGGGAACGAGAACAAATTTGACGTAAACTTACCGGCCTCGCTATCCGACTTGAACCAGATGTTCTTATATGTCACGCCCTTCTTGCTCAGCACGTCCTTGGCATCTGCAATCTCGCCCTTGTTGCCATCGAGCGTAAAGGAATTGACGCCCACGACCTGGCCGCCCTTCTCGGCAAGCTCCTGATTCAGTTTCTCAAGATCGCCCAACTCACCCACGCACGGCTTGCAAGTGGTGAACCAGAAGTTCATGACGGTAACCTTGTTCTTAGAGAACAGCTCGTCGCTGCTCACGTCGTTGCCGTCCAGGTCCTTGCCCGTAAAGCTGGGGAACTTCGTCGCCTCGCTCGAAGCATTGGCACCAGCCGTCATGCCAGCGGTCGAAGCATCGACGCTCTCGCCTGCGCTCGACGTGCTTCCACAGCCGGGGAACTCCTTCTCCAAGCTCTCGAGCTTGTCCTCGATTTCCTTGATCTGCTGCGCACCGGCCTTGAGCGTCTTAAGCTCATCCGCCGTAAACTCATCCTTGGCGCCGTCGATGGTCTTGAGCAAGAAATCGCCGTAATTGCTGCCGTCCTCAATCATTGTCGAGTCTTTATTTGCCGCATTGAATACCTTTTCCCACAGCGCGTTATCACTCGAAAAGATCTCGTTCTCCTTCTGCATGAGCTTCGCATACAGCTCGGCGGCCTCGTCGGCATTGGCCGGCTTCTGCGCAGTGAGTTCTGCGATCTTAGGATCGGAGCTCGCAGATTCGCTCGCATTGCCACCGGGCGCCGAACATGCCACAAGGCACAAGGCCAATACCGGCACCATAAACAGGGCCGCAATCTTAGAAAGCTTCATAGTCATTCCTCCGTTTTGTCGAAGCTTGTTTACTTTTTATCAGCGGTCAAGGGAAGCTTTTCCGCCGACACATCCAGGCCATAGCGATAGCTGATGGCATCGACGGGACAGGCCCCGATGCACTTTCCGCACCGGATACATTCGGCATGATTGGGCGCGCGGACCACATCAACGTCCATCTGACAAACCTTTGAGCACTTGCCGCACGAGACACATTTGCACGCGTCAACCTGAATCCCCAACAAGGACACCCTATTCATGAGCGCATAGAATGCGCCGAGTGGGCAAATCCATTTGCAGAAGGGGCGGTAGAACAAAACGCTCAGCACTACCACGGCAATGAGAACGGCAAGTTTCCAAGTAAAGAGATGTCCCAACGCAGATCGAATGCCGGCATTGGCGATGGCCAGCGGAATGGCGCCCTCGAGCACACCCTGCGGACAGATGTACTTGCAAAAGAACGGGTCGCCCATGCCCACGTCGTTAACCATCAAGACGGGCAGCAGCACCACGGCAAACAGCAGCACGACGTACTTGATGTACGTGAGCGGCTTAAGCTTTTTCGTGGAGAACTTTTTTCCGGGAATCTTATGAAGCAGCTCCTGCAGCCAGCCAAACGGGCACAGAAAGCCGCATACAAAGCGTCCCAGCAGCACGCCGAGCAAAATGAGCGTACCGGTAACATAGTAAGAAAAGTTGAACTTGGATGAACCTACCACCGACTGGAACGACCCGATGGGGCACGCACCCGATGCCGCGGGGCACGAATAGCAGTTAAGTCCAGGTACGCAGACTGTTTTTCCCGCGCCCTGATAGATACCGCCTTTGGCAAAGTTTGGCAGGTGAATATTGGTGACCAGCGTCGCCGCCGCCTGAATGAATCCGCGAAATCGAGCCAAAACATGCGACGCAGTGTTTTCTCTTTTATCCAATTCCGATACACTCCAAGCACAGCCTAATCGCTTTGGCCAGCACGGCATCCGCCTCGCCACGCATAACGCCAAAGCACACCATGGCAATTCCGACGATCAACAAAGCGACCTGTACCACGGGTTTTACCGCTTTGAACAACCTGACCACTCCTTTCGTTACGCGACCATTGGACCATATCGACTATAAAATCCGTGTTAAGCGCGATTTGAAATGTGCAAGGAGACTGTTATGCGTATTTTGATCGTCGAAGACGAGCGAGCACTGTGCGATGCAATCGCGCGCAGCTTGCGAAACTTGGCGTACAGCGTCGACTGCTGTCACGACGGACAGGAGGCGCTCGACCTACTGGACGTTGATGCCTTTGACCTCGTGGTACTCGACCTCAACCTTCCCCGTATCGACGGCATGACCGTGCTCGGGGAACTTAGGAAAACCGACTGCGAGACCAAGGTACTCGTGCTCTCGGCACGCGGCGAGGTCGCCGACAAGGTGGCGGGACTCGATGCCGGCGCCAACGATTACCTCACCAAGCCGTTTCATCTGGACGAGCTTGCGGCAAGGATTCGCAGCCTTACCCTAAGACGCTTTACACAAAGCGACATAGTTTTAACCTGCGGAAAGCTCAGCTTTGACACCAAGGCGCGCATCGCTTCTGTGGACAGCGAGGCTTTATCTCTTACGCGCAAGGAAACGGGAATCTTGGAATACCTGATGCTTAATCAGGGGCGTCCGGTAAGTCAGGAGGAGCTTATCGAGCATGTTTGGGATAGCAGCGTGAACAGCTTTAGCAACGCAACCCGCGTTCATATCTCGTCACTCCGCAAAAAGCTACGCAGCGCTTTAGGATACGACCCGATTCGCAATCGGATTGGAGAGGGCTACGTTATGGAGGATGGCGAATGAAAAGGCTTTCGCTGCAATGGCGCATAACGATTATGACGGCACTGCTCACGTGCGCGGCGTGCGTGCTGACGAACTGCCTGGTCGGCTATACGGGCATGCGCTACATGGATGCCATCGGCAGCAACATCTCGGCCTTTAACGCAACCGGCGAAGATTCGCCCCAGGCGTTCGACCCGACGAAAGCGGTCCCCGATGACAGGGTCACGATCGTCGTAAACGACGCACAGGAGTCTTTTGGCACGACAACCTGGTGCATCACGGCTGGAGTCACACTCATTGGCGGCGTGCTGGCATACTTTGTGAGCGGCCGTGCACTCAAACCGCTACGGGATTTCGCCGCCCAGGTAGAGCGCGTGCAGCCTGACAACCTAAGCGAAATCAGACTCAGTGAAGATGTGCCCACCGAGCTACAACGATGCAGCGCCTCTTTCAACGATATGATCGCCCGTCTTGGCGAAGGGTTCTCTGCACAGCGTCAGTTTACCGGCAACGCCGCGCACGAGCTGCGCACCCCGCTCGCCCTTATGCAAGCACAGATTGAGCTATTCATCTCCGAGCACTCCGGTTTGCAACCCGAAACAGCCGAGCTGCTCGGCCTGCTACAAGAACAAACTGAGCGCGTGTCTCGAATGACCAAGGTATTGCTCGAGATGAGTGAGCTCCGCAGCGTTCCTTGCGAGGATGATGTTGAACTCGGTCCTCTGTCCGAAGAGGTCCTCACCGACCTTGCGCCACTTGCCGAGGATAAGGGCGTAACCCTCGATTGCGCCGGAGACGCTTTGGCAATCGGAAGTGATACGCTCCTCTATCGGCTGGTGTTCAATCTGGTCGAAAACGCCATCCGTTACAGCCGCTCCGGCTCGACTGTCAACGTCTCCATCCGCGACAACGACAGCCACGTGTTCCTGCGAGTCGAGGACCAGGGCCCAGGAATACCCAGGCAGTACCGAGAGAGCATCTTCCAGCCGCTCTTTCGTCTAGACACATCCCGCAGCAGGGCATACGGCGGCGCAGGACTCGGGCTAGCGCTCGTTTGGGAGATTGTGGCGCTTCACGGTGGCACGGTAGAGGTCGAAGCAAGTTCCGAGAACGGAACCACCATGCTCGTAAGCCTTCCAAAACGATCTGCAGCGTTAACCGAACAGTAAAACTAGAACGAGGCCCAGTGGGTCCCGCCCTTACAAAACCCGAAGGCTTTCCATGTGTCTGTACTATGAGCCGTTGGGGAACCAGATGTCAACCAGCATGCCGAGCTCAGTCACCTCATCCTAGGGAAAGGAGCAAAGGGGCGTCACTGCTTTTGACGGTGCTCTTAGCTACAGTAGACCTTCCACGAAAGGTTTGAGCTTGTCGAGCATCGCGTCGCTTCTGATGACTGTACCTAAATCGAGGTGCTCACTCTTCTCCTTCGTAATCGTCTGAGTGATTACGCCCATGAACAGCAGCCTGGAGCCGATGGCAATTCCGTCGGTCGTGGGATAGCTGCCCTGGTTGAGGATGAAGGCGGGACTGCCGCTGGAGCCCTCGAATACAGATGCGTCAACGAGGAACTCGCGCTTACCCTTGTAGTCGTTCCAAGCGGGCGTGGAAGTCCAGCCTTGCCTGATGAGGGGGGTCTTGTTGTAGTCGTCATAGAGCCCGCTGGGGTATCCGATAAAGGTGATTTGCTCGAGCGCCGCCAAATTGTCCAGCACACTCTTCTTCGGGATGAGTCCAGAGTCGATGGATCGGTAGAAGGGCCTCTTCCCGTTTTCTTCAAGCATGCTGAGAACAGGGGCCACCGGCATCGCAACCAAGTCGAGCTCTCCGAGCTTCTTCCCCTCGATGAATGACTTGTCGAAGTTCACGCTGATGGTCTCGCGTGACGGGGCGTCACCTTCGGCTAGATTGATGACGAAGCGACCCTGAATCACATCCTTGAGGACATGGTGGTTGGTAATGAGCAGGGGCACTTTTCGCCCGTCTTCAAGGTCATAGGAAAAGAAGAATCCTGTACCCGAGACGCCCGTGCCTTCGGTAGTAATGCCCACGATGGGGACCGTGGTAAAGAGCAGCTGCGTGCTCGTATCATTAATGTTCATCGGTCTTGGTCTCCTTGTCATCGGGATCCGCCAGGTGTTCTAGGACGCGCTCGGCCAGATCAGATTTGCCCTGCTTCTCTTCTTTTCGGATAAAGATAAAAGCGACAAAGAGTCCTGCTGCGCCACACGGTGCTACGCAGAGCATCAAGATACCGGGCAAAGATGCGAGATTGACAGATGACGACAAACCCCCGAGAAACCAGCCCAGGAACGTTGTCGCAAGACCTAAAAGGATGTCAGGTTTGTAGGAAGGGCGCTCCTGC
Source organism: Collinsella aerofaciens (assembly GCF_040910185.1). GTDB lineage: Bacteria > Actinomycetota > Coriobacteriia > Coriobacteriales > Coriobacteriaceae > Collinsella > Collinsella aerofaciens_BF. The sequence continues at coordinate 48,656 of NZ_JBDGBA010000007.1, read as the reverse complement.
TTGGCCTGAAGGAGCATCTCCCTTGCTTTTCTCAGGTCGCTGTCGCGCTGTCCGACGTATGATTCCTGCAGGTATTCATTGGGGATGCGAACCTCGTGGTCCTGGCGCACGGCGACGTGCTCCCGGTCATTTATGAGGTGGATGCCGTTACTTGCCTCTCCAACGCTAGCATTGTCGCCCATGTGCTCGAATACGCTGTCGAGGTCAGCCCACCTGACTCTATGGGCAAGCGCCTGGTCTTGTGGTGGGTTCTCTTGACCTTTCTCCACCAGATCTCCTTAGAACAAGGTCCTAGCGTCTTGCGGAAGTTTATGGTCACAGCAGAGACACCATGGTTCAACCAATATATCGATGGATAGATTATACCGTGCGGCTGATATGGCGACCAAGGGATGCTGCCGGCACGGCTGTGGGGTGCTAGTGACTTGCAGATTGCTGGCGACAGGCTACTAATAGCGGCATGGCTTTGCTGTTGGCTCACTCCGCCGCCCGCCTCACGGCGCCGGGGGTTTCTCGGCGCAGTGAGGCGGCATCGGTTGTTCTAGCTGTTCTGTGCCAATAGGTTGTTTACACCCGGGTAGTGACAAATAGGGAGGGCTCCCACATGCTGTGAGTTGTCTAGACGAACAGCAGAGGAGCCCTCCCATGGAGCAACATCCTAACGCAAGGCTCACCCCGAGGGGGCGCGAGACGCTCGTCTCGCGCATAGAGTCCGGCCTCGGCGTCGCCGAGACCGCGCGTCAGATGGGCGTCAGCCGCCAGACGGCGAGCAAGTGGCTGCGCCGCAGCAGGTCCGGAGAGCCCATGTCCGACCGCAGTAGCCGCCCGCGCAGGCTCGCGAGGTCCACGCCGCGCGAGATCGAGAACCGGGTCCGCGAGGCGCGCTCGTCACTGCCGCTCGCCCCGCCCGGGCTGGCGCCGGGCGCGCTATGCTTAGGGAGCGGTGGGCGCCTCCGGAGCAGCAGGGGACTCGGACGCGGTGATGCCGGAGGTGTCGATCTCGCCCAGATTGGCGAGCTGCTCGATGAGGGGGAGGCCCATCGGGTCGTCCACCTCGACGCCGCCGAGCACGATGGTGCTGTAGCGCGTGTCGACTTGGGTTGTGAACACGGCCGGGTCGAAACCCGAAGCGATAAAGCCAATGCCCGCGAGGACAACACCCGCGGCAACGAGCCCGCCCGCCACGGCGAGGTAGATCTTCTTCGCACTGGTCATGGTACTCACTCCTTTCTACGCCGCGAGATGCGCGGCAGCGCCGCCCTTCTCGCCCTTACCCTTCCAGAAGGGCGAGGCGGCCTTCCTCGCCCAGAGCGCCGAGAGGCGCGCAATTTGTTTTGAGGCGGCCCAAGCGCCAGCACCAACGAAGAGCGCCACGCCGACGAGGCCGAGCCCCACGCCCGCCGAGGCGAGGGCGTACGGGAAGTGGCCGATGATGACGCCGCTTACGGCAAGCAGGAGCCCAACTACGCCCACGCCCCCGAGTGCCACCGCGACGATCCACACGCAGAGCGCCAGCACCCAGATGCAGATATAGACCGTGACGGCCACGGCGGCGAAGGCGGCGAGCAGCGGCACCCACACCGGGGAGCCCACGATGGCCAGCACCCACAGCAGCGCGGTGCTGCGCCGGCGCGTCCTCGCGATCGCGCGCGGCACGGCGGGCAGGTCGTCGAGCGTGGCCTCCGCCACCTCGCCGGGCGTGCCCATGGCGGCCACGGCCTCCTCCTCGCTCATACCGTCCTCCATGCGGTCGGCGATGGCCTCCGCATAGAACGCCTTGGTCTCCTCCACCTGCTCGGCCGGCAGGCAGGCGAGCAGCTCGCCCAACCGGCCCAGAAACTCATCGCGCGTCATGGTGCGCCTCCTCAACGTATGCGTAAATCTCCCGTACGGACGGCCACTCGGCCAGGAACTCCTCGATGCGCGCTCGCCCGTCGTCCGTGATGCGGTAGTACCGGCGCAGCCGCCCGTTGTGCTCGGCGGAGCGCGCCGTGATGCACCCGGCCTTCTCCAGGCGCTTGAGCAGCGGGTAGAGCGTCGACTCCGTGAGCCCCATGCTCGCCGGTACGTCCTTCACGATCTGGTAGCCGTAGGACTCCTCGCCGGAGACGGCCGCGAGCACGCAGGCCTCCAGGAAGCCGCGCTTCATCTGTGCCTCCATCCGCACACCTCCTCTCGTCATATACTATGCTATACACACTATACGATGCAAGGTATTAGACGTCAACTCTCATCGCGAAGATTCTCCGGCCCCTGCGCGCTGCGAACGTGATATCGCGGGGCGGTTGGCATTATGCATGAAACGTCAAGTAACGCTCTTTTGATCCACTTCCACTCGGCCCCATATGCCTTGTACAACACCCCCCTTCAACCTTGGGTTCAAGGGAGCCGCTAGGCTGGGCGTGCCGGACGGTAAGGTCCTGGACGCGATGGTGGACTTCTCCGATGCCATAGGGGTCATGGGTCTACGCCGATGGAGGCCCACGCACGCGGCAGGGCTCGCCCGTCACCGCTGGTCGCCGGACGGTCCCCACGCTCCGCTCGCCAACGCGCAGGCGACAGCAGCAGTCCAGCGCTAGCTGGAGACGCCGGAATGCCCAGAAGATGCGTTTCCCATCACTGCGACAGAGCTTTTTGCAGGGGTGGCAATTTTTCCTAATATCGAGGTCAGCTTGGCTTCGGTAGCCACCTTGAGAGCATCGCCAATAGACTCTTCCTTTATGCGTTCGGCATAATCGTAGGCAATACCCAAAAATTCCAGTCCCGAGCAACAGGAGTACAATTGCTGCATTGTTGCCACCTGATGGGAGATGGAAGATGGACTGCGATGGCTACCCACGCGTTCCTATGCCGTTGATGTGCACCGCCTTTGTGCCGGGGCAGATTGACGCTGCGGTTGCAGGCATTTCCGACCCCGATTCACGCACCATCGCCACGGCAGAAGCGCTGTACTTTCGCGGACAGGCCACACTCGCCGCCGAGACAGCACGCCCCTATCTTGACGCCACCGACCCCGCACTGCGCTATTCCGCATGCTTTATCTGCGGATATGCCAGTCTGTCGCTCAACCGTATCGCCGACGCCCGCCGGTGCCTTGCTGGCATCCTCGATACGCCAACTGACGAGGAATCGCCTGCCGTCCACGCCATGCACATCCTGTTCGCCTCTGCCGCGAGCGTCCTGCTGCACTTGCCTTCCCCGTATTCCGCCGAAGAGTTTTATCCGCTTGCGGCGCATCTGCCCGAAGGCCTGCGCCTGTTCGCCAGCTACGTGATGGCGCACGCCTTGTATCTGCGCGGCGAATACGGCCGCAGCCTGGGCATGGTGGAAAATGCCCTGATCATGAAACAGGGAAGCTATCCCATTTCGGAACTGTTCCTGCACCTGGCGGCTTCCATGGCATGCATGAGCCTCAAGGACATCGACGCCGCAAAGGCACATTTCGGAGCCGCTTGGGACATTGCGCGCCCCGACGGCCTTATCGAGCTCATTGGCGAGCACCACGGCCTTTTGCAGGGGCTCATCGAGGCATGCTTAAAATCGCAATACCCCGACGATTTCGCTCGCATCATCGAGATTACGTATCGATTCAGCTACGGCTGGCGACGCATCCACAACCCCGATTCGGGCGAGGACGTGGCCGACGATTTAACGACCACAGAGTTCACCATGGCCATGCTCGCCTGCCGCGGATGGACCAACGCCGAAATCGCACGCCACATGGAAGTATCGCCGGGCACTGTTAAAAACCGCCTATCAGGAGTGTATGCCAAACTTGGTATCGGAACTCGCGCCGAGCTGGTCGCGCATATGTTACGTTAGCGACCGGGCTGCCAAGCGCATCGAACGCGTTCCGGAACCCGGCGCTTCGCTCGATCAATTTGGACATTTTGACCCTTGAACGGCACTACCGCCACGTGGCACCTTCTCGCAAAATTGGATTATTTCCACCGATACCTGCGGGATGGGAGCCAAAGATGCTTGATCGCCGTTCGCTACTTGTTGCCGGAGCGTCCTCGCTGGCAAGCATTATGTTGCCGCGCGTACCGGGAAGCGCAAATGCCTTCATATTGCCGTTCGCCCCCACCGAGGCATACGCCGACGAAGATGATCCCTTCAAGGTCTTGGTGCTCTCGCGCACCATGTTTGGCGTCGTGGTAGTCGATGTCGCTAATAAGAAGAATCCCATCGCAGGCGCCAAGGTCACGCTCACATCGCGCTATGCCGCAGGCAAGCAGCTCACCGCCACGACCGATGACGAAGGCACGGCCATCTTTGAGGTCGCGCCGCTTTCGGAAGGCTACGTGGACGAGGCGACGCTTCTCGACGCGTACGACTTTAACGGCGGCATCTCCATTAGCATGGCGGGCTACCGCGATGTCGAGATTCCCCTCGCGCGTATCCAGAGTGGCACCGCCATAACCGCGCCAACGCGTCCGCTTTCTGACGGCGATCCGTACTTTCGCCAGCTCACATTCGATGAATGGGACATCCAGTACGCCGACGCTACGTTCATGGCATTGCCGAAGGACAACACGGCAAACGACCAGCCCAACACGCACGCTTTTACCGTGCAGGCCCATCTGCCGCAGGGCGGGCAGGCAACGTTGCACATCAATAAAGTGATGCCCGCTGCGGGCAGCTCGCCCGAAACCGTCGCGCAGATTGGCCAAGTCAAGGCCAGCGCATCGGGCGCGAATAATCTGGCGACATTCACACTCGAAGACAAGTTCCTCGATGCAGCTTCGGGCCTTCTGGAGGAAGGATGCAAGTTGCGCTTTGTCCTCGACTACCAGGGCAAAACCTACACGCTCTCCTCCCCCATGGCCGTTGTCACCGCGCCGGCCGCAAAGGCGGAATCGGGCTCGACCACCATCATTCCCGCCACCATGGACCAAGAGATCACTCCGTTTGATTTTCCGGCGGCGTTTCCCGGCATCGGCGGCAATAAGTTCACGTGCTGGATGCCCTCGTTCCCCATTTTGTTCGATTTCTCTTTTGCCGGGTACGTGCTGTTTGGCGGAGGATACAAACCGGTCGGCTACATGAACGATTCGGGCAACCCTGATCCGGAATACTGGAAGAAATCGCCGCGCGAGTCGGGCGCCAAGCAGGCAAACCGCTACCTCGATGAGATGGAGGGGAAGTGGAATCAGTACAAAAGCATGAGTGCCGGTTCGGGTACCGATCCAAGAAACACCAAGCTCCTTCGCCATCATTGCACGCTGCTGTTCACGATGGATATCGCCACACAGCTGTACGGCTCGCTCGCCTACGATTGGGTGGGCAAAACCTGGGGTAACAACAACGACCCCGCATACGGCAATATTAAGGCCCTCTTCCAGGTAAGAACCGACCTCAATTGGACCGAGCAGTTTACCCTAGGACCGGTGCCGTTTTTCCTAAACGTCAACCCCTGGGTGCTGGCGAAGCTGGCGCTCGTCGTGGGTGCCCACACGCACGGCAGCGGCGCGGCGTTTTTTAAAAACATTTCGCTCGACTATTCAAACACCTCGGGCTCGTTCACCATCCAGATCGGGCTCGCCGTCACCTTTGGCGCCGGCGTTGCAGGCGTCGCTTCGTCTGCCGTGCGCGGCGCCGCATCCCTCACGCTGTTCATTGGGTACGAGAAGGCAGATGGACACCAGCTTCCGCGACTGCGCGTAGGTGCAGACGTCGATGTCGATGTGATACTCCAGTTCGTAATGTTCAAGTGGACCACCAAGGCTTGGTCGGGGTCGTGGCCCACGCTCCTCGATTCGTGGAATATGTCGGTGAACAATGGCAACCAGTATGTGCTCCAGCGCTCTGAGCTCGCATTGGGCGGAGATACGCCTTACACGCTGGATGCCCGCTTCGGCACGCCCGGCAACATCGAGGCAGGCGGCGTGCCGCAATTTATCGCATCGGCCACCATCGTCACCAACGCCGAGCTGCTCGCACGCGCCGAGGTTAAGGCCACTGCCGTAAACGCCGTGCCTGTCGTGCGCGATTGGGATCAAGCGGTCACGCGCATTGAGCTCGAGGCGGATACAGAAAGCGACGACACGGGACAGATTGAGCATTTCGTCCATACACTGATAGAGAACGACGAAAACGCCGCGCCGATGTATGCGTACACCCATATCGGGCAGACGACGAACGCCGTTGCGGACCACAACGCCAATTCTGCTGGTGTATCGGAGGACGAGCGTGGCGGCATCAAACCCTCGAGCGACAACGTGCTGTTTGCTGGCGTGCTCAGCGAAGCTCACATGAAGCTGGCAATGATTGCCGGCGTAGAATGCCTGTTCCGTATCGCCTCGGTGCGCTACGGCGACAATGGACGCTCGCGCCTAGTGGTGCACACAAAGGCAAACGGCGCGTGGTCTGCCCCCACGCCCGTGGACTTCCCCCTTGGCTTTGGCGAGGGCGACGTGGAGCGCGACGGCATATACGATTACGACTTCGACGTGGTGGAATATACGGACGGAAGAGGAAACCAGGACGCCTACGTGCTGCTGGTCTCGGGCGAGCGCCCCGACGGCGACAACACCCTTTTCGATACGGCAAGCACAGCCGGCATACTGTCCGTTGTGCGCCTGCGCATAAGCAACGACGGAGTTCGCGTGATGTCGCACACGTCGTGGCGCAGCATCTCGCGCGGCCGCCTTCAGGAGGATGGCCACCATTGTCTGCAGTGTCCACGCATCACGGTGGGCAAGACGCTGGTCGACGGGCGCCTGTCGGGCGCTTACCTCCACCGCCGCGGAACCACCGCAGAAAAGGCGCTGGGCAATGAGGCAGAGGTTGCGCTGGAGTGCTTCACCCTGTGGTCGGACGTTTCGGGCGACAGCCTCACGTTCCGTCAGGTCCTCCGCTTTCCGCAAGCGCCATCGAGCATCGAGCTAGGCGTACCCGAGAATATCAACGGCAAAATGGTGGTGCCCGTTGCATACGAAACTGCAAACGGTTGTGGCTGCGCATCGTATGCCGTGATCGGCCAGTCCATCGCGGGGTGGGGCGTTATGCCACCAGATGCCACAGTACCCCACGCGGTGCCGTGGCCACAACATTCGGGCTTTTTGGCAACCGTCAACGAGCAACTGCGGCATATTACTTGGACGCGAGGAGCATCGGCATTTGCAACGCAGCCCGTGGGTGCCGCAGGCTGTGGCCCGGCATCGTTTAGCGTAAGCAACAACGGCAGGTGCGTGCTCTATGTAGAGAACACCGATGGCAAGGTGGGGCAAACCTACGACGAAGAAGGCAACCCGGTAGCAGTGATGGGCAAGCACTTCCGCATCTTCGCCAGCACCTTGGCAGGCGATCTGTTCACGGAGCCGTTCGTGATGTGCGAGCTGGACCATCCCGTCGATCAGATAACGACATTTTTGACGTCGGGAGGCATGCTCTCCGCGCTCGCCACGCACATTGTGAGCGCGGAGAAGAGCGAGGCAGAGCTGCACGGCATCGAAGTGCCCTTGGTGGCGTGTGCCACTCCGACGGGCGCGGTCGCTACCTCGGGCGCGGTGGTGCCCGGAGCAGCAGGCGAATCCTTCATGGTCACGGTGCGAAACGACGGCAACACCTTGCTGACCGCCGGCACGATCGATCTGTACCGAGAGGGCTCCAGCCAGCCGTTCTCCAGCGCATCCATCGGGTTCGGCGCGAACGCACGCATGGCTTCGATCTTTGATCCAGAGCTTGCCGAGGACGCTTCGGACAACGATATGGCACACGTGAAATACGCGCTCGAGACGCTGGGCGCGCGTTTTGCAACGCACCCGCTGGTAGCCGACAACGGCAACGCCGTGCTGGCACCGGGTTGCACGGCACAGTTCCGCATGAGCTTCGCCATCCCCGAGAGTTGGGGCGACGAAGTGGGCAAACGCGTCACGCTGTATGCGAAGGCGCGTGACCTGGTAGCGCTCGATCCCGTAACGCTCGAGGAAATTCGACCGGGCGCAAACTCGGCGCTGGGTGCCGTACTGCATGAGCTTCATGTGCCTGACGCGGCATGCGAGCGCTCAGAAGTTCAGGTCGGCGTTTGCGGCAGCGCGGATACGACAGGACTTCACGACGCCCCGATGACAGCAGACGGCGATGGCGGCTCGAGTGGCGGCGGTACTGACGAGAGCGGCGGCTCCGGCGGAAGCAGCTCCGGTGGCGGCAGTGGCTCTAGCAGCGGCAAGGATCACGGCAATAACAAGCATTCCGGAAAAGCGGGCGTGCTTGCGGGCACGAGCGATGTCAACGCTCCCCTCATGGCAGCCGCTGCAGCACTCGCCGCAGCTGGCGCCGGCCTTGTCGCCTACAGCGCCCGCCGCACGGCGCTCGAAAACGACACCGCCGATGAGATCAATTCGGATAGGCCTCGCTAGCTCCTAAATTACCTTTGCGAGAGACGCCGACTCGGCTCATCGAACATCAAAAAAGGGCTGGCCCCGATAACTCGGAGCCAGCCCTGAGTCGCCTGACATGGGAATCACAGCGCTACTTGAGCTTTAGCGCCTCCATCATGGGCACGGCGGCGTCCCAATCGATCTTCCAGCCAATCGACACGCGGACGGTTTCACCTGTTGCGGGAGCCGTCGCAAACAGCGTATGGCCGTTGTCGGGACCGGTAAAGCGCAGCCACGTTATGCCGTTGTACTCGACCTGGTCGGTTGTTGTCTCCTTGCCTTCGTAGACCTGCTCTAGGCTTGCAACCTCTTCCTCCGGCGAGCGCGGGAAGATGCTGATGTGCAAGCGTCCTCCAGTCTCGTCGTGGAAGAAGTCTGCCTTTTCGTGCTCTTCGTTGGACGAATCCAGCGTGTACCCATCGGCGGCCTCGATACTGTACGATGCGCAATCGATGCCGGTCATATTGGCCGCGTCACCAGAATCGGCCACACCGCCGGCCGCCTTGAACTCCTTGGTCTCGCACCCCGTGGTGTCAAAGTGCATGGCCTCATGATTCTTGGCGGGGGCGTAAGCATCTACGAACTCGACAGTGATGGGCCCGTAGTACGCCGTCTTGGGCGCCCAGAAATACACGTACTCAACAGTCTCGCCCGGACCGATATCTGACCTCTCGGAAAGATCGATGCCCTCGTGGAGCTCATCGGGAGCCTCGCTTGCAACGTAATCGAGCACGGCCGCCTTGCCGGAAGTAAACAACGGGTCGCCTGCCTCAAGATCGCCCTGGGCAGCATGCACGTTAAAGGAACTGAACGTCCTGTTCTTTGTGTTGTTGTTGGTGATCTTGATGTGCAGGTAAAAGCCGTCCTGCAGCTTGGCATCGCCGCGATAGAACGTACCGTGAGCCACCGACTCATAGGTAATGCCTGCTACCTCGACCGTCTGCGAATCATAGGCCTTGGGCTTTTCCTGCACAGGCGCGCTGCCGCCCGAACTGCCAGCCGAGCCGCTCGGAGCACTACCGCCACAGCCGGCCACCGTACACGCCAGCACGGCCGAAAGCGTCACGGTGGGAATTCCTAACAGCAGCTTCTTCGTCATGGGCTTCATCATCCTCACCGCTCCTTTCGGCTTACAGCTCATCCGTTGCCCGAGTCCCAAGTCGACTCCGTGGCATCGGCCTCCACTATGAGCGTATGGCGAAAAGCAGCGCCGGCGAAGTGACCCGTGGCCCAACTAGCAACCGCCCAGCATCCCCTATGGACCAAAAAGACTCGTATACGCACGCCCTCGGCCCATAAAATGAGACGCCTGTCCCAATGTTCGATTCAATCCAATAATCCGCATGGCACGTTTTTGACAAACGCATCCAACCGCAAACGTAGCAGGACGCATTCGACCGCCTTCAAACTTACTCGGACAGAACCGACTCGGTTTTGTCCGAGTAAACTCGAGCATAAACTGATCCATGCGATACAATTAACTCGGACAAAACCGAGTCGGAAGGAACCGAGTAAGTGGAATTTATTGGCAGGGAGCGTGAGCTCGCCCGTATTAAGAAAACGCTCAAAGCACCCGAGCAGCGCAATGTTCTCATTTACGGCAGGCGTCGCGTCGGAAAAAGTGAGCTCATCAAGCAGGCGCTAACCGATTTGTCGGACGTCGCAACGGTCTATTACGAGTGCCGCCAAACCTCCGAGGCAGACAACCTCGAGAGTCTGTCCGTCCTTGTTGCTGAAGCGCTGAGCTTTCCTCCGCTCGCCTTCACAGGCATCCGCGAGCTCATCGAATTTCTGTTTGCCCAAGCTAAAGACAAGAACATTACCCTCGTTCTCGACGAATACCCCTACTTGAGAGATGCGGTTAAAGGCCTAGACAGCATTCTTCAGACCTCAATCGACGCCCACAGGGAAGACTCACGTTTAAACATTGTCCTGTGCGGCTCCTACGTTGAGATTATGAAATCCCTCATCGAGCATGAAAGCCCCCTCTACGGGCGAATTGATCTCGCGCTTGAGCTTAAGCCCATGGATTACTTTGACGCTGCGAAGTTCTATCCCGCGTTCTCGCCCGAGGACAAGGTGCGGCTCTATAGCGTTTTTGGCGGTATCCCCTTTTACAATCGCCTCATCGATCAATCCCAAAGCGTACGCGACAACATCATCGAGCTCGTCACGGAACCTGGCGCCCGCTTAGAAAGCGAGGTGCCGTCCTATCTCAACGCCGAGATCTCGAAGATGACCAACGCCAACGAAGTTTTCGGGGCTCTCGCACAAGGCTACTCCCGTTGGGGGGACGTGCTGGCACAGTCGCACGTCTCGAGCGGTCCGGCCATGGCAGACGTGCTCGACAAGCTCATGTCACTCGAAATCGTCCAAAAGCGTGCACCCATCAACGACCCTACGAACAAGCGCAAGTCTGGCTACTTTGTAGTGGATCCGCTTTCGCTCTTTTACTATCGCTATGTTTTCCGCAATGCCTCAGCGCGTCAGCTGCTCGACCCGGAAGTCTTCTATGATCGTCACGTCTTCCAAGACTTCGAGGAAAACTACGTTCCTCATATGTTCGAGGAGATCTGCCGTCAATACCTCGTGCGGCAGAACAGGACCGGCAAGATCGAACCGGCTTTCGACGCCATAGGCAAGTACTGGTACGACGACCCCGCAAACAAAACGAGCGGCGAATTCGATGTGGTAACGCAAGACCCCGAGGGCTACGCATTCTACGAAGCAAAGTTCCGCAAATCCCCCATCACGCAAAAAATGGTCGACGAGGAAATCGCCCAAGTCGAGGCAACGGGACTCAAGTGCCATCGCTATGGATTCTTCTCCCGTTCGGGCTTCGAAGCTGGCGAAAGCGATCGAACCGTCTTCATCGACCTGCCGCAGATGTTTGGATAGGACAGGTCCCTCCCGCATTCCAAGCATTCATTATCTAATCGAACGGTTGTTCGATGGATTTCGTGTTGGTTGGAATCGTCTGTGGGCTGGGCTATGCTACCTTGACTATCTATATGACTTAAACGCAGCAAAGGAGCACCGAGAGAGCGAGTATGGCAAAAAACACCGCAAACTATGGTAACGACAGTATCCGCCAGCTCAAGGACGAGGAGCGCGTACGCCTGCGCCCCGCCGTCATCTTTGGCTCGGACGGACTCGACGGCTGCGCGCATGCCGCCTTTGAGATCCTGTCCAACGCCGTTGACGAGGCGCGCCAGGGCTACGGCAAGCTCATCACCCTTACCGCCTTTCGCGATGGCTCTATCCAGGTAGAGGACAACGGCCGCGGCTGCCCGCTCGACTGGAACCCCTCCGAGAAGCGCTTTAACTGGGAACTCGTCTTTTGCGAGCTCTACGCCGGCGGCAAATACAACAATAACCAGGGCGGCGACTACGACTTCTCGCTCGGCACCAACGGCCTGGGCTCATGCGCAACTCAGTACGCTTCCGAGTACATGGATGTCACCGTCTGGCGTGACGGTAACAAGTACTCCCTGCACTTTAAGAAGGGCAAGGTCGTCGGCGCCAAAAAGAAGGCACTCGAGATTGAGCCCAGCGACGAGGACCGCACCGGCACCGCCATCAAGTGGCGTCCCGATCTTGAGGTCTTTACCTCAATCAGCATTCCCCACGACTGGTATCGCGAGACCATGCGCCGCCAGGCCGTGGTCAACGCCAACGTGACCTTCCGCCTGCGCATTGAGGGCGACGATGGCGAGTTTTCCGAAGAGGACTTTTGCTATCCCAAGGGCATCGAAGACTACGTGCTCGAGAAGGTCGGTACCGACTACCTTACCGAGCCCTTCTTTATCGAGGCCGACCGTCGAGGTCGCGATCGCGAGGACCTGCCCGATTACAACGTAAAAATCACTGCTTGCATGTGCTTCTCGCGCACTTTCATGATGCAGGAGTACTACCACAATTCCTCCTGGCTCGAGAACGGCGGTTCGCCCGAGAAGGCGGCCCGCAGTGCTCTGACCAGCGCTATCGACGCCTACATCAAACAACAGGGCAAGTACAACAAAAACGAGAGCGGCATTAAGTGGCAAGACGTCCAGGACTGCCTGGTGCTGGTGACCAACTGCTTCTCCACCCAGACGTCCTACGAGAACCAGACTAAGAAAGCCATCAACAACCGCTTTATCCAGCAGGCTATGACGGCCTTCTTTAAGGAGCGCCTCTCGACCTACTTGATCGAGAACAAGGACGCCGCCAATAAGATCATGGAGCAGGTGCTCATCAACAAGCGCTCGCGCGAGAATGCCGAGAAGACACGCCAGAGTATCAAAACCAACCTGCAGCAGAAGACCGACATGGCCAACCGCGTGCAGAAGTTCATCGACTGCCGCTCCAAGGACAAGAGCCGCCGCGAGATCTACATCGTAGAGGGCGACTCGGCAGCAGGCGCCATTCGCACCTCGCGCGATGCCGAGTTCCAGGGTGTTATGCCCGTCCGCGGTAAGATCCTCAACTGCCTAAAAGAAGACTATCCGCGCATCTTTAAGTCCGACATCATCATGGACCTCATGCGCGTGCTGGGCTGCGGCGTAGAGATCAAAGACAAGCGCATCAAGAACCTTGGCGCCTTCGACCTGGACAACCTCAACTGGAACAAGGTCATTATCTGTACGGACGCCGACGTCGACGGTTATCACATCCGCACGCTCGTGCTCACCATGCTCTATCGCCTGGTGCCCACGCTTATCGACGAGGGTTACGTGTATATCGCCGAGTCGCCGCTCTACGAGATCAACTGCAAAGAAAAGACCTACTTTGCCTACACCGAGCTCGAGAAGAACGGCATCCTCAAAGAAATCGGCGACCAGAAGTGCTCCATCAACCGCTCCAAGGGTCTTGGTGAGAACGATCCGGACATGATGTGGCTCACCACCATGAACCCCGAGACGCGTCGTCTGATCAAGGTGGAGCCCGAGGACGTCACCAAGATGGAGACCATGTTCAACCTGTTGCTGGGCAACGACGAGGCAGGCCGCAAGCGCCACATCTCCGAGCACGGCAAGGAATACCTGGACCAGCTGGACCTGCAGTAGCAGCAAATCGATAACGACGGCCCATAAGAAGTTCAAGAGGATATCGTGGCAAAGAAGAAGACGAAGAACCAGCCAAAGAAAAAACAGGTTAACGCCGAGAACGTCATCGGCCTGCACTCCGAGGTCACCGATCAGCCGATCACGCAGACGCTCGAGGTCAACTACATGCCCTACGCTATGAGCGTCAACGTCTCGCGTGCATTCCCCGAGATCGACGGCTTTAAGCCCTCGCATCGCAAGCTGCTCTACACCATGTACAAGATGGGTCTGCTCAAGGGCGAGCGCCAGAAGAGCGCCAACATCGTGGGCCAGACCATGAAGCTCAACCCGCACGGCGACGCCGCGATCTACGAGACGATGGTGCGTCTAGCCACCGGTAACGAAGCGCTGCTCGCCCCCTTTGTGGAGTCGAAGGGCAACTTTGGCAAGTACTATTCGGGCGACCTGAGCTACGCCGCCTCGCGTTATACCGAGGCCAAGCTCTCCCCCATCAGCGCCGAGATCTTCAAGGACATCGACAAGGACCCTGTCGACTTCGTCGACAGCTACGACGGCGCCATGAAGGAGCCGCGTCTGCTGCCCACCACGTTCCCCAACATCCTCGTCTCGGCCAATAAGGGCATCGGCGTCGCCATGGCGTCCGATATCTGCGGCTTCAACCTCAACGAGGTCTGCACTGCCACCATGCATTACCTGCAGGATCCTGACTGCGACCTGCTTGAGTATATGCCCATGCCCGACTTCTCGACCGGCGGCGAGATTATCTACCGCCGCGAGGAGATGGAGAAGATCATCGAGACCGGCCTTGGCAGCTTCCAGATTCGCTCCCGCTGGCGCTGGATTCCCGAAGAGCGCATCATCGAGGTCTACGAGATCCCCTACACCACCAAGACCGATGTCATCATCGAGCGCATCGTCAAGCTTTCCAAAGAGGGCAAGGTCAAAGAGATCGCTGACATCCGTGACGAGACCGACCTCTCGGGCCTGCGCATCGCCATCGACCTTAAGCGCGGTGTCGACCCCGACAAGCTCATGGCGAAGCTTTATCGCTCGACCACGCTGCAGGATTCGTTCTCGTGCAACTTCAATGTGCTCGTCGACGGCTATCCCCGTGTTATGGGCGTGCGTCAGATCCTGCACGAGTGGGTCAAGTGGCGTATTGAGTCCACGCGTCGCCGCATTAACTTTGACCTGGGCAAAAAGTCCGAGCGCCTGCACCTGTTGCACGGCCTCGAGGCGATTCTGCTCGACATCGACAAGGCCATCGCCATCATCCGCGGCACCAAGCTCGAAGCCGAGGTCGTGCCCAACCTTATGCGCGGCTTCGACATCGACGAGACCCAGGCCGAGTTTGTTGCCGAGCTCAAGCTCCGCAACATCAACGAGGAGTACATTCTCAACCGCACCAAGGACATTGCTAAGCTTGAGGGCGAGATTGCCGAGCTTGAGGAGATCCTTTCCAGCGAGGAGAACATCAAGAAGGTCATCAGCGACGAGCTGGCCGCGGTCAACAAGAAGTACGTGATGCCGCGCTGCACGGGCAGGATCGAGCCCCATGAGGTCATCGAGGTGAGCTTGGAGCCCGAGGTCGAGGAGTACCCGGTTACCATCATGCTCTCGCGCGAGGGCTACCTTAAGAAGATGACCGACCGCGTGCTTAAGAAGGCCACCACGCTCAAGTACAAGGACGGCGACAAGCCCTTTATCGAATTCGCGTCCTCCAACACGCACGAGCTGCTCGTGTTTACCAGCAAGAGCCAAGTATACAAGTGCAAGGTCGCGGCGTTTGAGGATACCAAGTCGGCACAGCTGGGCTCGTACCTGCCGACCGATCTTGAGATGGAACCCGACGAGAGCGTCATCTGGGTCATCGACCCCGAGGACTATAAGGCCGACGTGCTGTTTGTCTTTGAGAACGGCCGCGTGGTGCGCGTCGCGCTTTCCGGATACGTCACCAAGACCAACCGCAAGCGCCTCAAGAACGCCATCTACGGCGGCAGCAAGCTGCTGTATGCCCAGGTGCTCAAGGAGGACCGCGACATCGCGCTGGTCTCGAGCGACTACCGCCTGATGAACTTCAACACGTCGTTGCTCAAGACCAAGACGACCACCAACACGCAGGGCGTCCAGGCCTTTACGGCCAAGAAGGGCCGCTCGGTCACCACCGTCGGCACAACCGAGGAAATCCTCGGCGCCGGCGTCTCGGCCGAGAAGTTCACCGCGCAGAGCCTACCCTCCGCCGGTGCCCTCATGAAAGAAAACGACATGCCGAGTTTGTTTGACTAGGACAGCGGCAGAACCGCCATAAGCTCTCAAAACGGTGGGGCCCGAAGCGCAGCAACATCGCGCTCCGGGCCCCGCTCGCTGCAACGCAGTCAGAATAATAGGAATCCCCGTTTTTCACTCCCGCAACCCCACGGCACAAGGCATGTTAAGCCGTTAGTAAAACTTGCAAAAGTTAGCAAAAGTTGCAAAAATTAGCAAAACTTGCAAAGGAGCTACCATGGAGTACAGCAAGAACCCCTTTACCCCAACATTTGGAAGCGTCCCTCCCTTTCTAGCGGGTCGCGAGCATATCCTGCGTGACATCAACCGTGGCTTTATCAACGGCCCGGGAGATCCCAACCTGTCGACTATTTTTACGGGCGCAAGGGGAACGGGCAAGACGGCGCTTCTCTCGCTCCTTTCAGAAACGGCGCTTGAACACGGCTGGATCGCAGCAAATGTCTCCGCCATGCCAGGCATGCTCGAAGATATTATCGAGCGAACCAAAGAAGCCGCAGATAGCTACCTCTCACAGCCTCACGCGCGCATAAACGGCGTTCAAATTGGTCCAGTGGACATCGATTGGACATATGCTCAAAAGGCCCAGGGCAACTGGCGCACACGCATGAACGGCATCTTTAAGCAACTCGAAAAACATGACATCGGACTTCTCATCACCATCGATGAAGTCACCGTCGATCTCGAAGAAATGCTTCAATTTGCCTCTGTTTACCAGCACTTTGTGCGCGAAGGTAAAAAAGTCGCCCTACTCATGGCAGGACTACCCTACAAAGTATCGGCACTGCTACGCAACGATTCCGTCTCGTTCCTCAGACGTTCCCAATATCATCAATTAGGACGAATCACTGACGTTGAAATTGCAAACGCATTCCGCAAAACCGTTGAGGCCGGAGGCCGCTCAATCACACCAGAAGCGCTCGAGGATGCTGTGAAGGCCGTCGACGGATTCCCCTACATGATGCAGCTCGTCGGATATCGCACTTGGGATGTTTCGGAGAGCTCGCCCAAAATCAGCGCATCTGATGTCCAACAGGGTTCTCTGCTTGCCCGCATGGAACTGCGCGATCGCATTCTCGAAACGACCTATCGGGAGCTTTCCGATAAAGACATTGAGTTTTTACTCGCGATGCTGCCCGATTCTGGCCCCAGCAGGGTCTCAGAAATTGCCAAGCGTATGGGCGTCGCCAGCAACTATGCAAGCCAATACAAGCGCCGCCTCCTCGAGGACGGCGTCATCGGAGAGCGCGGGCGTGGTCTCGTTGGCTTCGACATCCCCGCGTTCAGGGAATTCTTGAACGAGAAGGCGTTTTAGCACACCGGAATTGTCCGCGGGAGCATCGTTGCATGGCAATCAGCAATCCTCTTGGTAAGGACAGCAAGCATTTCCACCAACACCGATTATCATGCGCTCTTCTTTCCTTAAGAGAGCTTGCGAGCGAGCTCGCGCACCTCTTTCAGCTTGGGCGAGGAAGCCATGCTGTCGCGCTCGGTCATGTCGCTGATGGTGACAATGCCCTGGTCCTCCCACTTGCAGTACGCGCAGGTTGACTTGTACATAGCGATCGCCGCATCATAGACGCCCTCGCTGTGGCTATCGAGCAAAAGGGCCGTCTTGGTGAACGGGAAGCCCGTGGCACCGAAGGCGTACAGGCGATCGATGGCGGCCTTCTCCTGCGCAGTGATATCAAACCAGTAGATGGGCGAAGCGAACACAACCATATCGGCGCCTTTCAGCGACTCGATCACGTCGGCCATGTCATCCTTCTGCACACAGATGCCCTCATGGGTAAAGCAGTACTGGCATCCCAGACAACCAGCGATCTTTTTGCCGGCAACGCGGATGACCTCGACCGTATGGCCGGCCTCTCGCGCGGTCTCGGCAAACACCTCGACCATGGTGTCGGTATTAGCGCCCTTGCGCGGGCTACCACTCAATACAACGATATTCATAAGAATCTCCCTCCTTCATGCCGCAGGCGCGCGGCACACATTTCGTTGTAACCAAAACAGATGGAGCTATTCAGTCGTCTGCAGATCGCATCTCTTGTTCGTGCTCTCTAGACACAATCTCATTGCCTGACAACTCCTCAACTGTCTTGATTCTCTCTCCGGGAATTGAACAGTAAATCGTTGGCCGCAGAGTGTCGACTGTGGGAAAATTAACTAGAGCTTTCTCCTGCTCGCGTGAGCGTTCGCGTGTATGAGCCTGGCCGAATCGGGCAGGCACAATATAGATCCACGGAAACCGGCCTACGAACAAGGAGCGCCTTATGTATGGACAGCATGTTGCACCGCAAACCCATAACAAACGCACTGACCTGTCTATCCGCAACGTCAAGCTTCATGCAGGCGCCAGAGTCGTCGCCTTCGGAGTAAGCATTCTTATGGCAGGGCAGCTTTTGCTACCCTGTGCAGCACTGGCGACCGAAATACCCGAACCCGATGTCGCAGTACCCATCACCTGCGACGAAGTCAACGCGGAAGGCAGCCTCACAGCAACCACCCCCATCGATCATTACTACGATTTGGAGCTACCCCCTGCTTTCGAGTTGGTCCAGAACGAGGCTCTTGTATACGATTTTCCCGACAAACCCGAGGACTTCATCTACGGGCTTAACGACACCGTCCATCTCTTCAAGATCGACACCGATACCGAAAGCCTTATAAAAACCGAGAACCCCAAAGAGGCCAGCGTCTCTATTGCCCTGACCATGATTGACAATCACGTTAGAGCAACCGTGGTCTTTACAGGCAGTTACGCCGACGACCAAATCCCTTACAGGCTGGACCTCAACAGCTCAACCTACCTTGGCACACACGTTGACCGTGACTTCGACAGCGGGCAGGGGATTATGCACGAAACGCGGCACGATTACTACATCCGTTACGTCTTCGACAGTGACGTGCACTTGATTGCAACCGATACGAGCGGTTCCAAACCCGAACCGGAAACCAAGCCCGAGCCCACACCGCAGCCCGAAGCAAAAAAGCCGACGGCAAATCCTGTTTCCACCAAGGCAGTAGCGGCGGTTAAACCAACCGGGACCACCCTACCCGCGACGGGCGACAACGGTGCGATGGCAGCCGCCCTGAGTGTTGCCGGTGGTGTAGTTGCGGCAGTTGGCATTTCTGCAACAAGGCGTCGCAACCGCTAGCCAGCATTTCATACCCCGCAGACAAAGCTCTATCCCCGCTCCGATGAGCTTTACTCACCGAGAAGTTTCTTCCCCACGGAAATGAGTTTCTTTCCAACGGCCGCCTTCACGCCAATCGTTACAACCACGTGGGCAGTGCGGGCTTCGAGATCCGCAGCGAGGATGTCCCCCGATGCCCGCACTGCGGCTGGCAGCTCGTGCCGTGGGTGCGCGACGACACATTTCTGCAGGGCGCGGCATGGCGCGAGAGTATCGAACGATATGGGCGCTTCGTGCGCGAGCGTAGCGATGGCCGCGTGCTGTTGCTGGAGCTTGGCGTGGGCGAAATGACCCCCGGCATCATCACGCTCCCGTTCTGGAGCATGACCGCAAAGCTGCCGGATGCGCACCTGTTGAGCGTAAACATCTCGGGCGACTCGGCTCCGCTGCAGCTTGGAAGCAAGGCAGAGGCGATCCAGGCAGACTTGGGTGCCTTGCTCTCGGCGGCGCGGGCCGACGACTAGTAGCGCGGCGAGGCGTCTTGCCGCAAACCGTCCTTGCTAAATGCATGACCGTTAATAAGTAAAAAGCAAGGTGCGTCTTATTTCAAATACTCCTCAAAGAACGCTTTCAGCTTTCCAAACGGAATGACGTCCATCTGGTCGTAGAGGTCGGTGTGGCTGGCACCGGGGATAATGAGCAATTCCTTGTTGTCCCCAGTCAGCTTGCCGTACGCGGTTTCGCTGAAATAGCGGGAGTGCGCCTTCTCGCCATGCACCAGCAGCACGGCAGAGCGGATCTCGCCGGCGTACTGCAAGATCGGCATATTCAAAAACGACAGCGAAGATGTCACATTCCAACCGCCATTGGAGCCCAGGCTGCGGGGATGGTAACCTCGCGGAGTCTTGTAGTAGGCGTAATAGTCCGCCACAAACTGCGGCGCGTCATCGGGCAGCTGATCGACCACGCCGCCCGCCAGCGCGTAACTGTCATTTTTATAGTCCTCGGTGCGCTGCGCGTTCAGCGCTTTCCGCTTTTCAAAGCGCGCCTGCTCGGAATCCTCGGCGTCAAAATAGCCGTTTGCGGTCACGCGGGTCATATCGTACATGGTCATAGCCGCGGTAGCTTTGATACGGGTGTCGATGGCCGCCGCATTGACTGCCATGCCGCCCCAACCGCAGATACCGATGATGCCGATACGCTCCGGGTCAACGCTTTCCTGCACAGAGAGGAAATCCACCGCTGCGCAGAAGTCCTCGGTGTTGATGTCCGGCGATGCTACATAGCGGGGTGTGCCGCCGCTCTCGCCGGTATAGGACGGGTCAAAGGCAATTGCAAAAAAGCCCAACTCCGCCATTTTCTGCGCGTACAGACCGGAGGACTGCTCCTTCACCGCGCCAAAAGGGCCGCTGACGGCGATGGCGGGCAGCTTGCCTTCCGCGTTCTTAGGCACGTAGACGTCAGCCACCAGCGTGATGCCGTATCGGTTATGGAAGGTCGCCTTGCTGTGCTCAACCTTGTCGCTTTTGGGAAATACTTTGTCCCATTCCTGCGTCAGATTCAACTGTTCCATACCTAAACCTCCTTGTCAGTCGCTTTAAGGTATTGCTCGTCGTCCACGGGCTCCAACCACTCGTTGGAGGCCTCCTCGCCCGGAACCTCCACCGCGAGATGGGAGAACCAGCTGTCGGGCGCCGCACCGTGCCAGTGCTTTACGCCTGCGGGAATATTTACTACATCGCCGGGGCACAGCTCCTGTGCCGGTTTGCCCCATTCCTGGTAAAACCCTCGGCCAGCCACGCAGACGAGAATCTGCCCGCCGCCGCTTTTGGCGTGATGGGTGTGCCAGTTGTTGCGGCAGCCTGGCTCGAACGTAACGTTGTAAATGCCGACCTGCTCGGTGGAAAGGGGCGCGAGGTAGCTTTGCCCGATAAAGTACTTCGCAAATGCGTCGTTGGGGGCACCGATGGGAAGGGCCATCTCGTTTTGATGCTTAGCTCTTGCATCAGCGGCATTGTCATCCGCCCAGACCTCCTTCGCCATGCGAAAGGCCGCCCACGCCTTGGGCCATCCCGCATAAAACGCCGCATGCGTAAGGATTTCCGCTATCTCAGCCCTGGTCACGCCATTGTTCTTTGCGGACATCAGATGATATTGAAACGAAGAGTCCGTCAGGCCCTGCGCCATTAGGGCAACCACCGTCACTATGCTGCGATCTCGAAGGGAAAGCACGTCTTCTCGACTCCATACCTCGCCGAACAGCACATCGTCATTGAGCTGTGCAAATTTGGGGGCAAAGTCCCCCAGGGCATCCCTGCCCGCTGCCTGCTTAATCGTCATGTTTGATTCCTCCTGTCGATGGTTTTGAGTACAAACTGCTTTCGCGCAGCTAAGCCGCGCCTAGATTTCCATGCCATTCGATGCGCCTGCTCCAGAGCGGGATGCCCGGCGATTTCGCCCACGCCGTTCACGCCGCCGGCGAAAACCGTTCCGGCAAGCGCGCGCCTTTGGCGAAAATCCCTTGCACTCCTTATATATATTGACGAAAATAAAGGTAATACCTAAACCTAACTTTAGGTCAAGGAGTAAATTCGAGATTTGTCCGGAGGGACCATGTACACAATCGGACAGGTGGCGGATATGTTCGGTCTGCCCGTTTCCACGCTGCGCTATTACGACAAGCAGGGATTGTTCCCGGAATTGGAGCGGACGTCCGGTATTCGCCGATTCGGCGATACGGAACTCGAGGCGCTTCGGGTCATCGAATGCTTAAAGAAGGCTGGGATGGAGATCAAGGACATCCGGCTGTTCATGGAATGGTGCGCGGAGGGTCCATCGACATATCCCAAGCGCAAGGCCATGTTCGAGGAGCGGAAGGCCCACATGGAATCGGAAATCGCGAACATGAACCGTGCGCTGGATATGTTGAAGTTCAAATGCTGGTACTACGAGCAGGCGATCCAAGATGGCAACGAGGATAGAGTGAAGGCGCTGATTCCCGACGATTTGCCGGAAGAAATCAAAGATACCTACGATAACGCCCACACTCAATAATGCCGCCCGATGCTCAAGGGGCTTTGGCAAGGAGTCGTTTTAGGCAGACATGCAAAAAGAAAGCCTCCGAACTAGAAGGTTCGGAGGCTGTTATTCCCGTTATTTCGCTGATGGCTTTGCTCTATGGCGACGCCGAAACAGCATCAGGCGGTACTCGACGGTATCAAAACGCGAGTTCAGAAGCCAGTTCCCGTTATTCCCATAGGCATAAGCGCATCTGTTCGCGATTGCCTATCGATGCTCCGCCTCGAGCACGGCAGACACCGCATCGAGGAACTCCCGCACATGGTCTGCGGGCTGCAGCGAATGAAGCAGTCCGTAAGACACGAGACAGTCCCAATCGGTAGGGACGGTTTTGAGCATGGGGTGGACGTTGGCCCATAACGGCAGCGTCGCAAGCGCGAGGTCCTCGTTCGCGCCGCGATTGAACACCTCCGCCCGATATTGCGGGAAGTCTACGAGCGCGATTTGAGGATGATGCAAGAGTATCTCGTCGCGCACGCGATCGATTTCGGCGTTCCAGCCCCGGCGTATAAGCATAAGACTGTGATTGTGGAGGTCGTCGAATGTGACCATGTCGCGTTTGGCGAGTTCGCTGTCGACGGGAACGGCGCACCAGAGCGGCTCGCGCGAAAGCTCGAGGCCCAGGCACCCGCGCTCTTTAAGAAAGGCATCGTCGAAAATCCCCACCACGATATCCATGTCTTGCCCGAGGTTCGCCAAACCGCGCGCCGCCGAGGGTGTGTTTTCAAACGTGACCACCTGAAGGCTCATGCCAGGGCAACGTTCCTTCACCTTCGGCCACAGCTTCGTGAGCGGCGTACTGGGCGTCATGAGCGACACTCCCACGCGGATGATGCGCTTCTCTCCACGCTCGGCGACGCGGGCACGTGCGATTGATTCTTGAGAGTACTGCACGATATGGCGGGCGTCGGCGAGCAGCGACCTGCCTGCTCGCGTAAGCGAAAGCCCCTGATGCGATCGGTGGAACAGCGTAAGGCCTAGCCGCGACTCCAGCAGGTTCATCTGCTTGATGACGGCCGTGGGCGTGATGAAGGACTCTTGTGCCGCCTTGGAGAAGCTGCCCGCCTCCGCCACGCGGATGAAAGTGTCAAGCTGTGGGTTGTACATCGATCCTCCTGTCACGCATTATGTGCCGTATATACCCCATGGTTATATCCATCATTCCAACGTGAACTTCTCGCACGTCAGTAAACGCCGTAGCCTTGTATTCGAAAAGTCACCATAAGGAGGAGACCATGGAGTATCTGAAGCTCAACAACGACGTAGAGATGCCCATCGAGGGTTTGGGCACCTTCCTCATGACCCCAGACGAGGCCGAGCCAGCCGCAACCGCCGCGCTCGCGGCTGGCTACGAGCACATCGACACCGCCAACGCCTACATGAACGAGCGCGCCGTGGGCCGTGCCATCGCCAAAAGCGGCATCGCGCGCGACAAGATCTTCGTCTCCACCAAGCTCTGGCCGAGCGTCTACGACGCGGGCATGCCGGCGGTGGACGCCACGCTCCAGCGCCTAGGGCTCGACTACGTCGACATGCTCATCCTGCACCAGCCGGTAGGCGACTACCTGGCCGCGTGGCGCACGATGGAGGAGGCCTACCGCGCGGGCAAGGTGCGCGCCCTCGGCCTCTCCAACTTCCCGCAAGATAAGATCGCCGAGATCATCGAGGTCGCCGACATCAAGCCGCAGCTCGTGACCGTTGAGTGCCATCCCTACCACGCCCAGCGCGACCTGCGCGCCTACCTCGCGCCGTACGGCACGGTGATCGAGGCGTGGTACCCGCTCGGCCACGGCGACAAAGGTCTTCTGGAGGAGCCCGTCTTCGTCGCTCTCGCCGAGAAGTACGGCAAGACCCCGGCCCAAGTGATCCTGCGCTGGCACGTGCAGATGGGCACCTCCATCATCCCCGGCTCCAAGAACCCCGCCCACATCGCCGACAACGCGAACATCTTCGACTTCTCCCTCACCGAAGACGAGATGGCCGAGATTGCCAAGCTCGACGGGACCATGACCTACTACACCGCCACTGAGGAAGCACTCGCGGGCTACCTGGCCATACGCCCCGATTTCGACGCGCAGGAGTAGTGCTCAGACGATAACGGACCAACCAAGCCGCCGCCGAGGACCAGTCGGCTGTCGAGGACGAGCCCGCCGCAGTGCCCGCTGCAGACGGCAACGTCCTCGTGGCCTACTACTCGGCACAGGGCCACACCGCTGTCGTAGCTCAGGCCATCGCCGACGAGCTCGGCGCCGATCTCTTTGAGGTGACGCCTAGAACCCGCGGGTTATAACCCCGTGCGCACCCCAGCGTTATAGAACCCTCACCAACGGAAACTTCCGCCGGTACGGCGCCCCTCGTATGGTGGATACGTCAAGTTGCGAGGAAGGAAGGTACCATGGACTACATCGCCTTGAACAACGGCGTCAGGATGCCGCAGCTCGGCTTCGGCGTGTACCAGATCCCGGACGCCACGGAATGCCAGCGCGCCGTAGAGGACGCGCTCTCGGTCGGCTACCGGCTGCTCGACACGGCCGCAAGCTACGGCAACGAAGAGGCGGTCGGGGCCGCCATTCGTGCGAGCGGCCTGCCGCGCGACGAGGTGTTCGTGACGACCAAGCTGTGGATGTCGGATGTGAGCTACGAGGGAGCCAAGCGCGGCTTCGACGCGTCGCTCAAGCGGCTGGGGCTCGACTACGTCGACCTCTACCTCATCCATCAGCCGTTCGGCGACGTCTTCGGCGCGTGGCGCGCCATGGAGGAGCTCTACGAGCAGGGCGTTATCCGCGCCATAGGCACAGCTAACTTCTACCCCGATCACCTCGCAAACCTCATCTCGTTCAACCGCATCGCCCCCGCCGTGAACCAAGTCGAGTGCAACGTGTTCTTCCAGCAGCGCGAGGCGCAGGAGTACATGGCCGGCAAGGAGGTGGCCATGGAGGGCTGGGCACCCTTTGCGGAGGGCAGAAACGACCTCTTCCGCAACGAGGTCCTCGCTCGCATCGGCGAGGCGCACGGCAAGACGGTCGCCCAGGTCGTGTTGCACTGGCTGTTGCAGCGCGGCGTGGTCTGCATCCCTAAGAGCACGCACCGCGATCGCATGGAGCAGAACTTCGACGTCTTCGACTTCGCGCTGAGCGACGACGAGATGGTCGCCATCGCCGCGCTCGACACCGGGCGCAGCGCGTTCTTCGACCACCACGACCCCGCCACCATCGAATGGCTGTCCGGGCTCGTGCGCAACGTGTAGACCAGCGGTCAGACCGCACTGATAACTTACTAGGAGGAATTGCCATGAACTCATTCACGTACGACTACCCGGTCAGGAACTACTTCGGCGAGGGGGCCATGGACCAGGCACTCGACGCCGAGATGGGTGCCATGGGCAAGACGGTGATGCTCGCCTACGGCGGAGGCTCGGTCAAGCGAACCGGCGTCTACGGCCACGTGGTCGATAAGCTCACGAGCGCGGGCAAGCGCGTGGTGGACTTCGGCGACATCATGCCCAACCCGACCTACGAGAAGTGCCAGGAAGGCGCCGCGCTCGCACGCGAGGAGCAGGTCGACTTCATTCTCGCCGTCGGCGGCGGGTCGGTCTTCGACTGCTGCAAGGTGGTCTCCGCGCAGGCGATGCTTGATGAGGACATCGAGACGTTCGAGCACGTCGACGGCAAGATGCCGAGCTCGTTCATCCCCATGGGCTGCATCGTGACACTCTCCGGCACGGGCGCCGAGCAGAACAACGGGGCCGTCATCACCAACGAGGAGACACACGTGAAGGGCGCCTATCTGGGGGCGATGCCCATGTGGGCGGCGCTCGACCCGGCGCTCACGCTCACCGTACCGCACGCGCAGTTCATGAGCGGCGCGTTCGACACGCTCTCGCACTGCATGGAGAGCTATTTCGGAAGCCCGCGCGGACGCAACGTCACCGACGACATCAACCTCGCCATCCAGCGTAACGTCATCCGCAACATGCGGATCATCGCGGACGACGACCAGAACCTCGATGCCAGAAGCGAGCTCGTATACGACTCCGCCATGGCCGAGAACGGCGTGCTCAAGATCGGCAAGTCAACGGACTTCCAGGCGCACATGATCCAGCACCAGTACGGCGCGTACACCCACACCAACCACGGAATGGGCCTCGCGGTCATCCACCCTGCGCTCTACCGCCACCTGGCCCCCGAGGCGCCCGCGCAGTTCGCCCGCTGGGCACGCGAGGTGTGGGACGTCGACGCCAAGGGCAAAGACGACCTTACGGTGGCGCTCAAAGGCATCGACCGCCTGCAGACGTTCATCGGCGAGATGGGGCTTCCCACGAGCTTCGCCGAGATGGGATCCGACACGTCCGACGAGACGCTGCGCAAGGTTGCGGACACTTGCGTGCTCACCGGCGGCTGCGCCAAGAAACTGGAGCGCAGCGAGGTGTTCCAGATTCTGACCGAGTGCCTCTAGATCGGCGCTCGGTCCCGATCCGCCCGCGCCGAAGGAAACCGTACGACTCCGAGATGTCATCGTAATCGTAGGACCCGGCGAGCCCGCCGCGCCTGATGAATCCGTCGAAGTCGTCGTCGACGGCCCCCCTGCTCGTCGAAGTAGGAGCGGTATTCGCCGAAGCTGAAGGGGAGGATGTGTACCTCCCCGTGGCGCCCTGTGAACAGAGTTGCCAGGTCCGAACTCAGGAGGAACGCGTTCGATCCCGTGAGGTAGATATCCCATCCGCCACGCGCGTGAATGCTGTTAATTGCTTTCTCGAAACCCTCGCACAGCTGCACCTCGTCGATGAAGAGACGGTTGCGGGCGCCCTCTTTGTGCCGCTCTATGATTTCGCGATGCAGCGCTGGTACTCGAGCAGTAGCTCGTTGTCGAGGTCCAGCAGATCGATGTAGACGTTGTTGGAGGATGGGTCCCTCCGAGCAACGGAGGCGGAGAACGCCTTCATGAGCTCGGACTTGCTGGAGCGGCGCATCCCCGTGATCACCTTGATGTCCTAGGTGCCCTCGAGCGCCCAAAGCCGCTCCATGTACGTAGTGCGGTCCACCCATGCCATCATCCGCTCCCTCTCGGTTTCGAAACTCGAATATTTCTAAAGTTTCGAAACCGAGAAGACAATATACACAAGGGCGCGTCGGGGAGCGAATCCCAGTCGCGCCATGTCGGCAGCGATGCCGGGCGCATTCACGCGTGCTACAATGCGGACATCAGAGATGAAAACACAGTCCCCGTCGGGTAGTCGTGGGCGTGCGGGAGTCCGCATCAGTAACCTGCCTCCTTGGTTGTCCCTTCTCTGCATGGTCATCTACATAAAGGAGGAACCAGCCATGCAGATCAGCGTGTCGTCCACCCTGACCGTATATCACGACGGCCAATTCTGGGTCGGGCTGGCGGAGCACGTCGAGGGCGGAAGGTATGGCGTCGCCCGCATCGTCTTCGGCGCGGAGCCGTCCGATGAGGAGATTCTGCGATTCGTTACAAGTGAATGGGAGAAGCTCTCGTTCTCCGGTGGCGAACCGGCTGAGGCAAGCAAGCCCGCGAAGAACCCCAAGCGGCGCGCTCGCGAGGCGGCGAAAGCCCTCAAGCAGCCAGCGATGAGCACCAAGGCGCAGCAGGCTCTCGCGGCACAGCGGGAAGCGATGAAGCGGGAGTCGGCTCAAGCAAGAAGCCAGCGTCGCGCGGATGAGGCGGAGGCGCGCTTCGAGCAGCGAAAGCTGAAGCGCAAGCAGAAGCATCGTGGGCACTGATCGCCATTTGCAGCAAGGCAAACCATATACAGCAGCGGCGCCAGTTCCACTTGAAGCCGACGCCGCGTAGACGCTAATGGTGACGGCTATGCACGGGCACGGTCGCGCCAGCGCACTTCACAGCTTGTTTCTCAAGTATTTGGGACGCACACGCGGCGTTCAAAAATGCGGAGCGACTCCGCATGGCTCGAGACTGAGCCGAGGTGCCCTACTTCTCGCTCTCCAGCAGCCCCACGATGCGGTCGATGTCGACGGCAAAGCGAGGCCTTCCCTCGCGCTCGTAGCGGTCGAGGTATGCCTGGCACTCGGAGACGATGCGCTTGGTGTTGCCGTCGATGATGCGCTGGAGCGTCTCGTAGTAGGCCGAGCCCTCGGTCCTGAAGCGGCGCTGGTAGACCTTGGTTATGGGGAACATCTTGATGTAGTGGATGCCGTGGCGGCAGCCGGGGCGCGTCGTGGGGCGGGGTGGCAACGCAAAGTACTGGTCTTTGGGCGCGTTAGGGGCGATGTTGGAACGCAGCGGCACAGCGAAGTCCCTGCGCTTCCCGCGGAAACGCAGCCTCACGACCACGATGCAGGGGCGATTGTGCTTAAGCATGAGCTCGCGGTCGCCCTCGACGAGGTCGAAGAAGTCCTGGGAGATGGATACGATCTTCATCGGTTACGCCCCCTTCATACGAAGCGGGGCCCGCATCGCTGCAGGCCCCTACAGGTGGACGATATTCTACGCCTTGCGGCACCCCGTCGCCCACGGAGGTTAAACGTACACGTAAGCCGTACTCTGAAAGCCGCGGCTTCCGGCAAGTAGTTTATACCACGAAAGGTCGCTTTTAATGCGCATAGCTCGCAAAATAACACTCGCCGGGCCGTCACCCCTGGCCGTTACCCTCCAATCTTCATTGGAGTCAGCAGGTCAATTCATGTAGTCATGGGGGTTTATCCTAAAGGGAATCAAATTTATACCCCCATAACTAAAGAAATCCCTATTCCCACTCAATGGCTAGAGCCCTGGTGTAATTGGCTGGATCACCGTTCCGGGAACCGGTATCGACCCACCTGTCCGCCAAGCTCCTTCTTCAGCTCCAGCCAAGCATCTGACTCGCGCCGCTTTAAGCGAAAACCGGAGAGATGCGTCTTAGCCAAGAAAAGAAGGTTAGCCTTAACTTACTGCATGATTCGTGTGTTATAGTTAGATGGCTCTAACTGTTTGGGGGCGACAGCCATGCACGAACGCGAGGGTTTCTGGGACAAGAACGCCGGTCGGTATGACCGTTTCATGCGAAACGACCGGGCGGCGTATGAGAAGATGTATGGGCTGATCCGGCCGGTAGTGAAAGCAAAAACCGTATTGGAGGTTGCCACCGGCACGGGGCTTATCGCAAAGAGCATCGTGAATGCGGCGGCGCACATCGAGGCTACGGACGCCTCTGCAAAGATGATCCTTGAAGCAAAGCGGGACAATCAATCCGCAAAGCTGCACTTTTCCGTACAAGATATGTTCCGCCTGCCCTATGCAAAGAAGTCCTTCGAAGTGGTGATCGTGTCCAACGCGCTTCACATAGTGCCGCATCCGGAAAAGGCCCTGCAAGAAATCAGGCGGGTGCTGAAGGACGACGGCGTGCTCATCGCTCCAACCTTCACCCACGCGGGGAACTCGGTTTCCGGCAAGGCAAAAGCCTTTTTCATGAGTATGGCCGGATTCCCTCTCCACAGCAGGTGGACAAGCGAGGAATACCTACGTTTCCTGCGTCAAAACGGTTGGGCGGTGCAGAAAAGCGCGGTGCTGAAGGCCTCGTTCCCGTTGACCTATGCGGAATGCACGAAATCGGAGGGGCCAGATGTCGTTCTTTGAAAACACCCGCAAGCCCGTGGGCCTCGGCGAAAAACTTATGGTTGCCATGATGAACCTGGGCCACAGCCCTGTGGCGCGGTGGGGACTTCGATTTCTACGACTTGCGCCAAACGCCAAGGTGCTGGACTGCGGCTGCGGCGGCGGGGCGAACATAAAACGGCTGCTGGAAAAATGCCCGCATGGCGTCGTCAAGGGCATCGACTATTCGCCCGTCAGCGTGGAGAAGGCTAGAAAGCTCAACCGAACTGCAATTCAGGAAGGGCGTTGCGCCGTTCTGCAAGGCGGTGTGGCGGATATGGCGTCTGAGAACGCCATGCGGGCATTTTTGCATCCATCCTGCACATGGCGACAGACATGACGGTCATAGCGGCTGTGCTGGCTGCGATTATGACAGTTTTATTCACTGAGGAAGAAACCTATGAAATGTAAAATTGAGAAAAACACCGTGCAGGAGACGCTGATCCTCCCGCTGTATTCCCGGAAGCTGTGTACGGAGCTGTACCCGAACCTTTATAGGGATGAAACAGCGGTTCGTCTGCTCGACCAAATCGACTACGACTTTTCAGAGGCAGAGAAAAACTCCCGCAGCCTGATGCAACGCTTTGGTGCGCTCGAGGTGGCCACACGGCAGAGTGATCTTGCTTTCGAGGTGCGGGATTACCTGAAAGGCCACCCCAATGCGGCGGTGGTCAATCTGGGCTGTGGGCTGGACAACACCGGCAGAACCTGCGACAACGGTAGATGCAAGATCTACAATCTGGACTTCCCGGATGTGATTGCCTTGCGGCAGCAGCTGCTGCCCGCCGAGGATCGAGAACAAAATATCCCCTGCGATCTGAAAGACACCGCATGGTTTGGCAAAATCGATGCCTCCGGCGGGGCGGTGTTCTTTGCCTCCGGGGTGTTCTATTACTTTCTGACCCAGCAGGTCCGGGAACTGGTGCGGGAGATGGCGGACGCTTTCCCCGGCGGTGTGCTGATCTTTGATGCTGCCAATCGGACGGCAGTAAAGATGATCGCAAAAACATGGCTTAAGACTGCAAAAATCAAGGATGTTGGGGCATATTTTGCGGTTTCGGATGCCGCCAAGGAAATCGGCGCGTGGGACAGCCGTCTGCAGGTCACAAGTCGCGGCTATATGCTGGGTTACAACGATTTGAGAGACCCTTCCGTCAGCGGCTTTTTCCGGTTTCTCGCAAGGGTCGGTGACAACGGGATGAAAATGCAAATCGTGAAAATAAGATTTTGAGAGGCAAAAATGCAAAAGACGAGCACTTCTTGCCGCCCAATTGGCAAGAAGCGCTCGTCTTTTCTTAACGCGTTGTATGGCGGAGAGAGCGCAAGTTACGCGAGCGCCCTTCTTGCCAGCTCGGCCGCGCCAAGGATTCCTTGGTCGCCGCCGCAGCCCGGGGCGCAGATGTAGCTCTCTATGTCCTTAAGCTCGGCGGTCTGGATGTAGCCACCCAGATATTCGAGGGTCTTCTTGCGGACGATGCCGTAGAGCTGCTCCTGGTGCATCACGCCGCCGCCGAGGACGATGCGGCGAGGCGAGTACATGAGCACGAGGTTCGCGCACATCTGCCCCAGATAATCCCCCTCGAGCGCCCACACCTCAGCGTTGTCCGCGAGCTCGGCCGCGGGCTTTCCCCAGCGCGCGGCGATGACGGGGCCGGAGGCGAGGCCCTCGAGACAGCTCGCGTGGCTCGGGCAGACGCAGCGTCCCTCCTCGGTGGGACGGGTCCTTACCAGCATGTGGCCGGCCTCGGGGTGCAGCATGCCGTGAAGGAGCCTGCCCGCGCACATGACGCCCGCGCCCACGCCGGTGCCGATGGTCACGTAGACGGCGTCCTCGAGCCCCTTGCAGCAGCCGAAGACCGCTTCGCCGAGGCAGGCAACGTTCACGTCCGTGTCGTAGGCCACCGGAATCCCGAGGGCGTCGGCGAACGCGGCGCGAAGACCATAGCCTCGCCACGCGAGCTTGGGCGTCTGGAGGATGGAGCCGTAGCGCTCATCGTTGGGGTCGACGCAGGTCGGGCCGAAGGCGCCGATGCCCAACGCGTTCACATCGCGGGCGGTGAACCACTCGACCATTTGCGGGACGGTCTCGGCGGGCGTAAGCGTCGGGGTCTCCATACGGTCGAGGACCTCGCCGTCGCCGGACACCACGGCACAGACCATCTTGGTCCCGCCGGCCTCGAGGGCGCCGAGCCTCATTTGCTTTTCGCTCATGTGATCCTCCTTACAAAGGGACGCCCGCAGTCATGGTCAACCGCGGGCGCCCATAACGTTGGCTTGTTTCGAGGCGACCCTACCTGGGCACGCGGTCCTGCCTTGCGGCAAACGGGGCGAGCACGGCGTGCGGCTCGCTTTGGTACCAGTAGGCGACGGTGGAGATGTCGTCCTCGCGCTCGTAGAGCTTGATGTCGTCGTTGCCGAGGTCCTGGAACGTCACGCGCAGGTCCTCCTTGAACGAGATCGGGTCGGGAAGGTGCCACCTGTAGAGGCCGTGCCTGGGCAGCGCGTCGTCGTTGGTCGCGAGCATCGGGTTCGGGTTCGGCTTGCCCGCGCTGAAGCGGTCGCGCGTGGCGTCGCGCGTCGAGCGGTACGGGTAGCCGGCGAACAGCGTGTTGAAGCACTGCGCCTCGGGCAGCGCGTGGGGCGGCCTGTCGAGGAAGGCCCAGGCACCGCCGAAGTAGTCCTCGGCTCCCGTCGAGGTGACCGTGGGGAACTCCTCGTCGCCGTCGAGGAAGAACTTCATCTCGCCCTCGCCCCACCAATAGCGCTCCAGGGCGCACAGGGCCATGTAGGTGCCGACGTAGTAGCCCTTACCGCGCACGCCGTCGAGCACGGTGTAGTCGACGCCCCTGCGGGTGCTGCGCTCGCGGTTAAAACGGGCGTGGAAGTACATGGCGTCGTCCGGCACGTCGGTGAGCGCGTAGTTGAACGTGTAGAAGATGTACTTAATGAACCCGGGGTGCTCGCTCGTAAGCGTGACCTTGGCGTGCTTCCTGAAAGGCATCTCGAAGTAGCAGTTCATGCCGCCCGTCGGGTTCACGCAGATGGGCATCGAGTTGACGATGGCGCGCTCACCGAAGCCGTTGCAGAAGAAGTCGCCGACAGGGCACTCGACCGAGGGGGTCTCCTCGTCGTCCCAGTAGAAGCGCAGCACGAGGTCGCGCATGACGAAGCTGCCGGCGGCGGTCTTGTCGGGGACGGTCATCCAGATGTGGCGGATGATGCCGGGGCCCTCGATGTCCGCGAGCGTGATGGTCTCGCCGGACTCAAGGGGCACGCAGCACGAGCCCTTGCGGCCGACGCCGAGGTGGCTGGCCGACATGGCGGCACGGCCCTTCTCGCCCGTGATGTTCTCGGGGGTGATGGCGCGGCTTTCCTCACCGCCGTGCATCCACACGTCCTTAAGGAACTCTCTCATCGTCGACCTCCTCTATTCGTCGTCTTCGCACTCGGCGGAACTGGCACCGTTCACGTAGACGATCTGCTGGCGCGCCTCGTCGACGAGGGCGTCGAAGTCGAGTTTCTCGTCGGGGCGCGCGAGCGCGACCGTCATGGCGAGCGGGAGGTTGACACCCGCGATCACGTGGATCCGGTCGGAGGCGAAGCGGGAGAAGCGCTGGTTCACGCTGCCGCCGAGCGCGTCGGTGAGGACGACGACCTCGTCAGTGCCCGAAAGAGCCGCCTCGACCGCCGCGTCGAGCCCCTCGCCGTTGTCGTTCACGTAGGCGCACACGGCGTTGACGGCGTCGCTCTTACCCGTAAGGAACTCGAGGGTGTCCTTGAAGCCCTGGGCGAGAAGGGAATGGCTCGCCACAACTATCTTTCTCATTGATTCACCAATCTCTTGGGTCGAAGCTAAGCGAGGATGCCAGCGGCGGAGGCGACCATCGCGAGGACGATCACCACGAGGATGAGGACCGTCATGCTCGCGTTCTTCTTGGTAAGAAGGTAATACGCGCTTCCCGTGATGGCGGCGGGGATCATGGCAGGCAGGATCTTGTCGAGCAGCGGCTGAATCTCCATCGAGACGTCGCCGAAGCTGAAGCTAATCGGGCAGGTGACGCCGATGACCGAGGCGATGAGGCAGCCGACCACGGTGAGGCCGAGCACGGAGGCGGCGGCAGTGAGGTTGGGAAGCTTCTCGCTGAAGTCGGTGACGAGCTTCACGCCCTGCTTGTAGCCGAACTCGAGGGCGTGCATGCGGACCCAGAAGATGGCCAGGATGAGCGCGAACCAGATGCCGGCTCCCACGGGGTTGCCCTCGATGGCCATGTAGGCGGCGATGGAGCCCATGATGGTCGGGATCATGGTCATGAGCAGGGAGTCGCCGACGCCGGCGAGCGGTCCCATGGTGCCGATCTTCAGGTCTTGGACGGCGTCCGCCGCCGCTAGGCCGTCGCGTTCCTCCATGGCCACGCAGGCGCCGAGGATGATGGCGGCGAGCCAAGGCTGGGTATTGTAGTAGCGGAAGTGGTTGTTGAGCGCTTGCTTATAGTCCTCGTCGTTCGTGTAGATCTTCCTCAGGACCGGCGAGAGGGCGTAGGCGACTGAGGCGCCCTGCTGGGTCTGGTAGTTGAAGGTGCACACGCTCATGAGCCAGCGCCAGTTCGCGTTGCGCAGGTCCTTCTTGGTGACCTTGTAGCCGGAGGGCTTGCCCTCGGCGACGGCGGTGATGTTCTCGTTTTCCATGGTTACTCATCCTCTCCGATGAAGGCGTCTGCGGAAGCGTGGGCGGCGAGCTCGGTGTCCCTCTCGGCACGCTGGTAGAACGCGATCGCGAGGGCAACGCCGACGATGGCGGCGCCGATGATGGGCACGTTCAGGAAGGCCGAGAGGAAGAAGCCGGCGAGCAGGTACTGGAAGTACTTGCCGGTGGGCATGTAGCGGAGCAGCATGGCGATACCGATGGCCGGGAGCATCTTGCCGGCGAGGGTGAGGCCGGAGAGGAACCACTGGGGCATGACCTCGAGGAGCCAGTTGACGGCGGGCTGGCCGAGCGTCACGGAGACAAAGACGGGCAGGGCGGCGCACAGGCCGAAGAGCGCGGGGCAGACCCACAGGATGGCGTTCATCTGATTGAACTTGCCCTCGTTGCAGAACTTCTGGGACTTCTCGACGACGAAGCCGTTGAGGATCTTGACGATGACGTCGAGCTGGATGCCGAGCATGCCGACCGGCAGGCCGATGGCGAGGCCCGTGTCCGCGCCCAGGGTCACGCCGTAGGCGGTGGCGATGATGGCCATCGTGCCGTAGTCGGGAATCGACGAGCCGCCGAAGCCCGCGACGCCGAGCTGCATGAGCTGGATGGTGCCGCCGATGACGAGGCCGGTCTGCCAGTCGCCCATGACGACGCCGGTGATAAGGCCCCAGAAGACGGCATAGTTGACGAAGATCATCGGGATGCCGTAGTAGTCCACGTGCTTGATGAAGGCCAGCAGGGTCAAAAGGACGACCTGCAGGATAGTGAAGTTGACCATGATCCCTCCTTAGATGAGGTCGGCGACGGAGACGGGCTTGTCGGCGGGCACGAACTGTGCCGTCACCTTGACGCCGCGGGCGATGAGCGCCTTGTAGCTCTGGACGTTCTCGGCGGAGGCATAGGCGCGCTGGGTGAGCTGGACGCCGCCCTCCTTGACGAGCGAGCCGCCGACGATCAGCGACGGGAGCTCGATGCCCGACTCGACCAGGTGAAGGATCGTCTCGGGCTCCTTGGCGATGACAAAGACCTTCTCGCGGTCGTACTTGCCCGCCGCGAAGTTCTTGAGCGCGGTCTGCTCGGAGATGATCGAGACGGCCATGCCCGCGGGGCGCGCCATCCTCATAGTGGACTTCAGGACCTCGTCGCCGGCGACCTTGTCGTCGATGACCATGACTCGGGTCGCGCCCGACACCGGGGCCCACTGCGTCACGATGATGCCGTGAAGCAGGCGATTGTCGATTCGTGCCATAACAACACTCATGTTTGCTCCTATCAAATGAAGTTTTACGTTCGGTACTGCCTCGGCGCTATCCGGATTCGCGCCGGGCAAGGGGTTATCGAATTATTGAGGACGCGCGGTCAGCTTGCGGCGGCGCGGGGAAGGTCACTCGTCGAGCAGGAGGTCCGAGGAGCCGAGGCGCTCTTCTCGCGCCGGGGCGGCGCTCACGCTTATGTAGTCGAAGACATATGCGATCTCGCTTACGGGAACCTCTACGCGATAGCGCGTCGAGATGCTCGAGAAGCTCTGCCTGAAGGACTCGATGAAATCGGCACGCTCCTCCTCGAAGCGGTCCTGGCCAACGTAGGTCTCAATGGGGTTTCTGGTAACAAGGCGCTCGACGAGACAGCAGAGGTGGACGTAGAGCCCAATGATGGCGTTGCTGCCGATCTTCTCGCCTGTCCTGCGCTGAAGCTCGTGCACGGCGCTCTCGATCTCGTGGAATAGCCGCTCCGGGTCGAGGATGGTGATGGAGCGGATGACGTTCTGCAGCGTCATGTTCGAGAGCAGCTTCTCGTGGAAAGAAGAGAGCTCGGAAGCGTCAAGCCACCTGCCGAACACGGCATCGACCTTAGAGGCGGACGCCGTCGACATGATGTCCTCGAGGGCGACGAAGGGGACGGAGGCGACCCCGGGGTCTCCCGTGCCGATGACGGCGCAGACGCGGTGCTCGGAGAAAACGGCGTCGTTCGACCCGTTCGCGACGAGCTGCTTGAAGGGCCTCGTGAGCAGGCGCGCGCCTATGGTGCGCGGGAGGCTCTGCGAGACGAGCTGGCGTATCCTCTCCGCGGCGTCGACCCCGGACTCGGAGCAGAAGACGATGGCGTCCTCACGGTTGACGCGCTCGATCACCTTGCAGTGCGTCACGCACGCGGCGGTCGCATCGCCAAGAACCTCGGCGATGGACTTGCCGCCGAGCAGCCCGACCCCGATCTCGAGCGCAAGACCGGTAGAGACGTTGTTCACCACGCCGATAGTGGAGTCGGTAACGTTCTCGAGGGCCTTATAGGCCTCCTCCAAGGAGCCCATGTCGACGAGGAACACGACCCCGGTGCAGTAGGAATGGCGGTCGACGAGGCGCTGGAGCGGACCGACGATGTCCTTCAGCTGCTGGTCGTAGGGCATGTCGACCGCCTCGTACACATGCATGCCGAGCATACGGTTCGCCGCGTCGGCGATGCTCGTCGCCGTCGAGTAGCCGTGGGACAAGATGACGCAGAGCGTCCGAAGGGCCTTCGCGTCGCGAGACTCCGATGCGACGCACAGCGTCAGAAGCGTCTTCGTGAAGTGATCGAGCGAGATTCCCAGCGCCCCTTCCACGTCTGCGGCGACCTGATCGGAGACGCTCGAGGCAAACGGTAATTCGGAGGTCACGGCACCGAGGAGATGGGAGATTTGCTCCGCACAGGCAGACTTTCGCTTAGCCAGGCCGATGCCCGGCCACAACTGCAGGCAAATCTCCTGGGCCAGCAGAAAAGCGACCTTCCTCGAAAGCTCGATGCCATAAGAAGAGCCTGCGTCGGCAAGGACCGCGCCCACGATGCGCTCGAAGGCGCGCGACCTCGAGGAGGCAACGCCGCGGCCGAAGATCAAGTGATCCTCAACGCCGCGCACAGCGGAGACAGCTTGCGAGACGAGCTCGGAGACAGAGAGCTCCCCGGCGCAGAATCGCTCATCGAGAGAGCACAGGGCATCGAGCGCCTGCTCGACCGGCCCTGTGCTCTCGGCGGCATCCAGGGACGCGTCGATCAGAACGCCATCGTCGGGCTGTTGATCGATCTGCGCGGAGGAGAGGAGCCCGCTGGGAAGAAGATACGGGCGAACGACGACGTAGTCGCCCTCGCGATTGAGGAACGCTTTGGCGCAGCAGTTCGTCACGCAGGCGCGCAAGCCGGCGATGTTATCGGAAAAGTCCGCGTTCACGAGGCAGCGGTATGCGCCGCGGCTGATCTTCACATCAGAACCGATTCGGCACCCCTCGCTGCGCAGGAAGCTCAAGATGAGATCCTCGCGCTCCTCGGGGGTCCGCTCCTTGAGTGAGGGGACGCGGGCACAGATGGGCATTTTGCTGTAGGCCGAGGAAACCTTCAGGTCATCGGCGGAAAGCGTCGTCGAAAGAACGAGGCGAGCGCGCGGCGCATCCTGGGAGGCATCGAGCCCGAGGGCCGTCGCAAGGCAGTGCTCCATCGCAGAGGGAGAGAGTGCCTCGATGCCGTTGACAAAGACCACACCCCCGCGCGCTTTCGCGATCGACTCGTCAAGAAGCCCGTTGAACGAGGCGGCGTCCGGGACCCCGGCGCAGTCGATGCGCACATAGGAGGAGTCGCGGGACAGCAAGCCCTGGTTCTTGCCGTACTCGTACACAAGGCGAGAAAGGAAAGACTTACCGACACCCACGCCGCCGCTCAAGAGGATGGGCAGGCCAAACGGAGGGTACTGAACCGCAGCCTTGCACTGCTCGACAACGGAGCTGAGGCTCATGTCGAAGCCCACGGCACGCGCGAAGTCGCGGTGATCGGCGATTCCCGTCGCCTGGATGAGGTCGGCGAGCGAGGCGTACTCGCTTGCAGAGAGCTTTACCTGAAAACGCTTCTGGAACGCGCGGCGATGAAAATAACGGACAGGCCTGCCCGCCACCTTAACCACAAGACCGGCGCGAACAAGGTCGTTGAGGTACTGGCTCGCCAGGCTCCTGGAGATGATGAGCGTCTCGGCGATGTCGGAGGTGGACAGACGGGCAAGGTCGTCGAGCGAGACGGCGGAGGTGAGGGCCTCGAGATGCTCGAGAATCCTGTCCCTCATGTCGACGGGTTTCTTTGCCAAGCTGTCCTGTGTGGTCTTGTCCATGACTTCTTACCTCCTCGTACAAGGAGTATAAGGGGAGAACAGAGAACGGAAGGGGGCGCGTGGGGGAATCAACAGCTCCGAGGAAAAGTCCACCACTTGAGGGGCAGAAAACAACGGCCATTGAACATTCAGGGCCGACGCTCAACACTTCGGCTCGACACTTCGCTTTGGAAAGGGCCCTGCGCGATGGTGCAGCCCTCCATCTCGCAGCACAGGTCGCCGAAGGTCGCGAGGATGCGCTCCTTCTGTTCCGTGGGCGAGACGGCTCGGTGGGCAAGGTCCTCTCAAAAGGGGTCGTCCGACGCCGCAAGACCTCGATGACCGACTACCGCCTCGAGCAAGTGGCGGATTACCTCTGCACCATCGAACTTGCCTTGGTCAAGTGCGAGGCCAAGGAGAACGGTGAGACATACAACAAGTTCTTCGGAGGTATAGGCTCTTTCAAGAGGAACTGGCTCAAGCAACCCCGCAGCAAGCGGATATAGCTGGTCTCGCGGTTTCGCAAGGAACGGTCAGCTCTCCTCTGGCGAGGAACCCCGGGCGACGTGCTTCGAGCAGCGGAAGCTGAAGCGCAAGCAGAAGCAGCGCGGGCATTGATCGGTGCCGACATGGGCCCAGACGTGAACAGCGCTACGTCCCCTGTTCACGGGGCGCGAAACCGCAAAGGTTGCACAGAGGTTGCAAAATAAGAAGCCCCCGACCTGTTTTCGCAGGTCAGAGGCTTGAAATCAACGAATATCGTTTATTCCCACTCGATGGTCGCGGGCGGCTTGGACGTGATGTCGTAGCACACGCGGTTGGCGCCAGGAACCTCGGCAACGATGCGGCCAGAGATGCGGGCCAGTACGTCATAGGGCAGCTTGGCCCAGTCGGCGGTCATGGCATCGCTGGACTCGACGGCACGCAAGATGATCGGGCGCTGGTAGGTGCGCTCGTCGCCCATAACGCCAACGGACTTGATGTCAGGCAGGACCGCGAAATACTGCCAGCAGCTGTGCTCGGAGTTGCGCTCGCCGGTCTGCTCAAACAGACGCTGGTTGTAGGCGTCGAGCTCCTCGCGCACGATGGCATCGGCGTTCTTGAGGATCTCGAGCTTCTCCTTGTCGACCGCGCCGATGATGCGGATGGCCAGGCCCGGGCCCGGGAAGGGCTGACGGAACACGATGTGACCCGGCAGGCCCAGCGCCAGACCAAGCGCGCGGACCTCGTCCTTAAAGAAGTGGTCGAGCGGCTCAATGAGGTCGAAGTGCACGCCCTCGGGGAACGGGATCAGGTTGTGGTGGCTCTTGATGGTGGCCGTCTTGCCGCCCGTCTTGCGAGCGCCGGACTCGATGATGTCGGGGTAGATAGTGCCCTGAGCCAGGTACTTGACCGGCTTGCCGTCGGTCTCGAGCTGCTGCGCCACGGCGAAGAACTCTTTCCAGAACTGCGTACCGATGATACGGCGCTTCTCCTCGGGCTCGGTCACGCCGGCCAGAAGCTCGGCGTAGCGGTCCTCGGCATGAACGTGGATAAAGTCGACGTCAAATTGCTTGGTGAAGACCTCCTCCACCTGCTCGGGCTCGCCCTTGCGCAGCAGGCCGTGGTTGATGAACACGCAGGTCATCTGCTTGCCCACGGCGCGGGCGCCCAGCGCAGCCACGACGGAGGAGTCGACGCCGCCGGACAGGGCCAGAATCACGCGGTCGTTGCCGACCTTCTCGCGGAACTCAGCCGTCATGGTCTCGACCAGGTTGTCCATGCTCCAGTTGGGCTCCAGGCCGCAGATCTCAAACAGGAAGTTGCTCAGCAGCTGCTGACCGTACTCGGAGTGCTTGACCTCGGGGTGGAACTGCGTGGTGAAAATCTTGCGCTCGACGCACTCCATGGCGGCAACCGGGCACACGTCGGTGCTGGCGGTAACGGTAAAGCCCTCGGGCACCTCGGAAACGGCGTCGCGGTGGCTCATCCACACGGTCTGCTCCATGGGCGTAGAGTTAAAGAGCTTGGCACCAGCCGTGCGCGTGATGGTGGCGCGGCCATACTCGCCCACCTCGGAGTGGCCGACCTTGCCGCCGAGCGTCACGGCCGTGATCTGATGGCCGTAGCAAAAGCCCAGGACGGGAAGGCCCAGGTCAAAGATGGCAGGATCGATGGACGGAGCGTCCTCGGCATACACAGAAGCCGGGCCGCCGGAAAGGATGAGCGCAGAGGCGTTCATCTCGCGAATCTCGTCGGCCGAGATGTCGCAGGGGACAATCTCGGAATACACGTTGAGGTCGCGGACGCGACGGGCAATGAGCTGACCGTACTGCGCACCAAAGTCGAGTACGAGGACCTTTGCGGAAGCCTTTTGATCCATGGTTCCCCCTCTTGTTGGCGGGGAGCCGGTGCCCACCCGCGCGAATAAACGAGAATAACTTTCATAGTGTACACGTTATATGGGGTTTCTCGTCCCTCGCAGCCATCAGCGCACGGCAAACGCACGACCTGGGTCCCTATTTGACGGCAATTGAAGTGTTACCAAACGTTACAGATGATGTAATACGTTTGAACATTGTACGCCCTGTGCCACAATACTGCCGAACGACTCCGCCTCTGCGGCGGCAAATACGATAGGAATACCAGCATGAAGCGCATCCTTCTCATCGCCACGGGCGGCACCATCGCATCGACCGAGGACGGCAACGGCCTCTCCCCCGCCCTGACCGGTGAGGAGCTCGCCCAGAGTGTCCCCGAGATCTCGGGCCTCTGCGAGCTCGACGTGGTGCAGCCCATGAACATCGACAGCACCAATATGCGCCCGAGCGACTGGATGCGCATCCGCGACGTCATTGTCGAGGGTTATGCCGACCACGACGGCTTCGTGATCATGCACGGCACCGACACCATGAGCTACACCGCGGCAGCGCTTTCCTACCTGATTCAGGACAGCCCCAAGCCCATCGTGCTCACCGGCTCGCAAAAGCCCATGGGCAATCCCTTTACCGACGCCAAGCTCAACCTGTACCAGAGCCTGCTCTATGCGCTCGATGAGCATTCGCACGACGTCTCGATCGTTTTTGGCGGCGTGGCCATTGCCGGCACGCGCGCCCGTAAGCAGCGCACCATGAGCTTTAATGCGTTCATTAGCGTCAACTATCCGCCCATTGCCTACATCCGCAACGACCGCATCGTGCGCAACGGGCTTCACGGCACGCATCAGGGCGAAAACCCGGTGCGTTTCTACGACAGCATCGACCCGCGCGTATTTGTACTTAAGCTTACGCCCGGCGTAAACCCGGGCATCCTCGACGCCCTTGCCGATAGCTACGACGCCGTGATTCTGGAGACCTTTGGCATTGGCGGTATCCCCGAATTTGGTGAGTCGGGCGAGTCGTTCCAAGAGGCGATTTTCCGCTGGGTCGATTCGGGCCGCACCGTCGTTATGACCACGCAGGTCCCCGAAGAGGGCCTCGATCTGGGCGTTTATGAGGTCGGCCGTGCTTACGCCGATCATCCGGGCATTCTGTGCGGCGACGACATGACCACCGAGACGCTCGTGGCCAAGACCATGTGGGCACTCGGCCAGTCACGTGATGCGGCAGAGATTCAGCGCCTGTTTTACAGCCAAGTCAACCACGATCGCATCCCGATGGCGTAATTCCTAAGGCAGTTCCACTTATCGCAGCCTCAAACGACAGGTGGTCCCCCTCGGGCCGTGCAAAAATCGGAGTATTCTGCAATTTCTCCGCCGGAGGCATAGAAT
Source organism: Collinsella aerofaciens (assembly GCF_040910185.1). GTDB lineage: Bacteria > Actinomycetota > Coriobacteriia > Coriobacteriales > Coriobacteriaceae > Collinsella > Collinsella aerofaciens_BF. The sequence goes on along the minus strand of NZ_JBDGBA010000007.1, from coordinate 6,566 downwards.
CGGCCGACTGTTAGACGAACTTTTAGGGCGAAGAGGCCGTCTAGTAAATATTTATTCCACATTTTTATTAAGTGTGTGGATTAACTACTGTCAAAAAAGCAAAGCCAGCCGCCCGAGCTACCATCTACGGCTGAACAGGTGCTGAATACTCGCGATTTTGCACATCGCAACCAGGGGGACCCGCCCAAAGAGCGTCAATTAGCAGCGGGAATCGCCCTATTCGATGCCCTCGAGAAGTTCTGACACCGTCATGCCGAGTGCGGGCGCGATCTTAAATAGAACCTTGAGCGTGAAATTTGCCGTCCCATCTTCGATTCGGTCGAGGTAGGGTCGGCTGATTCCTGTCGCCACACAAAAATCAACCTTGGAGATACCAAGGTCCCTGCGTGTCTCTTCGACCCGCCTGCCAAGAATCTGTTTCGCACGTTCGTCCATGCAGCCGAGTTTGAAATGGAGCCGAACATAAACGTAAACTATAATTTACGTTTTGCCGAATACACAGGAGTTTTCTATGTCGGGTTCTTCGGTCCGCATGTACCGAGCCACGCCTCGCACAAACAGCGCACCGCCCGAGCTCGTCGTCGTTGAAGCAGAATGCCTTTCGCCCGATGAGCGCACAGCATTTGCATTGCTATCAAGTCGCGTCGCCGCCGTTCTGGTCCCTTGCCCGGCGCAAGGTGAACTTGCCATCCAATGCCAAGCGCACAGCTGCTCGCTCAAGCAGGCTGCCGTAATCGCAACCAGCCAACGAGGTCTGCCCCTTCTCCTGGAAGCCGGTATCGCACTTGCCCTTCGCGGCGCCGGATACGAAAACGAGGCCGCCGCCGACATGGTCTTTAAACCACGATCGAGCGGCGGCCTCGCAGCAGCCATTGAATATGTGTGCAGGCTCGTTGCCTAAAAGGACAAGCTAGAAACCAAAGCCAAAGCCCGTTCCAGTAATCGCCGAATACATAAAGTAGACGTTGATTACATTGAGGAACACGCCCGTGATGCAGCCGTTGCGCAGGTAGCGCTCGCACGCAAGACGTGCCATCACAGCGGAGTCCTCGTTGTTCTTTGCCTGGCGTCCCGCCGTAAAGTACGTCGCCACGCTCAGCAGCAGGTTGAGCACCGGCAGTGCCAGCAGCTCGTAGCTCTTACCCCAGCGCGTCACCTCGCCGGCTGCGTTAAACTTCGTTGCCACCTCGGGGCCAATGTTGGGGATCACAAACGCTGCAACCACCAGCGGAATCACCGCAAGTACGAGCAGCGCAATACCCATGTAGCCAGCTTTTTTGCCATATTTAAACATATGCGTCGTCCTTACACGTTAAAGCGGAAGTGCACGACGTCGCCATCGGCCATGACATAGTCCTTGCCCTCAATACGCAGCTTGCCGGCGGCCTTGGCGCCCTGCTCGCCGCCGAGCTCGATGTAGTCGTCATAGCCAATAACCTCGGCCTTAATAAAGCCGCGCTCAAAGTCGGTGTGGATGACGCCGGCGGCCTGCGGGGCGGTCGCGCCCTGACGAACCGTCCAGGCCTTGACCTCCATCTCGCCAGCCGTAAAGAACGACTGCAGGCCGAGCAGCTTGTAGGCTGCTTGCGCGAGCACGTCCAGGCCGGGCTGCTCCAAGCCCAGGCTCTCCAGGTAGTCGGCGGCGTCCTCGGGATCGAGCTCGGAAAGCTCGGCCTCGATCTTGGCGCAGATGGGTAGCGGCTTGACACCGTCGATGGGCGCCAGGTCCTCGTTGAGCATGTCCTCGTCTACGTTGGCCACATACAGGATGGGCTTCATAGTAAGCAGGAACAAGCCCTTGGCAGCAGCGCGCTCCTCGTCGGTCATCTCCATGGATGCGGCGCGCTTGCCCTCGTTGAGCCAGGCGAGCAGGCGCTTGGCCACCTCGAACTTGGGCATGAGCTCCTTGTCGCGCTTGGCCTCCTTCTCGAGCTTGGGCAGTTGTTTCTCGAGCGTGCCCATGTCGGCCAGGATGAGCTCGGTCATGATGGTGTCGGCGTCACCGGCGGGGTCGACGAACTCGCCCGTGCGGCCCACCTCACGCATAACGTTGGGGTCCTTAAAGTAGCGCACGACCTCGCAGATGGCGTCGGTCTCGCGGATGTTTGCCAAGAACTGGTTGCCCAGGCCCTCGCCCTCGTTGGCACCCTTCACCAGGCCAGCGATGTCGACGAACTCGACCGTAGCCGGCACAATGCGGCCGGGGTTAACGATGTCGGCGAGCTTTTGCAGGCGGCTATCGGGCACATCGACGATACCCACGTTGGGGTCGATCGTGGCAAACGGGTAGTTGGCGGCAAGGCCGGTCTTTTTGGTAAGCGCGGTGAACAACGTCGACTTGCCCACGTTGGGCAGGCCCACGATACCGATGGAAAGGGACACGACAGCTCCTTTTGGTACAGGTACTTCAAACTGCATAAGTATAGCGCCGCCGCAGCATCCGGGCGAATCCGGACGCCACGACGGCGCAAATGAAGCAGAGATGCGTGAGGGTTCGAGACAGTAGTCCTTACTTAAGCTCGGGCCAGAAATCCTTGTTGGCCTCGATGAGCTCGTCCAGGATCTGCTTAGCAACGCTTGCCGAAGGAATGGTCTTGGAGAGCGTGAGCGCCTGCCAGAGCTTCTGGTAGCTGCCCTCGACCCAAGCCTGGACAACGAGCTTCTCGACGGAAACCTGCTGCTCCATCAGGCCCTTCTGGAACTGCGGGATCGGGCCCTGGCAAATCTTCTCAAAGCCGTTGGAGCCGACGATGCAAGGCACCTCGACCATGGCCGTCGGGTCGAAGTTGGGCACAGCACCATCGTTGGGGACAATCAGCAGGAAGCGCTCGAGCGTGTTCTCGGCCAGCGCGCAGGCAAGGTCGACGATGTAGTTGGCGTGTACGTCGGGCTCAAAGCCGCCGTCCTTGGCAGTACCCTTGGCGATGATGTCGCGGCAAGCGCCAAAGACCTTCTTCTCGCGGCCGTCCATAACCTCATTGGCGCGAGTGTAGTTGGGGTCAGACGTCTCGACGACATAGTCCGGGTACAGGTAATACTTGAGGTAGGTATTGGGAATCGTCTCGGGATCGACAGCATAGACATCCTTGGCCTTGCCGAAGGTGTGAATCCAGCTCTCCTCGACATGCTGCTCCTTACCGGCCTCGTGCTCGATGCCGTCCAGGTAGCCGTTCTTAGCCATGTGCTCCTTAATCTTCGGCATGAGGTCGTTGCCATCCTTGTCGTAGATTTTGCTCCACCAACCAAAGTGGTTGAGGCCGTAGTAGCTATACTGCAGCTCGCGACGATCCTTGATGCCGCACATACGGCTCATCTTATCCATGAGGTCGATCGGCATGTCGCAGATGTTGATGATGCGGCTGTTGGGGCGCAGCACGCGGCAGGCCTCGGCGACGATGGCCGCGGGGTTGGAGTAGTTGAGCATCCAGGCGTTGGGACTGTACTTCTCCATGTAGTCGAGGATCTCGATGACGCCGCCGATGGAGCGCATGCCGTAGGCGATACCGCCGGCACCGCAGGTCTCTTGGCCAACGCAGCCGTACTTGAGAGGAATCTTCTCGTCGAGCTCACGCATGGCATACAGGCCGACGCGGATGTGAGCAAGGACGAAGTCGGTCCCGGTGAATGCGGTCTCGGGGTCGGTGGTGTAGTTGAACTCAACCTCGGGAGCGTTCTCATGGAAGTAGATCTCGCAGGCCTTGGCCACGGTCTCCTGACGCTCGGCGTTGTTGTCGTAGAAGGTCACCTTGTTGACCGGGAAGCGGTCGCGCTCCTCAAGCAGCATCAGGGCAATGCCCGGAGTGAAGGTAGAGCCACCGCCGGCAATGGTCACGGCATAGTTTTTCTTGGACATGATGTCCTCCTCATTCTGGCCGCTTGCTCAATCCATCCCCGCACGCGGCCTGTACGGTTTGGAATTGTTACCTAGAAGTGGAGTTTTTTATCTCTAGAATCGGCCTTGCGGTGCATGCCGGCTCTGCAAGGCCGATTGTTTCGATGGACGATGGTTTACAGAAGACTCTCGAACTTCAGAAGACTCTCGAACTTCTCGCGAACCTGCGGGACGGTAAGGCCGATGATGACTTGGATTGACTGACCTTGGACCACCAAGCCATGCGTACCGATCGCCTTGAAGGAAGCCTCGGGTGCAACGACGCTCTTGTCCTTGACGTTAACGCGCAGACGGGTAGCGCAGTTAGTTACATCGATGATGTTATCCGTGCCACCGAGCAGATCGAGGATGTTCTCGGCAAGCACCAAGCGCTCGTCATCTTTACTCTGGGCGACCGATTTGCCAGCAGCAGCACCGCCCTGCTTTTGCTTGTAGTCGGCCTTGGACTTGAGCTCGACCTCAACATCGTCATCCTCGCGACCGGGGGTCTTAAAGTCGAACTTGACGATCAGGAAACGGAAGACCACGACCCAAAGAGCGGTAAAGCACAGACCGACAAGGATGGAGATGGCGTACTGCAGACCGTGTGCGGCCCAAAGGGGCAGCCAGTCCCACGAGAGCATCGAGATGATGCCGCCGTCGAAGATACCCACGACGCCAAGGAGGTTTTGAGCCATGCAGCCGAGCGCTCCGAGCACGCAGTGGACGACGAACAGGCCGGGCGCGATGAACAGGAAGGTGAAGTCAAGCGGCTCGGTGATACCGCAAAGCATAGCGGTAAGGGTGACCGGGATCAGCAGAGCCTTGACGCGCTGCTTGCGCTCGGGTTTGGCGGTCATATAAAACGCAATGGCGACGCCAAGCGAGCCGAAGACCTTAGTCCAACCAGGGCAGGTATAGGCAGCCCAGGGTGCGGCATCCTTAAGAGCAATGCTCGGATCGGCAGCCAGTTGGGGCAGGATATTGGCCCAAGCAGCAAAGATGCCGCCGTTGACCGCCGCGTTGTCGTAATAGAACGGCGTATAGATAAAGTGGTGCAGGCCTGTAGGGATCAGCACGCGCTCGAAGAAAGCAAAGACACCCACGCCAAACGTACCGGCGGAAAGGATGAATCCCTGGAAGGCAGAGATAGCAGCCTGAACATGCGGCCACACCAGGCAGGCGATAAGAGCGACCGGAACCATAACGAAGAAACCGATCATATAGATGAACACGGAACCCGAGAACACGCCCAACCACTCGGGGAGCTCGGTGTCGAAGAACTTATTATGCAGCATCGTGGCGATACCAGAGATAATGAGCGCGCCCATGATGCCCATATCAAGCGTTTTGATGCTTGCGATAGTGGCAAGACCAGTACCGCTGCCCGCCTCGACAGAGTAGTCGACCCCAAAGACAGGGCCCCACTGCCCCAAGATTGTGCTAACAAAGTAGTTGAAGGTAAGGTAGATGGCCAAAGCCTCCATGCAGCAGCGAGCGTTCTGCTTGTTCGCGAGCGAGATTGGCAACGCTACGCAAAACAGCAACGGCATCTGGTTAAAGAGCGTCCAACCACCCTGGAGCAGCACATTCCAGCAATCAAACCAAAGATGGCCCGCAGTGGCCATCTCGCCAAAGATCGCCTCGGTGGTAAACAACGTACCCAGGCCGACGACGATTCCGGAAAATGCGAAAAGAATTGCAGGCGTGTACATTGCACCGCCGAAACGTTGTATCTTTTGCATCATGACGGGGAATCCCCCTCTCTTCATTCGGAGCGACTGCGGTTTTGGCTTCACTCGAGACCGCAGACGCGCCGTTTGCGTGTACCTCGTGCAATAGGACGGGTGGGCCCGCTTCCCTGACTTCTTGCGCTTCTATTTTTATCATATCACTTATCTAGACAAGTTAGCATAAATACTACGGTCGGTAAACGGTTGATTATTGGCCGTAAACGGTATATGTCCAGTATTTCGCCTGTTAAATCTGATATAACTGATGGCTGCATTTCATTTTTCTTTTCTACTTGTCTAGATGTGCTTGTCTATATCTATAGACATACCTATACTTCATTACAACATTCACCGCTACGTTAAGGAGTCACCATGAAAAGCGCGGTCTTCTATGGAAAGCACGACCTCAGAGTCGAGGAATCGGCAAAGCCGGCCGTGGGCAGGCGCGACGTTCTGATCAACGTCAAAGCTTGCGGCGTCTGCGGCACCGACGTGCATATCTATGAAGGCGACAAGGGTGCGGCCGACGTTACCCCGCCCACGATCCTTGGTCATGAGTTTGCGGGCGTTGTCGAGGCCGTGGGCAGCGACGTCGCTGGCTTTAAACCGGGCGATCGCGTGTGCATCGACCCAAACCATCCCTGCGGCTGCTGCGAACCCTGCCGCGACGGAATCAACCACTACTGCGAGCATATGACCGGTTACGGCACCACCGTTAACGGCGGCTTTGCCGAGTACTGCTCCGTCGATATGCAGCAAGTCTACAAGTTGGGCGATCACACCAGCTTCGAGCAGGGCGCTATGACCGAGCCCGTCGCCTGCTGCCTGCACGGCATCGATATGTGCAACATCAAGCCCGGCAGCACAGTTGTCGTTATCGGCGGTGGCATGATCGGTCTGCTCATGATGCAGCTTGCTAAAAACGCCGGCGCCACCAAGGTTGTCTTGCTCGAGCCCGTCGA
>NZ_JBDGBA010000006.1:0-118107 GCF_040910185.1 Collinsella aerofaciens | reverse complement strand
AAGCCGTTCCAGGGATTAGTTCTCCTTCCGGTAAGGGCCCAGGTAGACTACCTGGTCGATAGACGGCAGGTGCAAGGGCGGCGACGTCCTCAGCCGAGCCGCACTAATCGCCCGAGCTCTTCCGGAACCGCACCTCGCGGCCCGCGGGACTGAGCGCTCACGCGCGGTCCGGGCACGAGGATGCCCCCGAGTCATCTTTCCTATGCGCCATGCGGCCCCCAGGGCACGTGTATGCGATACCGGACACCGTAACGGTGGGCGCCGCCCACCGGTCAGCGGCCAGAGCATGGGGGGCACGCCCGGTCCCGTTCCGAACCCGGAAGCTAAGCCCCATCGCGCCGAGAGTACTGCGGGGTCAGCCCGTGGGAGGCCAGGGCGCCGCTGACCGGTGGACGGCACCGAGCCGTCGATCGACTTGAAGAAGGGGGAGGCCTCGCGGCCTCCCCCTTTTTTGCGTTTACACTTCACAATGTCGTTGCATTTCACCTGTAACCCGGTTGGGCTTATGGGTAATGAGCTTTTATTTAAAGACAATAAATCGAATCACAAGGGCAACAGCTATGGCCACAATGATCAAAAGCAGGATTGTCAGTCGATGCTGCTTGCGTCGTTTATTTGACGAAACGAAGATTGATTTTCCCTGTTTTGGCGTCTCGAGATAACGAGCCGAATGCGTTAAGGTTTGCTTAGGTCGAGGGCCTCTTTGCTGCTGAGTTATGGGCGTTTTCGTGGGGTCGTCATTGATCGCGCTGTTTTTTGATAACGGTGCATCTTTCAAATATACGGGATCGCTCGATGCGACGCCCATATGCTTACGTCCCGTCTGGGCATCCTCGAGCGTTTGATATCGATTTCTCGTCACATACTCGGGCTCTGCATCATTAATGGGCTCTTGCGAGATGTGGGGACGATGGAACCGTGGCGGCTGCGTGAAAGTTTCTTCCCCCTGCGTCGGCATATACATATTTTTCTGGTTTTGGTCGTCCATGATGCCCTTTAGCTCGTTACCAACAACGTGTACGCGCTCATTGTAAGCCCCTTGTTATTTGTAGCTGGGGACATACTCGGTATTTAAGCTCTGGTTCAAAGAACCTTAACCTTCCTAAAACCTTAGTGCTACACACTTAGATATGCTTATAGTACTGGACTCAAAAAACTTTATAGTCGATGTATATATGAGCACCGGGTGGGCATATATAAGAGCGTCAAAAGAAGTCCCAGTCACCTGGAAGATGACTCGGCAGTCCTATAAAGGAGTGGTAAACATGGCAAGCATGGTTCCTTATCGTTCGGTTTTTGGCGTTCGTCCCTCTGCAAGCTCGCTGTTCGATCTGTTTGATGATATGAGCGACCTAGCGAACAGCTCGATTGCCTCTAAGGCGTTCCCCGTTGACGTTGAGGATAAGGGCGATGGCTATGAGGTCAAGGCTTATCTGACCGGTGTCGCCAAGGACGATATCGATGTCGAGCTTAACGAGGGCCGTCTCTCCATTAGCGTGAATGTCGAGGAAGACGAGGAGAACGAGGGTAAGAACTTCCTGCAGAAGGAGTTCAGCTCGTACAGCGCGACGCGTGGTGTGTATCTCAAGGATGCTTCGAGCGAGGGTCTCTCGGCTAAGTACGCCGACGGCATCCTGACCGTTACGGTTCCCAAGATCGTCGAGAAGAAGAACGTTACGAAGATCTCCATCGACTAACTTCGTTGGTGTTCTGCGCTATTAAAAGATAACAAAAGGGGCTGGGAAGCGATTCCCGGCCCCTTTTGCTGTCTAGGACAGTCTATTGAATGGTTGCTGGCCGATACTGGCTTGCGGGGCGTATCGAGAGATTTCGCGATCCTTGGAGAAGGGTGGCGGAGCTGCCGACCTCGTCATCCAGGGTTGCGGCTAGAGCTTTGGCATAGCTTTTGACGGTAAGACTCGGGCGATTGTTATCTTGGCTGATATGCATGGCAATGAGCTGTTCGGTGCGATCGGTAACAAGCTCGCGTGCGGCTTCGGCGGCCTGATCGTTGGACAGATGCCCTTTTGTAGATAGGATGCGCTCCTGAAGAAAGCGGGGATATTCTCCCTCGCGCAGCATGGTCACATCGTGGTTGCTTTCGAGCGCGAGGACTCGACAATCTTTGAGGGTGTTCATGGCCTGGCTCGATAGCTCTCCGGTGTCGGTGGCAAAGCCAATGGAATCTTCGGGGGCGTCGAATCGAAAGCCGACTGGATTGATGACATCGTGTGATGTTGAGTAGGTTTGCACGTGGATGCCGGCAATGGATAGGGTGTCACCGGGATCGAATTCCTCGACAGGCATATGCGAAAGATTTTCTTTGCTCGAAAGTGTGCTCCTGCTGGCAAAGAGGGGGCCGTGCCAATGCTTGCACCAGACATCGAGACCTTTGATGTGATCGCTATGCTCATGCGTAATGAGAAGAGCCGAGACGTTGTCTGCCGAGAGTCCCAGTTCTGCCATGCGCTTTAATGTCTCGCGGCGAGAAAGACCGTCGTCAATCATGATGAGCCCCCGGGGGCCTTCGATGAGCGCGCAGTTGCCTTTTGAGCCGCTGCCAAGGATATGAAGGTGCAGACGAGACATAAGATTCCAAAGGATACAATGGGTGCGAACGAATAGAGGAGGAAGCAAATGCCAACGGTATCTCAGCATTATGGACACCATGCTGCATCGTGGGCTGATGATAAAGCTCTGGCAACGCGGCAGACGGCTGCCCCCGTGGTGCTCATGGTATCAGGTGGTGCGGACTCGACGGCTTTGCTCCTTATGGCGTGCACATCAAAGTTGGATATTCAGGATGGGCGTGGTGTAGCTCCCATCGCGCGCGAGCGACTGCACGTGCTGCATGTGAACCATCATCTGCGCGGTGAGGCATCCGATGGCGACGAGGCCTTTGTGCGCGGCCTATGCGCACAATATGGCTTGCCGCTGTGTGTTGAGCATGCCTATTTTGATGATGAATCGGGCAATATCGAGGCGGCTGCCCGCGAGGTGCGCTATGCCGCGGCGCGGAGGTATGTCCGCGAGCTCTGCGCCCAGACGGGGGCACCGCGAACGGCGGCTCGTATCTGCACCGCGCACACGTCTTCGGATCGCGCGGAAACGTTTTTGATGAACGCGATTAAGGGTTCGGGGCCCGCTGGTCTATCGAGCATTCCTCGCCGGAGGAATATCGTGGTGCGTCCCTTGCTCGACCTGACTCATGATGAGCTCGTGGGCTATCTGCAGGTGCATGGTCAGCCGTGGCGAGAGGACGAGAGCAACGAGGACGTGTCGTACTTGCGTAACTACGTGCGCCATCGGGTGATGCCGGTGGTGGCGCAGCGCAACGCGAGCGTCTGTAAGACGATTGGCGCCGCCTGCGAGATCTTAGGCGATGAGGACGCCTTTCTTTCCCAGCTTTCCGCGCAGGCGTTTCGAAGCTGCCTGCGTAAGGAGGCGGCGGGTGCACTGGTCCTTGACGCTCGCCGACTGGCCGCGGCCGAGGTGGTGATTGCTCGGCGCATGGTGCGACTGGCAATTAAGCGTATCGACCCCGACGCTCGCCCGGAGATGCGGCATGTGGAGCGCGTGCTCGCCTGTGTCGCCGAAGGCTCGGGTTCGGTCACGCTGCCGGCGGGAATCGATGCGCGCGTGGAGTTTGGCATGCTGTCAATCAAGGCCCCGGCGGCGCGCGAGGGGTTAGTTGCCGATTGGGTCACCATTCCCGGTCGATTGCCGCTGGGGGCGGGCCGCATCCTGGTGGCAGAGACGATGGCCGTCGAGCCGGGGTGCGATATTGTGCGCCGTGCCCGTGAACTCGCGGGTGCCGGAGGGGTGGCCGCTATGGTGGATGCCGCGGCGCTGGGCTTTGCCGATCGCGATAGCGAACGGATGCTCGCCGGCTCGCGCGGGGAGATTCCCGCCGAGGCGCGTTTGGCGCGTCTGTGGGTAGACGGTCCCGTGCCGGGGGATGTGATGTGTCCGTTGGGCATGAGTGGGCGAAGTAAGAAGGTGTCCGACCTGCTCAACGAGGCTCGTATTCCCGTCTCTGAGCGCGCAGGCGTTCCTGTGCTGAGAACGGCTCCGGGAGGTGCCGTGGTATGGGTCGCAGGCGTTCGCACAGACGAGCGTTTTAAATGCACGGCCGCAACGCGCGTGGCGTATCTGCTTCGTGTGGTCGATGCGGAATAGCGTTCCACGTCAGCTATTCTGTGCGACGTTGACGGTATTCCCGCGCTGATGGCGTATGGGCTGGAAAATATACCCCGTGCGCTGCTAGAATGTGAAGTTCGCGTCCATACGGCGGTGTGTGGGCGATAAGCACAAGAAAGGGTTGTCATGGCTTCTCAACATCCGGATATCGAGAAGGTTCTGTTTACGCAGGAGGATATCGACGGTATCGTCTCTCGCCTAGGCGAGCAGATTACTCGCGACTACGCGGGTAAGGATCTGGTGCTGATTGCGGTCCTGCGCGGCGCCGTGGTCTTTATGGGCGACCTGATGCGCAAGATCGAGCTGCCGACCAACATCGATTTCATGGCTGTTTCGAGCTATGGCGACGGTGTGAAGTCCTCGGGTATCGTGCGTATCATTAAGGACCTGGATATCGACATCCGCGGTCGCGACGTGCTGATCGTCGAGGACATTCTGGACTCGGGCCTGACGCTCAAGTATCTGATGAAGAACCTCGAGAGCCGCAAGCCCGCTTCTCTGGAGGTCGCCGCCTTCCTGTGGAAGGACGTTGAGGACCGTACCTCGGCCATCACGCCCAAGTATGTTGGAACCCATTGCCCCGATGCCTTTGTGGTGGGCTACGGCCTCGACTATGCCGAGCGCTATCGTAACCTTCCGTATCTGGGCATTTTGAAACCGGAGGTTTATTCGTAAGATGCCCGACGACCGTAACGATAACAATTCCCAGACTCCCCGGGAGCCTAAGATCCCGGGGGTGCCCGGAGGCAAGAAGCCCACGCGTACGGGCTGGCTGTATTTTATTTTGGCTTGCGCGCTCCTGGGCTACGCCTTCTTTAACATGGGCTCCGGCTTTGCCAATTCCAGCAATACCGTTAAGCTCGCGACGAGCGAGATGGTGAGTGCCATCAAGCAGGATCGCGTCGAAGATCTGACCTATACGGTTCAAGACGGAAGCGTGACGGGTCATTACTGGAAGACGAAGAAGGACAAGGGCGATACGAGCGAGCTCAAGAGCTTCTCCTCGACCTATGTCGGCTCCGATTCGCTTGCCGAGCTTATGGCGGAGCACCCCGATACTAAGTACATCGTCAACACCAACGATCCCGATTTTTGGGGCGACTTGGCGATGAGCGTGCTTCCGACGATCGCCCTGATCGCTATCATGTTCTACTTTATGCGCCAGATGATGGGCGCCAACAACAGGAACATGCAGTTTGGCAAGACCAACGCCAAGACCAACGAGGCCACACGCCCCAAGGTCAAGTTTGAAGACGTTGCCGGCGTGGACGAGGCAGTCGAGGAGCTCGAGGAGATCCGTGACTTTTTGAGCGATCCGGATCGCTATCGCAAGCTGGGCGCCAAGATCCCGCGTGGCGTGTTGCTGGTTGGCCCTCCGGGCACCGGTAAAACGCTGCTGGCCAAGGCCGTTGCCGGCGAGGCGGGCGTGCCGTTCTTTAGCATCTCGGGTTCCGACTTTGTCGAGATGTTCGTAGGTGTCGGCGCCAGCCGTGTGCGTGACCTCTTTAAGGAGGCCAAGTCCCAGGCCCCGTCGATCATCTTCATCGATGAGATCGATGCCGTGGGACGTCAGCGCGGAGCCGGCTTGGGCGGCGGCCACGACGAGCGCGAGCAGACGCTCAACCAGCTGCTGGTCGAGATGGACGGTTTTGAGGAAAGCGAGTCGGTCATCCTGATCGCTGCGACCAACCGTCCTGACATCCTGGATCCGGCATTGCTGCGTCCCGGCCGTTTTGACCGTCAGGTTACGGTCGACTGTCCGGATGTGAAGGGGCGCGAGCAGATCTTGCGCGTGCATGCCGAGAACAAGCCGATGGACGAGGACGTTAAGTTTGAGAAGCTCGCCCAGATGACCGTTGGCTTTACTGGCGCCGATTTGGCGAACCTGCTCAACGAGTCTGCGCTGCTGGCTGCCCGCCGCCATCGTTCCGTGATCTCGATGGACGAGGTCGAGGAATCGATGGAGCGCGTGATTGCCGGACCGCAGCGCAAGGGTCGCGTGATGACCGAGGCCGAGCGCACCACGATTGCCTACCACGAGAGCGGTCACGCCCTGGTGGGCCACATCTTGGAGCATTCCGATCCGGTTCACAAGATCTCGATCGTCAGCCGTGGCCAGGCGCTGGGCTACACACTGCAGCTTCCGCAGGAGGACCACTTCCTCAAGACCAAGAACGAGATGCTCGACGAGCTCGCCGTGTTCTTGGGCGGTCGCGTTGCCGAGGAGCTCATGTGCGATGACATTACGTCGGGCGCGAGCAACGATCTGGAGCGCGCAACCAAGATGGCGCGCGAGATGGTCACGCGCCTGGGCATGAGCGAGGAGCTGGGCACGCAAGTGTTTGGCGAGGCGCAACATCAGGTGTTCCTCGGTCGCGATTACGCCGATCATCAGGATTACTCCGAGGAGACGGCGCGCCGCATCGATATCGAGGTTCAGCGCATCATGCGCGAGGCCCATCGTCGTGCGGTCGAGATCCTGGACGCCCGTCGCGATCAGCTCGATCTGATGGCGAAGGTGCTGCTTGAGCGCGAGACCGTCGAAGGTGACGCCGTGAACGCCCTGCTCGACAACGAGTGGGATGCCTACCTTGAGCGCGAGGGCGATATCCTGGCGGCCAAGGAGGAGCGTAATGCCAAAGCGGCCGGCATGCCGACCAAGAAGCGCGCGCCTCGCATGAGTGAGGAGGAGCTGGCGGCTGATGCCGCGGCCTTTGCGCAGGCGGCCATGCAGGAGGATGCCGAAGCCGCATCCGATGCTGCCTGCGATGACCGTGCCGTCAACGCCGATGCCGACACCGACAAATAGCCCTTGTAACAAAAGCCTCCGCGGGGAAACCTGCGGAGGCTTTTCCTTTTGGCCGATATGGGGCCGTCTGTTGATTGGGGACAGACTTAAATGAGCGTTTTCACGCATTTAAGTCTGTCCCCAATCAACATTGCTGCGGCACTTTGCTCGGCTAAAGCGTACAATAGCGCCTATGCGAAAGGGGAACAGATGATCAACGAAACTATGTATGCTCGCGGTGCGGAAAGCTCCATCATCCGCGAGATCTTTAGCTATGGTCTTGAGCGCAAGGCGCAGATCGGTGCGGAGAACGTATTCGATTTTTCGCTGGGCAACCCGAGTGTTCCGGCGCCCGCTGCCGTGGCGGAGTCCATTAAGAAGGCCTTGGAGCTGCCGAGTGACCAGCTGCACGGTTACACCCCTGCACCGGGCCTGCCGCAATGTCGAGCAGCCGTTGCCGAATCGCTCAACCGCCGCTTTGGCACGAGCTATGAGGGCAAGGACGTCTTTATGACGGTGGGCGCCGCGGCTTCGCTCACCTGCACGCTCAACGCCGTTACAAATCCGGGCGACGAGGTTATTGTTATCGCCCCGTACTTTCCGGAGTATCGCGTGTGGATTGAGAAGGCCGGCTGTACGTGTGTTGAGGCGCTCGCCGATGAAGACACGTTCCAGCTGAGCGTGGACAACGTACTCAAGGCGATCAGCGATAAGACGGCGGCCGTCATTATCGACTCGCCCAACAATCCGACCGGTGCCGTGTATACGCGCGACACGCTGACGCGACTGGCCAATGTTTTGCGCGAGGTCAACGCCAAGCGCGATCCCGAGAATCCGATTGTCCTCATCTCGGATGAGCCGTATCGCGAGATCGTGTACGGTGCCGAGGTGCCTTGGGTACCCTCGATCTACGAGAACACCGTGGTGTGCTACTCGTATTCTAAGTCGCTGTCGCTGCCTGGTGAGCGCGTGGGCTGGATCTTGGTTCCCAACACCAATCCGCAGGCTGCGCGTCTGATGCCGGCTGTTGCGGGTGCTGCCCGTACGCTGGGTTTTGTATGTGCACCGGCGCTCTTCCAGCGCGTGATTATCGATTGCATCGATGAGCCGAGCGATATCGAGGCTTATGCTCGCAACCGCACGGCGCTCACCGACGCCTTGGCGGACTACGGCTATACCTATGTTGAGCCGGATGGTGCTTTCTACCTGTGGGTGAAGGCGCTCGAGCCCGATGCGAATGCGTTTTGCGAGCGCGCAAAGAAGTATGAGCTGCTTGCGGTGCCCTCGGACAGCTTTGGCATGCCTGGTTGGTTCCGCCTGGGCTATTGCGTGAGTTACGAAACGATTATCAATTCGCTACCCGCTTGGAAACAGTTGGCGGACGACTATCGTTAAAAGTAAAGCGCTCTGCTTACAATGTTTTACGTGAAACGGGGTTTGGTGTTAAGCCAGGCCCCGTTGTCATGGACGTTGTGTCGTTGGGATGGAGCGGTTTTACGACCATCGAATGCTATGCGTACAATGAATATACGCGACGGCCACACCGGATAAGGAGACCCGATGCCCTACCTTCTTTCTTGTGACATTCATACTCATACGCTGTTCTCCGCGCATGCATATTCGACCATTGAGGAGAATGTGTACTGGGCGGCAGAGCGTGGCCTGCAGGTGCTCGGATCTGCCGACCATCTGAGCTCTATGGTTACGGCTTGCCCTAATGACCTGCGCAGTTATCAGTTCTTTATCAACCAGAATATCTGGCCGCGCATTTGGAGCGGCGTGCTGGTGCTGCGTGGTGCCGAGGCCGATATCGTTTCACTGGACGGAAGCCTGTTTGGCGAGGACACTCCTGTCACGCTCGATATCGCCGGCGATTCGTACAGCCGCCAGCATTCGCTGTTCGATTTGGTTACGCGCAATTTGGATTATTTGGTTGCAAGCGTGCATAATCCGCAGATTGCTGAGGGCGCAACGATGGCCCAGACGACCGAGATGTATATCAACGCCCTGGAGCACCCCAAGGTGTTCATGCTGGGTCACACGGGGCGCTCGGGCGTGCCGTTCGATATCGACGAGGTGCTGTTGGCTGCTAAGGCCAAGCACAAGATTATCGAGATCAACAACCATAGTCTTGAACATGGTGTCGACACTGAGCATTGGGCCGTATGCCGCAAGATCGCCGAGCGCTGCGCCGAGCTGGGCGTGGGCATTGGCGTGTCGACCGATGCCCACATTGGCATGGCCATTGGCAAACTCGACCAGGCGCGCAAGATGCTCGACGAGATTCACTTCCCGCTGGACCTGATCGTGACGCGCGACCGCGAGACGCTGCTGCGCGAGATGGCGGCGGCCGGCGTGTGCGACCTGCGCAAGGGGATGTAGCGGAATTTATAAACCAAGTGAAGGGGGCGGCCCAGACGGGTCGCCCCCTTTCTTGTGCCGGTGGATTAGCGGCGTTCGAGGACTGCTACGGTTTCGGTGTGGTCGGTGTGGGGGAACATGTCGACGGGCGTGATCTTGAGCAGGCGATAGCCTCTGTCGAGGAGCTGGTGCAGGTCGCGCTCTTGGGTTACGGGGTTGCAGCTGATATAGGTGATGCGGCGCGGCTTAAGTGCGCAGGCAGCTTCGAGGAACTCAGGGGTAGAGCCGGCGCGCGGCGGATCGATGGAAAGGACATCGACCCGCTCGTTGTTGTCGGCGGCATCCAGGATGTAATCGGTGGCATCGTCGGCCATAAACCAGGCGCTGCGGGTAAGACCGTTGAGCTCGGCATTGCGGCGTGCGTCGGCAATGCCCGCCGGGTTGCGCTCCACGCCGAGCAGTATGATGCCGATCCCCTTGTTCTGGGCATCTTTAGCTGCGCAAAGACCGATGGTGCCGCTGCCGCAGTAAGCATCCATGAGCACATCGCCCTGGTGCAGATCCATGCCGTCGATAGCGAGCTGGTAGAGCAGCTCGGTCTGTTGCGGGTTGGTCTGGTAGAACGCGGTGGGGGAGATATCGAATTCGCAGCCGAGCAGCTGGTCGCGCATGCACTCGGCGCCATATACAATACGGGTTTCCTCGCCGAGGATGGCGTTGCCGGGACGTCCGTTGATGTTTTGGGCGACGGTGACGATACGCGGATCGAGTGCAGCGACGGCCTCAAAGAATTCCTGCGCATGCGGCAGGTCGCGCTGGGCGGTCACGAGGGTGACCATGATCTGGTCGGTGCGCCAGCCGCAGCGAACGACGGCATAGCGAAGCAGCCCGAGATGTTTGTCTTCGTTAAAGGCGGGAATGTGCAGGCGCTCGGCCTCGCGCGCGATGCCGTTGAGGATCTGTCGGGCGCCCGGTGCCTCGACAGGGCATTCGGGAACAGCAACGATTCTGTGCGTGCCACGTTCAAAAAAGCCGCATCGAACAGAGCCCTCTTTGCCGGGGGCAAAGGGAGTGGCGGCCTTATGGCGAAAACCGCGTGGCGCAGGATATTTGCCTGGGTCGCCCAGGGTGACTCCCATACCGCGAATGGGGTCGACGCTAATACCCTCGCGCTCGCAAAGAGCAGCAAAAAGCTCCTCCATAGCAGCCTGCTTGGCCGCCAGCTGCTTCTTATAAGGACGATTGAGCGCCGTGCACCCGCCGCAAGCTCTCATAATGGAACAGGGAGACTTGGGGTCCACAGCCTTATGAGCGGACCGGGACGACTCTTTATGCGAATGCTTGGAACGAGCTTGAGGTGCCTTATCCTCGCTCCGACGAAAGCTGGGGCGCTTGGCCTTAGCCTTGCCCTTGGCCGACTTACCTTTCGCGTCCTGAGACGACTTGGATTTCTTGGAAGATTTTTTCTCCTCCGGCCCCTCAGCCGCCTCGATCAAAGCACGACGAGCCTTACGCTCCGCACGAGATTCTGCCATCAATAACTCCACTAATTCATGAATTAAAGCTGCAAGTATTGTAGCGTGCCAGGCCAGCAGACGATATACAAGCGGTTTAATCGTGTCAGTGATAAGCCCAACGACGGTTGCCCGCCGCGTGAGGGGTGTGGGGGTTAAGTTTATCGCGAGTTCCGCACGAACAGGAGGCCACTTAATGTGGCCTCCGTCGTGAGCAGGACTGTAGAGCAGGAAACTTAACCCCCACACCCCTCACGCGGCGGGCAAACCCTCCCTTGTACTTTATCAAGGTAGAGTGTATGATTCTGGTCGTTACATGATTCACTTTACTTAACTAAAGTGCCACCAAGGGGGAATACCATGAATACCGATATGTCTCGTCGTCAGTTTGTTGGTCTAGCCGGCTCGTTTGCCACGGTGCTCGGCCTTGGTCTTGTCGGCTGCGGCGGTGGCGCCGGCAAGGGCTCCGCTGCTGGCTCTGCCGCGGCCAAGGATGTGAAGGGCGCTGCGGAGTCCAAGAAGCTCGTGGTGGGCTTTGACAAGTCCTACCCTCCGTACGGCTTTGTGGGTGACGATGGCGAGTACACGGGCTTTGACCTTGACCTTGCCAAGGCTGTTGCCGATAAGCAGGGCTGGGATGTCGATTACGAGGCCATCGATTGGGATGCCAAGGACACGCTGCTCAATTCGGGCGCCATCAACTGCATCTGGAACGGCTTTACCATGGAGGGCCGCGAGGACGACTACACGTTCTCCGAGCCGTACATGCTCAACGAGCAGGTGCTGGTGGTCAAGAAGGATGCGGGCATTAAGAGCTGGGATGACGTTGCCGGCAAGACGGTGATTACCCAGACCGATTCCGCTGCGCAGGATGTGCTCGAGGGTGACCAGAAGGATTTGGCGGCAACATTCGCCACGTTCGACACCATCGGCGAGTACAACACGGCCTTTATGCAGCTCGAGAGCGGCGCGGTCGATGCCGTGGCCTGCGACCTTTCGATTGCACAGTATCAGCTTGCCGCCAAGCCCGATGCCTATACGCAGCTTGATGAGCCGCTGTCCAGCGAGCACTACGCTGTCGGCTTTAAGAAGGGCGACACCAAGTCTGCCGATGCCGTGACCGAGTCGCTCAAGGCACTCTATGAGGACGGCACGGTCAAGGACCTCTGCGACAAGTATTCAAGCTACGGTCTTTCCTTCGACAACTGGGTTTTGAAATAGCGGCTTTCCCAGGCACCCGATTTTGCCGTTCAAACCGTCGCTTGCGTACATTTAGTACGCGGCGCTCCTCTTTCACGGCAAACTTGGGCACCTGGAAAACCCGCTTTAGCATTGGGTTTACTGTTCTGTTGTCGTGAAAGAGAGCTTGGGTTGTCTATTCAGGTCATGATGCAGATGCTTGGCCAGGGATTCTTGGTCAGCTTGCAGCTGTTTGTGTTGACGCTGCTCGGGTCGATTCCGCTGGGAATCCCCGTGGCGTTTATGCGCATGAGCAAAATCGCGCCGCTTCGCTGGATCGCGCGTATCTATATTTCGGTGATGCGCGGCACGCCGCTCATGCTGCAGATGTTTGCCATCTACTTTGCCCCGTACTACGTGTTCGGCATCTCGCTCACGCCCGATTCCAAGTGGACGGCGTGCGTTGTGGCGTTCATCATCAACTACGCCGGCTACTTTGCCGAGATCTATCGCTCGGGCCTGCAGTCCATTCCGCGCGGTCAATATGAGGCCGCCGAGGTGCTGGGCTATTCGCGCACGCAGACGTTTCTGTATATCGTGATGCCGCAGGTCGCCAAGCGCATTTTGCCGGCGATGGGCAACGAGATTATCACGCTGGTCAAAGACACGTCGCTGGCGTTTGCCATCGGCGTGGGGGAGATGTTCTCGACGGCCAAGGCGCTGGTTGCCTCGCAAGTGAGCATGGTGCCGTTTGCCATTGCGGCGCTGATCTACTGGGTCTTTAACTTTGTGGTCGAGATGATGCTGGGCGCTGCCGAGAAAAAATTGGATTACTACCATGATTAATTCGGTAATGAATATATCGAACGCGCGCAAGGCGTTTGGCGGCAATGAGGTGCTCAAGGATATTTCGCTCGAGGTCGAGCGTGGCGAGGTCGTGGCGATTATCGGGCCTTCAGGTGGCGGCAAGTCCACGCTGCTGCGCTGTGCCACGCTGCTCGAGACACTCGACGGAGGCTCGCTCTCATTTGGCGATCTTGCCGTCGCGACGGATGCGGGTTCGGGCGCGGTGTACGCAAAGGGCGATGTACCTAAACAGGCGCGCTCGCGGTTTGGTCTGGTGTTCCAGAACTACAATCTGTTCCCGCACTATACCGTGATGAAAAACATCATCGACGCGCCGATCCGCGTGCTTAAGCGCCCGCGCGAGCAGGCGGAAGCTCGTGCGCATGAATTGATTGCTCAGATGGGGCTTGTGGGCAACGAGAACAAGGTTCCGTGTGAGCTTTCGGGCGGTCAGCAGCAGCGCGTGAGTATTGCCCGCGCCTTGGCGCTCGACCCGGAGATCTTGTTCTTTGACGAGCCGACCTCGGCGCTCGATCCCGAGCTGACGGCTGAGGTGCTGCGTGTCATTAAGGACCTCGCTGCGCAGAACATGACGATGGTGATCGTGACCCACGCGATGCAGTTTGCGCGCGATGTTGCCGACCGTGTGGTCTTTATGGACGGCGGCCGCATTGTCGAGGAGGGGCCTGCCGAGCAGGTTATCGACCATCCGCGCGAGCAGCGCACGCGTGAGTTCTTGAGCCGTATCGAGGGCTAAGCTCAGCTATGTATTGAGAAGAAGCCGCCGCGGGTCTTATGGACTGCGGCGGCTTTTATTTGTATCGATGGGGTTTAATAATCGCCTGGCATACTTGCTCTGTCCTCTCGCCGCCTGTATTCATACGAGCGCCGAAAGGTGTGCATGGACGGTCGCCCGTGAGGGTAGGGTGGTGGCATAGGACATTTGGAGGGTGAGTCGGCTCGGCTGCCGACCATGCTGCTCCCGGGATGGCACCGACCGCGAACTCTCCCCGTTGGCGTCGCGCATTGCGCGCGGCCCTGCAAGGAGGTCATCATGGGTGCTCCCCAGACCGGTAACGTAAGGAACGTGGTGCTCGTAGGCCAAGGCGGGGTGGGCAAGACTTCACTCGCCGAAGCCATGCTCCACCTTTCCGGCAAGACCGCCCGCCTGGGCGGCCACGACGGCACCAAGCCCACGCTCGACTATGACCCCGAAGAGGTCAAGCGTGCATTTTCCATCTCGACGACCATCGCGCCGATCGACTGGAAGGGCGCGCGCATCAATGTGCTCGATGCCCCGTGCTACCCCGATTTTATCGGCGACGCCTTTGCCGCGATGAGCGTCTGCGAGACGGCTCTGTTTGTGGTCGACGCCGAGGCCGGCCCGCAGCCTACGACGGTTAAGCTCTGGTATGCCGCCGAGGACCTGCGCCTGGCGCGTGCGGTGTTCGTAAACCGCCTGTCGCGCTCCGAGGCCAGCTTTGCGACCACGATGGACCTGCTGCAGGAGCGCTTTGGCACGCGCCTGGGCGCCGTGACCCTTCCCTGGGGCGAGGGCGAGGACTTTGACGGCATCATCGACCTGGTGCGCATGAAGGCGCGCCATTGCAACGGCACCGAAGCCGTTGAGTCGGAGATTCCCGAGGAGTATCGTGCCCAGGCCGAGGAGGCCCATGACCATCTGTGCGAGCTGGTGGCCGAGGCTGACGACGAACTGATGATGAAGTACCTGGAGGGCGAGGAGACGCTGACGCAGGAGGAGCTTGAGGGCCTGCTGTCGAAGGCGATCGCCGAGCGCATCTTTGTGCCGGTCTTTGCGGGCGATTGCATTAAGGAGCAGGGCGTCAACTCGCTGATGGACGACATCGCGACGTACTTCCCGGCGCCGACCGACTACGGCGAGATGCCGCTTATCGACGGCGATTCGCTCAAGATTTCAAGCGACGATGATCGTCCGGTGGCGTTTGTGTTTAAGACCCTGGCCGATCCGCAGCAGGGTCGCATCAGCTTTATTAAGGTGCTGACGGGTACGCTTGAGCCAGGCCTTGAGCTGGTCAACGCGCGCACGCGCAAGGGCGACCGTCTGGCTCACCTGTATGTGATGTGCGGCCGCGACATGACCGAGGTCGGTCACGCCTATGCCGGCGACATTATCGTGGCACCCAAGCTGGCGGCCGAGACGGGCGATACGCTCTCGATTACCGGCAAGGTCGAGGCTGCGGCGTTTAAGTTCCCCAACTCGCAGTACCGCATTGCCATCGAGGCCGAGAATCGCGGGGACGAAGAGAAGCTCTACACGTTTATCGAGAAGGCCTGCAAGGCCGATCCGACCATGAGCATCGATCGTGACGAGGAGACCGGCCAGACCATTATCTCCGCCGTGGGTGAGGCGCAGGTTTCGGTGCTGCTCAACCGTTTGGAGGACCGTACCAAGGTCGTGGCCAAGAGCGTGCCGATCCGCATTCCGTATCGCGAGACCATCCGCCGCACGGCGAGCGCCCAGGGCCGCCACAAGAAGCAGACCGGTGGTGCCGGTCAGTACGGCGACTGCTGGCTGCGCGTGGAGCCGCTTATTGGGCCCGACGGCACGAGCGACGGCTACGAGTTTGTGGATGAGGTCGTAGGCGGCCGCATTCCGCGCTCGCTGATTCCCGCCGTGGACAAGGGTGTCCAGGAGACCATGAAGGACGGCATCATTGCCGGCTACCCGCTCACGGGCATTCGCGTGGCTGTGTACGACGGCTCGTATCACAGCGTCGACTCCAACGAGATGGCGTTCCGCGCGGCAGCTCGCATCGGCCTGCGCAAGGCATGTGCCGATGCCGACCCGGTGGTGCTGGAGCCCATTGAGGAAATTACGGTGACCATCCCCGAGAGCTACGCCGGCGCTGTGATGGGCGACATCTCGGCATCGCGCGGTCGCGTGACGGGCATGGAGACCGATGAGCGCGGCGACACCGTGGTCATCGCCCAGGCACCTCTCGCCGAGCTGACGGATTATTCGACGCGCCTGCGCTCTATCACGCGCGGCACGGGTGACTTTACCATGAAGCCCGCAGGCTATGAGCAGGTGCCTTATGACGTTCAGGCCAAGCTGGTCGAGCGCTATGAGGAGGGCCGCGCCAAGTAGCACGTGATTTTGTCTGCAATGTAGGTGCTGACGAAAGGGCCGCCCTGGGTAACCGGGGCGGCTCTTTTTGATTCCTTGGGGACGGAGGAAAACGGATCATTTAGGCTTTGGGGCAGCTTGGTCGGTCCTAGTCTCCCGAGGCCTGATTGCGGCCGGTGGTGTAGTCGATCTGCACGTGCGGCTGCAGGTTGTAGCAATATACGTGGAAGCAGAGGGTCTTGCCGTGGTCCTCGACCGATTGCGCCTCAAGGCGCATGCCACGGCAGACAAGTTCCTCTTCGTTATACATAGGCGTGACGCGGTAGAGCACATGGTTGCCCGTATCGCGAATATAGTTGAGAATCTGCTCTTCAAACGGCAGCATGCCCGTCTCGTTGAGATAGCGCGTGCCGGTGAGGAGATTTTTGCGGTTGGCGTTTTCGCCGCAGAGCGACCAGGCGATAAGGTGACAGCGGTTGTAGAGGCTCTGGCCCGGAATAAAGTCGTAGCGCTGCTGGCGCCATCCAGCGGGATGGATACGCGAGATATCGCCGCGCTCGCCTTGACCGAGCGATTCGGGGCCCACACAGGCGAGCGCTTTGCGGGTGCGGCCCAGGCTGTCGAGTTTGGAGAACTTCTTAAAGCAACCCTCTTCTGCAGCGCGCTCGTATTCATCGAGCGTGAATGATGGTGTGCCTAGCGGGTGCGTGCTGTCGGCGCGAAGGGCAACGTAGGGGTTGCCGGCGTAGTCGGGAATGCTGCTGAGATAAACACCGCGGGCGCGGTTGAGGTCGGGGTTTTCGACCTCGTCGATGGGGGTGGCGGCACTGTCCGCGGAAACGTCGTCATCGGTGTCGGTTGCGGCGGAATCGGAGCCATCGCCAGAGTCTTGGCCGTTTTGAGGGTCTGAAGAGCTCACTGTTCCCGATTCGAGCCGGGCAACCAGGTCTGCCTCGTCGTCGGTGCGGCTGGGGCTCTCGTTTTGTTTTTCGGCCAGAGCCGCCGCCTGTTCATCGCTTTGCGGCGACAGCAGCTTGGGAGCTCCGTCGAGCGATCCCGTAAACAGCGCAAACCCCAACGCCAGGGCGGTGCCGATGGAAAGTACTTGCTTGTAGGCGGGCTTGTGCGACATTGAGGCTCCTGGATGGACGGTTGGGAATCTACCAGTCTAGCAGGAGCCGGCAGGGGCCGTTCTGTCGAACAAATACTCAAGATTTGGGATAGACGCTACTGATTCATTTGTCCCGCGTTCTAGATCGAGGTGGAGTCGAGCCAGTTAAGCTTGCACTCGAGAATGCGCTGCTCGCCGGGTTCGCTGCTGCCGTCAAGTAGGGCGAGCAGCATCTCGGCTGCTTCGCGACCTTCTTGGTCGACGGGCTCGATGATGGTGGAGACGGTCGGCGTGGTGAGATTAGTCCAGTCTTCGCAGTTGAGTCCCAAAAGGCCGATTTGCTGCGGAAGCAGATGGGCCATTGGCTGGAGGGCCTTGTAGACACGGGGAAGTGCCCACTGATTTTGCACGAAGATAAGGGTTCGCTTGGCGGGATTGAACTTGAATTTAAAGTACTCGGTAAGCTCGTTGATTGACGGCTTGTTGTGATCGATGGGAATCGCTTTGTAGAGCTGCCCGTTCGCTGCCAGCGCCTCGGCATACCCCTGAAAACGCTCCATGCGGGTGCGCATTTCGGTCATGTTGGCGGCAATGGAAAAGAAATCTTCGTAGCCGGCGTCGAGGAGTGCCTGTGTGGCGTTGTACACGCCGTCGTAAAGGTTGGTTTTGATCCAGCTGGTACCTGGGCTATAGATGGCCGCATCGAAAAAGACGACCGGCTTGCCGGCGCGTCTAATGCGGTCATGCACGGCTTTGAAGTTTGCCGTGGGCTGGATGATAAAGCCATCGACGCCCAGCGAGAGCATCTTGTCGACGTACATGAGCTCGGTCTCGGGGTTAAAGTTGCTCGTGCAAACGACCGTCTGGTAGCCCGCGGGGAGCATGACCTGCTCCATGCCATTGAGAACGAGCCCCGCCCATTTGTTGGTGTTATCCAAAATGATGATGGCAATGACGTGGGTTTGCTTGCCGGTGAGCGTCTGCGCTTGGGCGTTGGGAACGTATCCGAGTTCCTTAATGACGCGCGCGATTTTGTTCTGCGTCTTCTCGCTAAGCTTTTCTCGTTTGTCGTTGAGGTAATACGAGACGCTTGCCGTCGAGGTTCCCGCCTCTCGAGCGACGTCTGCGATCGTAACGCGCTGTTTTGCCACAGCGACTCCTTCCGACAGATGAGCATTTTCCAACATGATGACTTTGAGTCTTGGTGAAGGATACGCTTCGGTGAGCGGCTTTTTCCTTTCATATGAGTATGCAACAAATGCGGCATACGGGTGGGGTCGAAATTTGTGACCGGCATGCGCATCTGCCGTCTACCGAGAAAATCAAATACTTCTTGACTTTTGAAATCGAGGGCAAAATCGCAGGATTCATTTTTGGTTAAACGCATAACTAAATCGCATAACCAACGCTCTGACCTGCGCGTTTACCGAAATAAGCTGGCATTAAGAAAAACGAGCACCTATATTGTTCTTGTCGAAAAGACAGCAAGTCCAAACGGCAGGGGATGCTCCGGAGGCCTCCGCAAACGGTGTCTTGCGCACGCAACTCTATGAAAAGAGGGAAGCAATGAAGATCGTAGGCGTTGCCGCCTGTACTGTGGGTATCGCCCACACGTATATGGCCCAGAAGGCGATTCAGGATGAATGCGCCGCCCGTGGCATCGAGTGCAAGGTCGAGGCTCAGGGTGGCCTGGGTATCGAGAATGAGCTCACGCAGGAAGACGTGGACTCCGCCGACCTGGTCCTGGAGTCCGTCGACGTGGGTGTCGAGAACGAGGACCGTTTTGAGCAGAAGATGGCCGAGGGCAAGTTCCTGAAGGTCGGCACCTCGGATGTAATCGCCGATCCGGTAAAGATCATCGACCAGGCCATTGAGATCATCAAGGCGACGGGTGGCGCCGTTGACGCGCCCAAGGCCGAGGCCAAGGCAGAGAAGAAGGCCGTCTCCGCTGCCCCGCAGGCCCCGACACCGGCGTCCAAGCAGTCTATCTTTGCCGATCCGGGTAAGACGCTGCTCAATGCATTCAATACCGGCGTTTCCTATTTTATCCCCATCGTCGTTATCGGCGGCGTGTTCCTCGCCTTCTCGCTGGCATCCGGTACCGCCGGCGCCAACGGCATGGAGGTTACGAACCCGCTGATGGTGAGTCTTAACACCATCGGCATGGCCGGCATCTCCATGATGATTCCGGTGCTTGCGGCATACATCGCCTACTCGATGGCTGGCAAGCCCGCGCTCGCCCCCGGTTTTGTCCTGGGCTACCTGGTCAACAACGCAGTCGTTACCCCTAACGGCAACAGCGTTTCGACCGGCTTCTTGGGCGCCATGATCATGGCGGTCATCTGCGGCTACTTTGTCCGCTGGATGAAGACCTGGAAGGTCAACAACACCATCCAGACCATCATGCCCATCCTGATCATCCCGATTCTGACCTCGCTTGTCCTGGGCATGGCCTATATCTACATCCTGGCCACGCCGCTTGGCTTTGTGATGGACTGGCTCACCGGCGTGCTCGGCAGCCTGCAGGGCGGTTCCGCAGTTGTCCTGGGTCTGGTCATTGGCGTTATGACCGCCTTCGATATGGGTGGCCCCATCAACAAGACCGCCTCGACCTTCACCATGGCCATCATGGCCTCCGGTATCTACGGTCCTAACGGTATGTTCCGCGTCGCCGTCGCCGTTCCCCCGATCGCCTGTGGTCTCGCTGCGCTCATCGCCAAGAACAAGTTCGATGACGCCGACCGCCAGATGGGCATCTCCGCGCTGTTCATGGGCTGCATCGGTATTACCGAGGGCGCTATCCCCTTTGCGGTCAAGGACCTCGGTCACACCCTTCCCGGCATCTGCATCGGCTCTGCCGTGGGCGCGGCGCTCGCCGCCTTCCAGGGTATCGACTGCTACGTCCCGCACGGTGGCTTTATCGTCGCCCTTGCCACCAACAACGTCGCGCTGTTCTGCCTGGACATCGTGATTGGCGCCGTGGTCGCCGCTGCAATCCTGATTGCCATGAAGCCCACGCTCGACAAGCAGGCCAAGTAAACCTTTAAGGACTCCGGTTGTGCGGAGGGATGGATTTGACTCCGCACAACCGCCCCTACACAACAAAATCCATCCGTACTGATAGGGCCCGCATCTGGGTCCCAGGGAACTTTTGTCAAAAATCCTCTGGAGAAGGAGAACAAAATGTCCAACCTCACCATCCGCCAGGCCGTTCAGGGCATGCTCAAACTGCAGGATAGCGGCGATCACGCAACCATGGTCGGCATTGGCCCCATGAGCCCCAACCTGATTCAGGCCGTGTTCGAGCTTGCCAAGGACGAGGATTTCCCGCCCATGTTTATCGCCAGCCGCAACCAGGTCGATATGGACGAGATGGGCGCCGGCTACGTCAACGGTTGGGACCAGACGCGCTTTGCCGCCGACATCAAGAAGGTCGCCGACGAGGTGGGTTACACCGGTCCGTACTACCTGTGCCGAGATCACGGCGGTCCGTGGCAGCGCGACGAGGAGCGTAACGCCCACCTGCCCGAGGACGAGGCCATGGAGCTCGCCCGCAAGTCCTTCGTCGCCGACATGGAGGCAGGCTTTGACCTGCTGATGGTCGACCCCACCAAGGATCCCTATCAGATCGGCAAGGTTATTCCGCTCGACGTGGTGCTTCGCCGCACGATCGATCTTATCGACTACCTTGAGCAGTACCGTCGCGAGCATAACCTGCCCGAGGTCGCCTATGAGGTCGGTACCGAGGAGACCAATGGCGGCTTGACCTCTACCGATAAGTACGAGGAGTTCATTTCTCAGCTGCAGCCCGAGCTCGAGAAGCGCGGCTGCCCCATGCCCACCTTTATCGTCGGCCAGACCGGCACCCTTACCCGCTGGACGGAGCAGGTCGGTCACTACAACTTCAAGAACGCCCGCGAGCTTGCCGATATGGCCAAGCGCTATGGCGTGGGCCTGAAGGAGCACAACGCCGACTATCTGGACGACGCGACGCTGCTCGAGCACATCCCGGCACACGTGACCGCCTCCAACGTCGCTCCGCAGTATGGCACCGAGGAGACCCGCGCCTACCTCAAGCTCTGCGCCACCGAGCAGATCCTGGTCGACAACGGTCTGTGCGATGACCCCTCCGACCTGTATCACACGCTGCTGGTCAAGGCTATCAAGACCGAGCGCTGGCGCAAGTGGATGACTGGCGACGACGTCAACCTGCAGGTCGATGACATCCTTGCCGACGATGAGCTCAGCCTGAAGATCCTAGATGTCTCCGGCCACTATGCGTTCAACGATCCCGAGGTCAAGGAGCAGGTCGAGAAGCTCTATCGCAACCTCGCTGCCCAAGACATCGACGGCAAGCGCTTTGTGATCGAGCACATCAAGCGCCCGATCAAGCAGTACGTCGTCGGTCTTAACCTCAAGGGCGTCACGAGCCGCATCGAGAAGGCTCTCGAGGACTAAGTAGCTTTTCCTACACGACGCCGGGCCTGGGGCATGTCCCAGCCGCAGGCCCGGCACATAGGACAAAGGGACATCCCCTTTGTCCTATTTTTTGAGTTTTGGATTCCTTCGAAGGAGTTTGCACCATGAAGTTCTTTATCGATACCGCCAATCTGGACGAGATCGCCGAGGCCAAGAGCTGGGGCTGCCTGGCCGGTGTTACCACCAACCCGTCCCTGTACGCCAAGACCGGCGGCAAGCTTGCCGACTTTGAGCCGCATATGCTCAAGATTGCCGAGCTCTGCGAGGGCCTGCCCGTTTCCGCCGAGTCTACCGCTACCACTGCCGAGGGTATGATCGAGGAGGGCAAGCGCCTTGCCGCCCTCGCCCCCAACATCGTGGTCAAGCTTCCCGTGTGCGAGGCCGGCCTTGCCGCCTGCCGTGCGCTGGCCGATGCTGGCGTGCGCGTCAACATGACGCTCGTCTTCTCGCCGACGCAGGCCCTTATGGCCGCCAATGCCGGTGCTCGCTACATCAGCCCGTTTGTCGGTCGTTTCGATGACATCGCCGAGGACGGTATCTCGCAGCTCGACAACGTCGTGACCTGCATTAAGAACTACGACTGGACGGGCAAGAACGTCGACGACACCGTCGAGATCATCACCGCCTCGGTTCGTACGCCCAACCACGTGACCCAGGCCGCGCTACTCGGTGCCGATATTGCGACCGTGCCCATGGCCGCTCTCAAGAAGTGCCTGCATCATCCGCTGACCGACCAGGGCCTCGCCTCTTTTGAGGCTGACTGGCAGAAGGTCGTCGCTCAGGCTTAACGAGTGGATTGCCCCGGCATCGCGTCATCCGGTGCCGGGGTTGTTCTCAAGAGAGGAATTCGTATGACCAACCAGGAGCTGGCGAAGGTCGCCAATGAGGTCAGGAAGGGTGTCGTGACTGCGGTTCACGCGGCCAAGTCGGGACACCCGGGCGGATCGCTCGGTGCCGCCGACATCATGACGTATCTGTACTTTGAGGAAATGAATATCGATCCTGCCGACCCTCACAAGGCCGATCGCGATCGCTTTGTGCTCTCCAAGGGTCACGCGGCGCCGGGCCTGTATTCGGTGTTGGCAAATCGCGGCTATTTTCCCGTCGAAGAGCTCGAGACGCTCCGTCATATTGGCAGCCGACTGCAGGGCCATCCCAACATGAACGACGCCCCTGGCATCGATATGTCCACCGGATCGCTCGGTCAGGGCATCTCCGCCGCGGTTGGAATGGCACTCGCCGCAAAGCGCTGGGGTGACAGCTACCGCGTCTACACGTTGCTGGGCGACGGCGAGTGCGAGGAGGGCCAGGTGTGGGAGGCGGCCATGTTTGCCGGCAACCATGCGCTCGACAATCTTGTTGCCGTCGTCGACCACAACGGCTTGCAGATTGACGGCACGATCGATGAAGTCAACTCGGCCATGCCGCTCGCTGACAAGTTCCGCGCCTTTAAGTGGCATGTGATCGAGCTCGCCGACGGTAACGACATGGCGCAGATTGCCGCCGCCTTTGCCGAGGCCCGCAAAGTGAGCGACTCGCCCGTGGCCATTATCGCCGAGACGGTGAAGGGCAAGGGCGTCTCCTTTATGGAAAACCAGGTGGGCTGGCACGGCAAGGCACCCAACGATGAACAGTTTGAGCAGGCCATGGCCGAGCTCGCAGCGGCAGGGGAGGAGCTCTAATGGCAGACGTCAAGAAAGTCGCCACGCGCGTTAGCTATGGCGAGGCACTTGTCGAGCTCGGCAATGAGCGCGATGACTTTGTGGTTCTCGATGCCGACCTGGCCGCCGCCACGCAGACCGGTAAGTTTAAGGCTGCGCACCCTGAGCGCTTCTACGACGCCGGCATTGCCGAGAGCAACCTGATGGGGCTCGCCGCCGGCATCGCGACCACGGGCCACGTCGCCTTTGCGAGCACCTTTGCGATGTTTGCCGCCGGTCGCGCGTACGAACAAGTGCGTAATTCCATTGGCTATCCGCACCTCAACGTCAAAATCGGTGCCACGCATGCGGGTATCTCGGTCGGTGAAGACGGCGCCACGCATCAGTGCTGCGAGGACATCGCGCTCATGCGCACGATCCCGGGTATGACGGTAATCGTTCCCGCCGATGACATCGAGGCTCGCGCATGCGTGCGCGCCGCCTATGAGTTTGAGGGCCCGGTTTACATGCGCTTCGGCCGCCTGGCAACACCGGTCATCAACGATCACGAGGACTATGAGTTCAAGATTGGTCGCGGCGTGGTCGTGCGCGAGGGGTCCGATGTGACCATCATCGCTTGTGGCCTTATGGTCGCCGAGGCGCTTGAGGCTGCCGAGGCGCTCGCTGCCGATGGTATCGATGCCGAGGTCATCAACATGCACACGATTAAGCCGCTTGATGAGCGCCTGGTGGTTGCCAGCGCCAAGAAGACTGGTCGCGTGGTCACCGCCGAGGAGCATTCGATTATCGGTGGTCTTGGCGAGGCCGTGGCCTCGGTGCTCGCAGAGCAGCATCCGGTGCCGATGCGACGCGTCGGCGTGCGCGATGTGTATGGCGAGTCCGGCCCTGCGGTCGATTTGCTGCACAAGTACGGTTTGGACGCCGACGGCATCGAAGCTGCGGTCAGGTCCGTGTTGTAAGGAAGGTTTCCATGGGATTTGTATCTGTCAACCAAGTGACAATCGGGTATACCGCCGCCTCGCGCGAGGACGCCCTACATTATTTGTCCGAGCAGGCCATCGAGCTCGGCTTTGCCGATGACGCATCTGCCGTAGAGGCCGCCTTCATTGCTCGCGAGAACGAGGCCGAGACCGGCCTTGTCGCCGGTTTTGCCGTTCCGCATGCCAAAAGCGACGCGATCCACACGCCGGGCGTTGCCGTGCTTAAACTGACCGAGCCCGTTGAATGGCCGAGCTTCGATGGGGTGCCCGTCGATGTTGCGCTCGCGCTGTACGTGCCCGCCGGCGAGGCCGGAACTACGCACCTGCGTCTGCTCTCCAAGGCTGCCGTGATGCTGATGGACGCCGGCTTCCGTGACAAGGTGCGCGCGAGCACCGATCCCGTTGAGATTGCGGAGCTCATCAATAGCGGACTCGAAGACTAGAACGGTCATCCCGTTCAATCAATTGATCCTTCTCCAAGGAAAAGGGCCGCGACGCCGTATGGGTGTCACGGCCCTATTTGCGTTTCCCCAGATAAAACCTGCCAAAACAAAACTGTCCCTTTTTGGCAGGTTAATCGGGGACTATTTCACCGCAACTTAGGGCACGGTTAGGAAGTGTGCACCTTAAAGAGTGGAGCCCATGATTAGAGAGGTCGCGCTCATCTCGCTAAATGTCTCTCTAAAGAGAAGGTTGGTTAGAGAGATAGCATTGGGCAGTCTAGCAGCGAATTCGATACATCTCTCTTAATGTCTCTCTAAAACAAGGCGCTCATCTCTCTAAAGTTAGAGAGATGAGCGCCTTGTTTTAGAGAGACGGAATGCCAAAATTCGTCCGTCAGCTACCATCTGCCAAAAATGACGGATAAAGGGCTCATCGAAGTAATGGGTTCATCGACGAGCCGCAACCGCCGCTATCGGAAGAAGTAGATGCAGCCGAATTGCCCCTCTATCGTCTCTCGAAGTTTGATGGGTGCTAGGGGAGCGACTGCCTCGCGATATTTCCCCAGATAAAACCTGCCAAAATAAACCTGTTCCTTTTTGGCAGGTCAGTTAACGCAGTGCAGGTTGAGCATATGCGAGCGAGCGGGCTCCGGGTGCGGTAAGGTGACGTGGAACAAGCGGGCGCTGACCTTTTGGTCGCGCCCGTGAAGTTGAGCGTCAGATTGCCGTGCCCGGGGCCTGCGCAGCGCCGAGCGGTTACGCCGTTTGTAAAACGGCGTAACTTAAAGATTCATGTTGCCGTGAATGTAGGGGGTGACCTCGGGGGAGATATGGTCGCAGCCCAGTTCGCGCAGCGCGGACTTGATAACGGCGGGCAGCGGGGTTTTGCCCTCGGCATCGACGGCGTTGCCACCGAGGGCAGCAATCTTGGCGACATCTGCGGGTGCGGCCTCGATATGCATGCAGCCGCCGATCAAGCGCGCGCGTACCTGTGCCAGATCAAGATCGTGCAGGTAATCCTCGCAGGCGCGGATTAAATTGACTTTCTCGCGCGTAAGCTCCTCGCCCGTGGGGACGCGGGTGGCAAGACATGCTCCCGCCGGTAGGTTCCAAACGGGATAGCCCCATGCGCGCAGCAGCTCGCGCTCTTCGTCCTTGGTAAAGCCGACCTCCATAAGGGGTGAGCGTACGCCGAGCTCTTCTGCCGCACGCATGCCGGGGCGGTAGTCACCGCGATCGCTTGCATTGCTGCCATCGATGACGGTGGGAAAGCCGAGCGACTTGGCGTGGTTGACGATGGCGGTAAAGCCGGCGTGCTTGCAGTGGTAGCAGCGATTAGCATCGTTGCAGGCTACTTGGGGGAGCTGCAGCTGATCCACCGAAAGATTGAGCACGGGGAGCTTAAAATGTGCCCCTTCATTGGCCTGCCCATCAACGGACTGCTCAAACGAAGCCTGCTCGGGCGTGCCGATAAGCGGCGTGGTGAGATGGACGAGAAGAGTATTGGTAGGCATGACGCGGGCGCATACGGCGGCCAAAAAGCTGCTGTCAACGCCGCCGGAAAACCCGATAGCCACGCGCCCGTATGCCAAAAGCAGCTGTTCGAGCGCCGATAGCTTGTCTTGAAGCTCCTCTGCGGGTGCCGTGGTGTCTAAAATCATGAAACGATCCTTATCGTTGAGTACTCGATCGAAAACTATAATCCTAATGCGTTACTTGCCATAAGACTTCTATCTGTGTAACGAAAGTGCAATATGGCATATACGTTATATACAAG
Organism: Collinsella aerofaciens; assembly: GCF_040910185.1. GTDB lineage: Bacteria > Actinomycetota > Coriobacteriia > Coriobacteriales > Coriobacteriaceae > Collinsella > Collinsella aerofaciens_BF. The sequence continues at coordinate 91,659 of NZ_JBDGBA010000006.1, read as the reverse complement.
TTGCCAAATGCGGTAGAGTTGCAGCAACGCGACAGCGAGAGTCGATGGGGGACCGATATGATCAAGGCTGTTATTTTTGACATGGATGGAACGCTGGTCGATACCGAGCGTTTGGGGATTAAGGCCTGGAAGGCAGGCGCCGCTGAGCTTGGGCTCGCGATTGATGATGCGCTGATCCATCAGTTTATCGGTCGCACGCTGCCCGATGTCATGGACATCCTTGATGAGCATTACGGCAGCCACGAAACCACCGAGGCGGTCTATGTCCGCCACAAGGAGATTCGCGACGAGATGGTCAAGACCGAACTGGAACTTAAGGCCGGCGCCGCCGAGTGCCTAGACGAGCTGCTAGCTGCGGGCTATCACGTGGGCCTAGCGACGTCGTCGCGCCTCGTTACGGCCGAGCGCAACCTTAAGATGGTCGGTCTTTTTGACAAGTTTGAAACGGTAACGTGTGGCGAGGACGTCGTGCACGGCAAGCCCGACCCCGAGATGTATCTGCTCGCCTGCGAGCGCGCGGGCTTTGCCCCCGAGGAGTGCGCCGTGGTCGAGGATTCGCGCAACGGCTGCGTCTCGGGTATCACGGCCGGCTGCCATGTCTTTGCTGTGCCCGATATCGTGCCGCTGCCGCAGGACGTGGTGGATGGCTGCGAGGTCGTGCTCGACACGTTGTTCGATCTGGCGGCGGCGGTCAAGGCCGCACGCTAGACAATTGCGGCGTTGAAGCGAGTAATTGGCCGTCTTTGCGTAAGCGGCGTTTTGGCATACTGGCCGACGTGCTATAGATACGCGCCTAGGTTGATGGCCGTGGCGTCGGTCTGGGTGTTTGCCTGGGTGCTGGCGCGCTCCAGTAGGAACGGACGTACCAATTCTTGGCGGTTGATATCCTCGGCGGCGGTGGCTGCGGTGACGGTGCGTGCTGCAGAGCCGACGTGGATATGCTTGGTCTTTGTCGGGACCTTGTTCTCGATTTGCTCCATGAGCAGTTGGACACCCTTGCGGCCAATCTCGTAGCCCGGGGGCGCTACCGTAGTGAGCGGGACCGATCCGCTCCAAGCGAGTGGGTTGCCGTCGCATCCGGCCACGCGAACCTGCTCGGGGACGGAGATGCCTTTGTCGACCAATGCCGAGATAACGCCCGAGGCCAACACGTCGGTCAGACCGACGACAAAATCGGGGCGTTCGTTGGCAGGGCGCCCGGCAATCTGAGCGCCAATGCTGTAGCCGTCGGCTGCGGTATTCCACTCTCCGGCGTCAATGACCTCAATTTTGATATCGGGATGCAGGGCGAGGGCCTTGTGAATGCCAAGGACGCGCAGGGTGAGCTGCATGAATGCCGCTCTGCCCACAACGGTGATATGGTGTGCGCCGCGGGCGATGGCGAGCTCGGCGATAATGCGCCCCTGTGCCTCGTTGTCGGCCGCTACGTAGTAGCCGGGCTCGGAGCAATGGATGTCCAGGTGGACAATCGGCACGGGCATCTTGGTCATAGCGGGGTGCCAGTCGGGGGATGCCATGGGCTGAACCATGACGCCGGACATCTGGGTGCCCATAAAGTAGCGCAGGTAATGGTCCTGGAGAATATCGTCGTTATCGGCGTTGGCGATGAGCAGGTCGTAACCGTGCTTTCGGGCCTCGTTATGGGCACCGCTGGCAATTTGGAGCGAAAAGCCGTGATCGAGACGGGGGAGCACCAGGCCAAAGGACTTGGTGGCGCCGCCCGCGAGCTGACGAGCGCTTTGGTTGGGCAGGTAGCCCAGTCGATTGATGGTTTCATTTATGAGCTTGAGGGTCTCGGGGCGCAGCTTTTCGGGATGGTTGAGTGCGTTGGAAACCGTGCCCAACGAAACCCCGGCTTCGCGCGCGACGTCGCTGATTTTAACCTTTGCCATAGCGGCCCCTTTGATGCGTTTCAAGTACAAGCCAGATTGTAGCATCCCAAACCTACCAAAAAGGGACAGGTTTATTTTGGCAGGTTTTATCTGGGGAAACGCCGTTGCCAGCGCGACCACCACGAAGGTGCCTGTCCCCATTGTGGTGGTTTGGACCGGCTGGACGTGTGTGCATCGGGTGGTATCTAAGTTGAGATACCACTTCTGGTATATCAGATTGCGTTTGCGTGAGTACAATACTCGAACGTTATGCGTCTCAGCGCCCCCTGTGCGTGGACGTTTTGCAGTCAAGCGGACGAAGGGATTTATCCTATGTGCGGAATTGTCGGCTACACCGGCTCTGATATTGCAAAGAACATCCTGGTCACAGGCCTCAAGCGTATGGAGTATCGCGGCTATGACTCCTCGGGCGTCGCGCTCGAGGTGGGCGAGGGCGCCGCGGCGCACCTCGACGTCATCCGCCGCGTGGGCAAGGTCGCGGGCTTGGAGAGCGAGCTTTCCAACATCGACAGCGACGCTACCTGCGGTATCGGCCACACCCGTTGGGCCACCCACGGCAAGCCCTCCGTCGTTAACGCTCACCCCCACACCAGCTGCGACGGTCGTATCGCCATCGTCCACAACGGCATCATCGAGAACTTCGCCGAGCTGCGCGAAGAGCTGGAGGGCCGCGGCCACCACTTTAAGAGCGAGACCGATACCGAGGTCTTCGCGCATCTGATCGAAGAGGCTTATGCCGAGACGCACGACCTGATGGCCTCCGTGCGCGAGGCTTGCGCCCACGTGGTCGGTGCCTATGGTCTGGCCGTCGTGTGCGCTGACGAGCCCGGCGTGATCGCCGTGGCCCGCAAGGATTCCCCGATCGTGGTCGGCGCGGGCGAGACCGGCGCCTATGTCGCCTCCGACGTCATCGCGCTCATCGACGCCACCCGCGATGTCGTGGTGCTCGAGGACGGTCAGTTTGCCAAGCTTACGCCCGCAGGCGTCGAGTACACCGACGAGGCCGGCAACGTTATCGAGCCCAAGGTCACCCACATCGACTGGGACCTGGACATGGCAGAAAAGGGCGGTTATCCCGACTTTATGCTCAAGGAGATCCACGAGCAGCCGCGCGTCGTGCGCGACACGCTGGTGGGCCGCATGACGCCGGCCGGCGAGCTCGACATCGACGAGCTGGGCCTTTCGCTCGAGGAGCTCAACGACATCGACCGCGTCTACGTGATTGCTTGCGGCACCAGCTATCACGCTGGCCTCATTGCCAAGAATCTCATTGAGGGCTGGGCTCGCATCCCCACCGAGGTGGAGGCGGCCAGCGAGTTCCGTTATCGCAACCCCATCATCACGCCGACGACGCTCGTCGTGGCCGTGTCCCAGTCGGGCGAGACGGCTGACACTCTCGCTGCCATCCGCGACGCGCGCATCAAGGGCGCCAAGGTCTTCGGCATCACCAACGTGGTGGGCAGCCCCGTGGCGCGTGAGAGCGACGGCGTCATCTACACCAAGGCCAACAAGGAGATCGCGGTCGCCTCGACCAAGAGCTTCATCGGCCAGGTCGTGAGCCTTACGCTTTTGGCTCTGCTGCTGGCGCAGGTCAAGTACCGCTTGACCACCAAGCAGGCGCGCATGCTGTTCCGCGAGCTTTCCGATACGGCCGAGCAGATCCAGTGGATTTTGGATACCCAAACCGAGGCCGTGCATGAGGCCGCCCTGCTGTGCAAGGACGCGCAGTCGGCGCTGTTCGTGGGCCGTGGCATGGGTGCCGCTATTTCCTACGAGGGCGCGCTCAAGCTCAAAGAGGTCAGCTACCTGCACGCCGAGGCCTACGCCGCCGGCGAGATGAAGCACGGCCCCATCGCGCTGATCGACCCGGGCTTCCCTGTCATCGCCGTGGCCACCAAGAGTGCCACCTACGACAAGACCGTGTCGAACCTCATGGAGTGCAAGGCGCGCGGCGCCAAGGTCATCGTCGTTGCCACCGAGGGCGACGAGGAGATCAACAAGATCGCCGACTGCATTATCCGCGTGCCGGCAGTCCGCGACGTGTTCAGCCCCATCACGGCGAGCGTTCCTCTGCAGCTGCTCGCCCGCGAGGTCGCCATCCTGCGCGGCTGCGACGTCGACCAGCCCCGAAACCTCGCCAAGAGCGTCACGGTAGAGTAGTTGGTTCCGCCGTTCTAGCGACTAAGGCCCGGCTCCGTTGCAGCGGAGCCGGGCCTTGTTGCATTTGCCCAGATAAAACCTGCCAAAATAAACCTGTCCCTTTTTGGCAGGTTAGCGGAGCTTGCTGGTCTCGAAGTACTCGGGGAACTGGTCCAGAACCTCGGTTTGGTTGCGGAACATCATGTGCAGGTGCTTGCTGACCAAAAAGCTCGCTTCGATGGGGTCGCGACCGGCGATAGCGCGGCGAATCTGCTTGTGTTCGTTCACAATGTCCTGATTGTCGAGAACCTGCGTGGCAGCGCGCAGCCAGCGGAAGCGCTCCAGGTCGGCATTGGTCTCTTCGAGCCACGACCACACGGTGCTGCGGCACGCGATGCTAAAGATCATGTGATGCATGAGGTTGTCGCTCAAAAAGAAGCCGATGCGATCCTCTTCGGCCATGGCCTTTTCCTGCAGCACGATGGCGCGGTCGAGCTGCTCGATGCCGGCCGACGTGGCTCGCGCACAGCACTCCACGATCACCTGCTTTTCCAGATGCTCGCGGATGTAACAGGCACTCTCGGCAAGGGTGAGGTTGATGGGTGAGACGTAGGTGCCGCTCTGGGGCACGGTGCGCACCAGGCCTTCCTGCGCCAAGCGAACCAAAGCCTCGCGCACGGGCGTGCGGCCCATGTCCAGGTCGTCGCAAAGCTGTTTGACGCCCAGCTTTTCGCCCGGCTTGTAGTCCAGGTAGACGATTTTGCGTCGAATGGTGTGGTAGGACTGGTCCTGTAGGCTCGTTTCCTGCTCGCCGACGTGCATCGATTCTTCCATAGCGCCTCGCAACTGTTCTATCAAACTCATATGTCAGTTGTTAATTATGCCGCGAATCAGCTCTCCGCGGTGGGTAATTCGGCCGTTGCCTAAGAACTATTGCGGCATCTTAGTCTGTGTTTGCGCAAGGCTGCGCTCAATGTTGCCGTATCATAAGCCGTCGCAAACGTGAAATAGAAAGAAGGAGTCCCATATGCAACTGGCAAATATCGTACGCGAGCGCTGGAAAGGCGTCTTGTTCTGCCTGATCGTCGCCATTCCCGCGACGTTGCTCGGCAAACAAATTGAGGTGGTCGGCGGTCCGGTATTTGCCATCCTCTTTGGCATGGTCCTTGCGCTCGTCTTTCCCAAGAATCGTCGCGAACAGCTCGCCGCCGGCGTTACCTATACGTCCAAAAAAGTCTTGCAGTACGCGGTTATCCTGCTTGGCTTTGGCATGAACCTCTCCCAGATTCTGTCCAAGGGCGCCCAGTCGCTGCCGATTATCGTGGCGACAATCTCGACCTCGCTTGTCATCGCCTTTGTGCTCTGCCGCGTTATGAACGTGCCGGGCAAGATCGCGACGCTTGTGGGTGTGGGTTCGTCGATTTGCGGCGGTTCTGCCATCGCCGCGACCGCGCCCGTCATCGATGCCGACGATCGCGAGATTGCCCAGGCCATCTCGGTCATCTTCCTGTTCAACGTTATCGCGGCGCTCGTGTTTCCGACGCTCGGCGGCATGCTCGGGCTGACCAATGAGGGCTTTGGCCTGTTTGCCGGTACCGCCATCAACGACACCTCGTCGGTAACGGCTGCGGCGAGCGCCTGGGACAGCATGCATCCCGGCGCAAATGTGCTCGAGAGCGCCACGGTGGTCAAGCTCACCAGGACGCTGGCTATCATTCCCATCACGTTGGTCCTCGCATGCTGGCAGATGCATCTAGCACGCAAGGCCGGCGGCGACGCTAAAAGCACGTTCTCGCTTAAACGCGCGTTTCCCATGTTTGTGCTGTTCTTTGTGCTGGCGAGTGTGATCACCACGGTGCTTCAGCTTCCCGCGTCCTTTACGGCGCCCATCAAGGAGCTGTCGAAGTTCTTTATCGTGATGGCCATGGCGGCTATTGGTTTTAATACCGATATCGTCGAGCTGGTCAAAAAGGGCGGCAAGCCCATCGCGCTGGGCTTTTGCTGCTGGATTGGCATCGCGTGCATGAGTTTGGGAATGCAGCACGTGCTGGGAATCTGGTAGAGAAGTAGCTGATTTGCGTGCTGCGTGCTGGCGAGCGCATGTCCGCGGTGGAGCGATAGGAGCTCTTGCGGGTATGGCTTGTCCGCAGGTTGATAGGTCCCGAAGAGCTCTTATCGCCCCGCCAGGATGGCGATGCGGGGCAACTCATATACTCGCAGGACGGTGGCTTCTGCCCTATAGTGTTTGGTGAGCAATATCGTTCAATTTTGAAACACTCGCTCGCGCAGCCGTCGGTGGCGGCGTGGCGCCGAGGACGGGGCGCAATATGAACAGTGACGCCAGGCTACAAATCTTGATCGAGGCCTTGGCTGCTGCCGGGGCCTCGGCGTTGGCAATCGATGGGCGTGGACGCGTGGCGATTTCGACCATGGATGATGTCGCGCTCGAGCAAGATGTCGCGGCATTTGTCGCCGAGCGCCTGGGGCGCGTGGGCAACGGCACGCGCCTGGTGATGGGACATGCGGGAGGGCGCTTGAGCCTTACGGTGCGTCCGGTCGCCAAGGAATACGGCGCGCTTTGGGTAGTCGTGGTCCGCGAGGTGCACGGTGTGGCGGCACATGCGGGTATTGAGTGGCTTAACGCAGATGAGGTCGAGGCGCGCTACGAGGCAAGCGCGTACGGCATTGTCGAGGGTGCCGCTGCGGTCGCTGGTCCCGTCTGCGAAAGCTATGCCCGCGGCGTGCCCCTCATGCTGGAGGGCGAGCTGGGTGCCGGCCAGGCAGAGATTGCAAAACGCCTCTATCTGGATGGGCCTTATGCTGACGAACCCTTTGTGTCCGTGGCACTTGACGAGCTCACAGATCGCGGCTGGCGCCATCTGCTCAAAAGCTCGGAATCGCCGCTGTTCCAGGCGAGGCTGACCCTTTGTATTGGCGGCTGGCATGCACTTTCGCCGCAGCGTCTGCGCGAGCTTGTCTCTACGATGACCGACACGGCGCTGGCCGCGCGTTGCCATGTGGTTCTGACGGCAAACGATATGCCGGGCGGTGGCGAAAGCGATCAGGCCGCTTTTGTAACCGAGCGCTTGGCGTGCGCAGTAAGTGTGGCGCCTGCGATTGCCGAGCAGGGTGGCGCATCGAAAAAGGTTGCGCGGTATTTGTCATATCTGTCAGATGCCTTTGGAACTGCCGCTCCGAGTATGTCCGAGGAGGCTGCCTCGACGCTCAACGGCTATCGCTGGCCACGCAACTATCTGCAGCTGCGCGAGGTCTCGGAACGACTCTATATATTAGTAGGGTCGGGTGTGGCGGAGCGCGAAGTGGCGGAGGAGGTGCTCGCCCAGGAGGACGTCATCAAAACCGCAACCTTTGGCGCTCCGACGCTCGACAGCGATCTGTATATCCTGCGTCCACTGGCCGATACCGAACGCGATATCGCGCGGCTGGTCGTAGGCCACCTTCAGGGCAACCGGACCCGCGCTGCCGAGGTGCTGGGAATAAGCCGCACGACCCTGTGGCGCTTGCTGAAGGACGATGACCGTTGAGCGAGGCGCCCGTGACCGCACGCGACGCGTGTGCTACAGTCCAAAGCGTTATTGTTTCGATTTGGTTACGGCGTGCGAGGGCATATGGCTGAGACTTCAAAACCGAGCCGCAGAAGGCGGAGTGCCGCGCCGGTCAACCGACGCACAACATCGGTGACGTGGGGCAAACACGCCTCGGGGTTTGATGGCTCGTTCAAGCGCACTAAATACGGCTATCCTTCGGCAAGCGCCCGCTTGGCAATGCAGGCAGAGTCCTCGCTGTGGGGCCGCAAACGCGTGGTGGGCTCAAAGCTCAAGCACGACGGAACGCTCGGCTACATCAGCCGCGGGGCGGCTCGCCGCAGCGGGCTCAATCCCGCCGGCTGGCATCGCTACGTGCCGATCGTGGCCGCCGTTGCAGTGATCGTCATCGCGCTCGCTGCGCTCGGATATGCCGGCGGTGGCGCCAACTTGGACGCAATGTTTAAATCGCCCGAGCTCGCGCATGTAGGTACAGAAGTTGTCGAGGGCGCTCAGGCCCAGACGAGCGTCGCGCCCCAGCGCGGTATCGTTGCGGCGGCCTCCACCATCGCCGATGTGCAAAAGGACGAAGACAAGCAAGGCGACGACGTCGATGCGAATCAGACGAGCGAAACGGCAATAACTCCATCGGCGGGATAAGTTGCGAGTGGGGCAGCTAATTTGGGACGGGGCTTTTTTAGCTGCCCAAGACAGTGGCTCATTCGATGTCAGTCGCCAAAAGCGAGCGAGCCGCATTTGCGCCAAGGTGACGTGAAATGAGAGGGCGCTGACCTTCTGGTCGCGCCCTCGAAATTGAACGTCAGATTGGCGTGAATGCGGCCCGCGCAGCGTCAACGAGCCCGCCGTTCGGTAGAATGGCGGAACTAATTACCTTACGTAGACCACGTTGTCGCGGCGGGGTTTGGGCTCGGGCAGCGTGTCCTCGGCATAGCCCAGAATGCAGTGACCGACACCGCGCAGGCTGCCGTCGGCGGGTAGACCCCAACTGGCCAGTAGCTCCAGGCCCTCGGGCGAATCGAAAACCTCGTGGGCGCGATGAATCCAGCACGAATCAACGCCCAGCGCATAGGCAGCGTTGAGCAGGTTGCCCATGGCGAGCGAGCCGTCTTCCAGATGTGTGGGCACGCTGCGGTCAACCAGCACCACCACAACGGTCTTGGCGCCATAGAAGGGGTCGCTGTTGCTGCCCATGACTTGCGCGTTGAGCTGCGAGAGACGCTCGACGGTCGCGGGGTCGGTGACGGCGACAAACGTCACCGGCTGGCGGCCCATGCCGCTCGGTGCATATTGGCCGGCTTCGATAATACGTGCAAGCTTTTCGGCCTCGACGGGACGATCGCTGTAGTTGCGGCAGCTGCGGCGGTGAATGAGTGCTTCGATAGTCTCCATGGTGTCTCCTTGCGGTGGCGTTGCAGATGCCCCGTTCATACCCGTCGGGCTCAAACGATAGACGGTCAATTGCCCGGCCAAAAGGATAGATTCCAATTGGGAAAGTAGGTTTGCATAAAAGTACCTTCAGAATGTGACAAACAAATGGGATGGTTAAACGTTTTATCCCGTCTACCCTGCGGTTTTTTACCACTTGCCTAAATGACGAACGCATAACCTCTGATAAAGGTTTTACTAAAGGAGTACCAACGTTTATCAATGCGCCGTGGTGGCGCCGGGCCAGGAGGTAACATCATGTTCCAGGCTGGAGATGTCGTCGAGACCGATTTCGAAGGATTTCTGAAGCTGCTGCGTTCCAAGACGCGCGCTTTCGTGTCGATCAACGATCACGAGTACTACATCACGCACACCGATGGCTATTGGCGTGTTCAGGATTGCGAGGCCCTCAACGACAAGGGCCACTTTACTGACTGTTCTGAGTTGGTCAACACGGTCTGCGAGGTCGTCGAGCTGCCGTGGATTGCCGGCAAGAGCCTGCATGACAGCTTCTCGGGCGCTACGGTCTATGAGGCCGTCGCCGCTTAACAGGCAATAAAACCCGATTTTCACGTGACCGCTGGCGCCGCCCCCGCGCCGGCGGTCTTTTTCTGCCGATAGGCCATAAAAATGCACGCATTTGCGGAGAGCCTGTTGACGATAGTCAAAACTCGGACTAATCTAGAGACACATAATTGGTCAAAAATCGGACAATTGAATGGTGGGATAGATGAATAGTGCGGTTACGCTGGTCGACTTCGATCGGTTGCTCAATGGACTCGACCATATCTATTCGGAGTTCTCGCGCGCCTGCGGCCTTTCGGACTGCGCCTACTGGATGCTCGTCGACACGAGTGCAGCGGGCGGAAGCGTTGCCGTGAGTCGGCTGACGAGTGAATGGTTCTACAGCAAACAGACCATCAATTCGGCGATTAAAACGCTTAGGGCGCGAGGGCTTGCGACGTTGGAGTTTGCCGAGGGCAGTCGTAAAAACAAGGTTGTACGACTGACCGAAGAAGGCGTGCGGTTTGCCAAGCGCTACGCGTTGCCGGCGCAAAAAGCCGAGCAACAGGCATTCGAGGCGCTCGAGCCGTGGGAACAGTGCGAGATCATGCGCTTGGTCGGTAAGTTCTCCCATGTTCTTAACGAAGAGTGCGAGGCATTTAAACGGCAAGTGGCCGCCGAGAACGAGACTGACGATAAGGGCGAGGGGGACGCATGCGACTCTTAATGAGGTTTATGAGGCCGTACCGCGGTCTGATTGCGGTGACGCTGTTTGCGGTGCTGATAGATAACGTCGGTACGCTGTTGGTTCCCACGATGCTGGCGAACATGGTCAACACCGGTATTACCACGGGCGACATCGACTATATTTTACGCAACGGCCTGTACATGCTTATCGCGACCGGCATGGCCAGCGGCGGCACGGTGTTGGGCTGCTATCTTTCGGCGCGCCTGGCCGCCAACGTGGCCTGCGATATCCGCAATGCCGTGTACGACAAGTCGCTCGAGCTGTCCGCCAGCGACTTTGAGCGCTTTGGCACGGGTTCGATGATCACGCGCTCACTCAACGACATCAACGTGATTCAGCAAGCTGTCCTTCAGACGATTCAGTTGGTGCTGCCGGTGCCGTTCTTGGCCGTGGCAGGCATCATTTTTGCTTGGTTCATCGATCCCGCCATGGGCACGCTGCTTGGTGTGGTCGTTGCGATCGTGCTGGTGGCGGCGGTCTTTACGGTGGCTAACGCCGCGCCGATCTTTATGCGCCTGCAGAGCTTTATCGACCGCATGAACGTGGTGCTGCGCGAGAACATCGTGGGCGTGCGCGTCATCCGCGCATTTAACAAGGAGCGCCACGAGGAGCAGCGCCTGGACGAGGTGTTTAGCGATTACGCGGCCAACGCCATCAAGGTCAACCACCTGTTTGTGGGTCTCGACAGTTCCAGCTTCTTTTTGATGAATATCGCCGAGGTGGCGGTGCTGTGGGTGGGCGGCAACCGCGCGGGCGTCCACGCCATGCAAATCGGCAGCATCTCGGCCGTGTTGGAATACGCGATCTTGATCCTGTTCTTTGTGATGATGGCGCAGATGGTGATTCTGACGCTTCCGCGCGCTGCGGCGTGCCTCAACCGCGCGCAACAGGTGCTCGAAATCGAGCCGAGCATCGTGGACGGCAAGGCAACGCTGGGCGACGGGGCGCCTGAGTCCGCAGATGGTGCCGACGCGGTTGCCGTGTTCGACCATATGTCGTTCCGTTTTGACGATGCCGACGAGGACACCCTGTGCGACCTGAGCTTTGCCTGTCGCCGTGGCCAGACCACGGCGATTGTAGGCTCAACGGGCTCGGGCAAGTCAACGGTGGCCAAGCTCTTGTTGCGTTTCCACGATGCCACGAAGGGCGCCATTCGCCTGAACGGCGTTGACCTGCGCGACCTTTCGCAAGGTGAGATTCGCGGGCATATCGCTTACGTGCCGCAGAAGGCGTGGCTGTTCTCGGGTACGGTGGCGAGCAACCTGCGCTTTGGCAACGAAGACGCGACTGAGGCTGACATGCTCCATGCGCTGGAGGTTGCCCAGAGCACCTTTGTGCTCGACCAGCCCCAGGGGCTCGATACGCCGGTGGCCCAGGGCGGCACGAACTTCTCGGGTGGTCAGCGCCAGCGCCTGGCGATTGCCCGCGCACTCATGAAGCATGCCGATCTATATATCTTCGACGACAGTTTTTCGGCCCTGGACTTTAAGACCGATGCGGCACTGCGCCATGCGCTGCAGGACGAGACGTGCGATGCCGCGGTGCTCATCATCGCCCAGCGCATCTCGACTATTTTGCATGCCGATCAGATCGTGGTGCTCAAAGACGGCGAGATCGTGGGCCTAGGCACGCACGACGAGCTCATGGAAACCTGCGAGGTGTACCGCGCAATCGCGGAATCGCAGATGAAGGGAGGTGAGTAGCATGACCGAGGAGCTCAAGAAGCAGGGCATCGTCGATGGCGCTGCGGTTGTAGAGACAGTCGAGGAGACGGGCGTCGCGCCCGACCTGGACGAAGCCGCCAAGGCGGCGGAGCGCGAGGCTCGCCGCCAAGCGCTCTACGAGGAAAACGAACGTGCCGAGGACGAGCGCGCCCGCGCCGAGGCAGAGCGTATGCGCGACGTGGACGACGAAGACGAGGACGAGACGCCTCGGGATACCTGGGCGACGGTGCGCCGCCTGTGGAGTGAGGCTGCCGGCGACCATTGGCGCTTCTATATCGTGTTCGCGAGCATTGTGTTCTATGTCATCTTTAACACCGCCGCGCCGGCATATAGCGCCCGCGTGATCGATGAGCTGTGGGGCCACATTCAGGTGGCGTTTGCCAACGACACCACTTTCAGCATCACCTGGGAGAACTGCGGCAAGACCATTTTCGTCTACTTTATGATCTGGACTGCCGCTGCCTCGTTCTATGCGCTCCAGAGCTTTTTGATGTCGAGCGTCGCTGAGCGTCTCAATCTGCGCCTGCGCAACCGCATCGCGCAAAAGCTCAACCGTCTGCCGCTCGCCTATTTTGACGCGCATCGTCCCGGCGAGGTCGTCAGCCGCGCGACCAACGACCTGGACAAGATGTCCGAGAGCATGCAGCGCGGATTGCTGCAGCTGCTCGTGTCGATCGGCACGGTTGTTGGTGCTGTGAGCGTGATGTTCGTGTTCAGCGTGCAGCTTACGCTCGTCTTTCTGTTCTTTACGGCACTGTCGCTGCTGGTGACGAAGGTCGTCTCGCGCCGCACACACGATGTGACGGGCGAGCGCCAGGAGTGGGTGTCCAAGATTACGAGTGCGGTCGAGGAAGGCTATTCGGGCCGTCTGGTGATCCGCGCGTTTAACCGCGAACGCCAAAGTTCTGCCGAGGTGCACCAGGCCTCGGGCGAGCTGGCACGCGTGAGTGCCAAGGCCGACTTTATGATCAATGCCGTCGGCCCTGCGGTGCGCTTTATCGGCCGTTTGGCGCAGATCGTGATCGCGCTGGTGGGCTGCAGCATGCTGGTTGCCGGTCACATGACCGTCGGCGTGTTCCAGGCGTTCTTCCAGTTTATCTACGAGGCGTCCGAACCCATGACGCAGCTGTCGTTTACCTTCAACTCGCTGCAGAGCGCGTTGGCGAGTGCGGAGCGCGTGTTCGACCTGCTCGATGAGCCCGAGATGGAGGCCGATCCGCTGCCGGACGAGGCCGCCAAGCTGCCGGGTCGCGTTGAGGGTCGCGTCTCCTTTGAGCACGTGCGCTTTGGTTATTCGCCCGACAAGCCGCTTATGCACGACGTGTCGTTTACCGCCGAGCCGGGCCAGAAGATTGCCGTGGTGGGAACCACGGGCGCGGGCAAGACGACGCTCATCAACCTGCTCATGCGCTTCTACGAGATTGACGGCGGGCGTATTACGCTCGACGGCGTGGATACGAGCCGCATGGACCGCGGCGAGCTACGGCAGCAGTTTGGCATGGTGCTGCAGGACGCCTGGCTGTTCGATGGCACGATTGCCGAAAACATCGCCTACGGCTGTCCCGAGGCGACGCGTGAGGAGATCGTGGCGGCTGCGCGCGCCGCGCAGGTCGACTTCTTTGTGCGCACCATGCCGCAGGGCTATGACACGCGCGTGGCCAACGATGCCGAAAGCATCAGCCAGGGCCAGCGTCAGCTGCTGACCATCGCACGCGTGCTGCTCAATAACCCGGCGATTCTCATCCTGGACGAGGCGACCTCAAGCGTGGATACGCGTACCGAGCTTGCCATCGGTCGTGCCATGGACGCGCTCATGCGCGGGCGCACGAGCTTTGTGATCGCGCACCGCCTGTCGACGATCGTGGACGCCGACCTGATCTTGGTCATGGATCACGGCAACATTATCGAGCAGGGCACGCATAAGGAGCTGCTGGCTGCCGAGGGTGCCTACGCCGACCTCTATCTGAGCCAGTTCGCATAATGTGACAAAGGGACAGTCTCTTTGCCACATCACAAATAAGGCGCGCCGGGGATGAATTCCCTGGCGCGCCTTTGCGTTGATGCCGATGTCGTTTTGTGCCGCTTGCGTTCCTAGCGTTCGTCCACGAGCTTGGCGACGAGGGCCTTGAGCTCGGCCACCTCTCGCTCGAGTTCCTTGACGCGGCGGGCATTCTCGGTGATGCCCTGGCGGTTGAGGGCGGACTGCTCGGCGGCGTCATCGGGCATGTACTCGCGATGCTGCTTGGCGTCGAAACTCTCCTCGAACACACGGCAGCCGTTGCGCTTGATGATGCGTCCCGGCACGCCCACGACGGTGCAGTTGTCGGGGACGTCCTTAACGACGACCGAGTTGCCGCCGATCTTGACGTTGTTGCCGATGCGGATGTTGCCGAGCACCTTGGCGCCCGTGCCCACCGTGACATTGTTGCCCAGGGTGGGGTGACGCTTGCCGGTCTCGTTGCCGGTGCCGCCGAGCGTGACGCCCTGGTAGAGCACACAGTTGTCGCCCACAATGGTGGTCTCGCCGATGACGACGCCCATGGCGTGGTCGATAAAGAAGTGCTTGCCAATCTGCGCGGCAGGGTGAATCTCGACGCCGGTGATGTGGCGGGTGATTTGCGAGAGCACGCGGGCGAGCGAGCGATGACCGTGCTCCCACAGCCAGTGCTCGGGCACGTGGTTCCACTTGGCGTGCAGGCCAGGATAGGAAAGAAAGATGACCAGACCGTTTTGCGCGGCGGGGTCCTGCGCCTGGACGGTCTTGATGTCCTCGCGAATGGTATTGATAAAGCTCACCGGCCGCCCTCCCTTAGCGCCATGGCAATGCGATTCAATAAAGTATAGCGATTCGCTAGGGATTAAAAAGGACAATCTTGGCGGCTTTGCGCTACAAGTGTCAGTTATGCAAACTTGCTGGTAATGGAGTCATGCTTTTGTGGGGTTGCGCACGAGGGGGCACCGCAACCGTATACTGGTCAACTTGGACGTATCCGCGCCCACAACTGAGAGGTTTTACTTCATGGGTTTCATCATTTTTATTGCCGAGCTGCTTAAGGACCCGCGCACCGCGATCGCCAGCTGGATCGCCGCCGGCCCGCTTATGGCCTACGGCTGCGTGTTCCTGATCATCTTTATCGAGACGGGCGTGGTGTTCTTCCCGTTCCTTCCCGGTGATTCGCTGCTGTTCGCCTCGGGTTTCTTTGCCCACAACGGCGGCTTTAACATCGTGGCGCTTCTGGCCACCGCATGGGCCGCTGCCATTTTGGGCGATCAGTGCAACTTTATGATCGGTCACTTCTTTGGCCGCAAGATCATCGCTTCGGGCAAGGTCAAGGCCATGACGCCCGAGCGCATCAAAAAGTCCGAGGACTTCTTGGACAAGTGGGGTCACCTGGCCATCTTCCTGGGTCGCTTCTTCCCGTTTATCCGCACCTTTGTGCCCTTTATCGCTGGCATGGGCGGCATGCACTGGCGCAACTTTGTCGTCTTTAACGTGCTGGGCGGCATTACCTGGTCGACGGTCTTTACGCTGCTGGGCTACTTCTTTGGCGGCATTCCCTTTGTGCAAGAGCACTTTGAGCTGCTGATTATCGGCATCGTTGCCGTGTCGATCATCCCGACCGTGGTCGGTCTGGTTAAGGCCAAGCTGGGTAAATAGAACGCCTAGCTCGAGCCAGCGCGCAGACCGTACAGTTGAGGCCCGTCACCGCTTACGGTGGCGGGCCTTTTTGCTTCGGTCAAATGAAAATACTTTACTTAGTTAAAGAAAAGCGTTTTATCAGACGCGTGCGGGGAGTACAATCTCGTGCATGCGAATCGACGTGCCATCGGCTTTGATGCTGCTCGCGTGTCCCGTCCGGCTCTACGCTCCGGGCGTGCGACGTTGCGACGCGGTCGGCCTCGGTCCTTGCGTGCGGGTTCGCGAGTATGCAACTGTGTATGTAAGGAGCGACATATGACTGTCGAGAAGAAGGATATCGATTGGGGTAGCCTCGGCTTTGGCTACATGAAGACCGATTACAGCTACGAGGCTCATTGGAAGGATGGCGAGTGGGACGAGGGCGGCCTGACCACCGACCACACCCTGCATGTCTCCGAGTGCGGCGGTATCTTCCATTACTGCCAGGAGGTCTTTGAGGGCCTGAAGGCCTACACCGCCGAGGACGGCAGCATCGTCTGCTTCCGTCCCGACATGAACGCTGAGCGTATGTATAACTCTGCCCAGCGCCTCGAGATGCCCCCGTTTCCCAAGGACAAGTTCGTTGAGGCCGTCAAGCAGGTCGTTTCTGCCAACGCCGCCTGGGTTCCGCCCTTCGGTTCCGGCGCGACCCTGTACGTGCGTCCGTTTATGATCGGCTCCGGTGACGTGATCGGCGTGGCTCCCGCTCCTGAGTACACGTTCCGCATTCTCGTGACCCCGGTCGGTCCGTACTTTAAGGGCGGCCTCAAGCCCGTCAAGCTGCGCGTTTCCGAGTATGACCGTGCTGCACCGCACGGCACCGGCAACATCAAGGCCGGCCTGAACTACGCCATGTCCCTTAAGCCCACGATGGAGGCCCATCGCGAGGGCTATGCCGAGAACCTGTATCTCGACTCCGAGTCCCGCACCTATGTCGAGGAGACCGGTGGCGCCAACGTCCTGTTCGTGAAAGAGGATGGCACGCTCGTCGTTCCGCAGTCGCACACCGACTCCATCCTGCCCTCTATCACCCGTCGTTCGCTCGTTCAGGTTGCTCAGGACCTGGGCATGACCGTTGACCAGCGCCCCGTCGAGTGGGCCGAGGTCAAGGCCGGCACCTTTGTGGAGTGCGGCCTGTGCGGCACCGCTGCCGTCATCTCTCCGGTTGGCGAAATCGACAACAAGGTTTACGGCGCCGACGAGACCGTGACCTTCCCGGCTGGATACACCGAGATCGGCCCTGTGATGAAGAAGCTTCGCGAGACCCTGACTGGTATCCAGTCTGGTGCTGTCGAGGACAAGCACAACTGGGTTTACACCGTCGCGTAATTTGTCTTACCTATCCGGGCAGAGAACAAGTTCCCTCCCGGCGCGTCCTCGGACATGCAAGAAGCCCTCGCTGCGCACTTCGTGCGGCGAGGGCTTCTTGCGTCCTGCGGAGTGCGCCGGGAGGGAACTTGTTCTCTGCCCTGCGGGTTCGGCGATGTCACAACGGGCAATGATTAATCTGAATAAAGATGGTGCGCGGTCTATTGGCCGCGCGTTGTGCGTGGATAAGAAAAGGGCCCAAGGTTTGTGCCTTGGACCCTAAAGGGTTGATGAACTGGCTTAAGACTCGGCCGTGATTGTTAGAACTTGACGGTCGGGGCCTGGCGGGCTGCTTCGGCGGCCTCGAAGCCCTGGCGCTCCTTAAACTGAAAGATGCCGGCAAAGATGACAGCCGGGAACGTCTGAATGGCGTTGTTGTAGCTGAGCACGCAATCGTTGTAGCTCTGGCGTGCGTAGCTAATCTTGTTCTCGGTATCCTCGAGCGATGCCTGCAGCTGCGTAAAGTTGGTGTTTGCCTTAAGATCGGGGTAGGCTTCGGCTACGGCGAAGAGCTGACGCAGCGCACCGGTCAGCACGTTGTCGGCTTCCATCTTGGCCTCGGGCGTGGTGGCCTTGACGGCGGTGTTACGCGCGCTGATCACGGCGGAGAGCGTCTCCTGCTCGTGCTTGGCGTAGCCCTTGACGGTCTCGACCAGGTTGGGGATCAGGTCGTTGCGGCGCTGCAGCTGCGTATCGATGTTCTGCCAGGCGTTATCGATGCGGTTACGCTTGGTGACCATGTTGTTGTAGATGCCGGCGATGGCGCAGACAATCACAATGACAACAACGATGCCGATGATGACGGTAATCATGATGTCTCCGTTTCGAATGGCCGCGGCGGCATGCGCCAGCTGCCGTTGGTATAACGCTACTAGTATACCCGCAACGTTTTGCCGTGCCGAACTTTCCGGCAAGCGTTATGTTTTCGGCGGGGTCGGCACCGGGGCAAAGCGCGCGAGGTACAGGTGTAAGATATGCGACAGATTGACAAGTGTTGTCTTTGCCCTGAGGATGGCGATACGGATGGACCTTCGCATCAAGAAAACCTATCGTGCCCTGTTCGATGCCTTTACCGAGCTTTTGGAAGAGTATCGGTTTGAGGATTTGACGGTTGCCATGCTTTGCGACCGGGCCATGATTCGTCGCACGACGTTCTATAAGCACTTTCGCGATAAAAACGATTACTTCGCCTTTTATATCGATGAGCTCATGTCGGGCTTGCCGCAAAAACAGCCCGATGAGGCCGGCGCGGTGTCTGCCGAGGACGTGCGCGCGCTTCGGCACGCGATTTTGGACGATGCCATGGATTTGATTCTGGCGCACGAGCGGCTCATGGATAACATTTTGGCAAGCAGCATGTCGGGCATGTTGACCAACGTTATTTGCGACCGCATTGCCCACTCCATCCGCGAGCGTGTGATGAACGTGCTTGCCGAGGATGCCCTGGCCCCCGTGTCACTCGAGACGACGTCTGAGTTTGTCGCCGGCGGTATTATTCGACTTTTCACGATATGGTGGGAGTCGGGTCACGATCTTGAGCGTCGACCTGAGATAGCCGACGTGGTCGATGCACTGTTCGAGCGGACCATGACACCGGTGAATCACTAAAGTGGCGGAGAGAGGGGGATTCGAACCCCCGGAACGCTCTCGCGCTCAACGGTTTTCAAGACCGCCGCATTCAACCGCTCTGCCATCTCTCCGTGAGTCGTAATGATAGCATCGTTTTGAATTTGCAACAGGGAAGGCGAACGATGACGATCACCGAAATCGACGAGAAGTTCATGCGCGAGGCGCTGGCGGAGGCGCGAGTCGCCGCGGCGGTGGGCGAGGTGCCCATCGGAGCCGTAGTGGTGCGCGACGGTGAGATCGTCGCGAGGGCGCACAATCGGCGCGAACTCGACCAGGACCCTTCGGCTCATGCCGAGTTTGCGGCCGTGTGCGCCGCTGCCCAGGCGCTCGGCCGCTGGCGCCTTTTCGACTGTACGGTTTATGTGACGTTGGAACCCTGCTGCATGTGCGCGGGCCTTATGGTCAACGCGCGCGTGGGGCGCTGCGTGTATGGCGCGAGCGACGCCAAGGCGGGCGCGTTGGGATCCCTATACGATTTGAATGCCGACTCGCGCCTGAATCATCGGTTTAACGTGACGGCTGGGGTCCTGGCGGATGAATGCCGCGAGCTGCTGAGTAGCTATTTTGGCGGTCTGCGCGGAGCGGGCGGCGCTGATTGCGGTTGTCGGGCCGATCTTGAAGCACACGCCGCTCACGCCGCAGCGCTTGCAGGTGCCGGTGAGGATGCTGCCACGGCGGTTGACTGTGGTCCTGCGTGCCGCCGGCCCCGCCGTGTGCTGCTGGCGATCGATTCCTTTAAGGGCAGCGTGTCGAGTGCGCAGGCGGAGGCGGCGGTTGCCGAGGGCATGCGCCATGTGTGGCCCGATGCCGAGCTGAACGCTTTGCCGCTGGCAGATGGCGGTGAGGGGACGCTCGATGCCGTTGCCGCGTGCGGCGGTGAGATTGTGACCTGCGAGGTTGCGGGACCCTTTGACGATGGTGTGCCTGCCCGGATGTTAGTGGACGGCGAGCACGAGTCGGTTGTTATTGAGATGGCCGAAGCAGCAGGCATCGGGTACTCACCTTGCACGGAATCGGCGGCGCTGGCTGCTACAACCTATGGCGTGGGCGAGCTGATGCTCCGTGCAGCTCGTGTCGGGGTAAAGACTATCTATATTGGCTTGGGCGGCAGTGCCACCAACGACGGTGGCGCCGGCATGCTGCAGGCGCTGGGCGCGCGTGTGGTCGATGATCAGGGATGCGATGTCGCCCCCGGTCTTGCCGGCCTTGAGCAGGTGGCGAGCGTTGATTTGGCGCCAGCGCTGCAGGCTTTGGATGATGCTCGTATCGTTGTGCTTTCCGATGTCGAGAATCCGCTCGTGGGGCGTCGAGGCGCACTGGCGGTGTTTGGCGGGCAGAAGGGCCTGCCGGCGGATGATGTCGAGGCGCTGCGCAGATACGACGGCTGGATGGTCGGCTACGGTCGCCTGCTCGATGCGGCAATTTTCGAGGCGCGAGCCCAGGGGTTGTTGCGCACACCCGAGGGCGCACGGACATTTGGCTCGGTGCTCGGCGTGCCCGGCGCGGGCGCTGCCGGTGGCTTGGGCGCCGCGTTGCTGGCGCTCGGTGCGGAGCTGCGCTCGGGTGTAGAGACGGTGCTCGATCTCGTGGGGTTTGACGAGCGCGTGCGCGATGTCGACCTGGTCATAACAGGCGAGGGCAATATGGACGAGCAGTCCGCCGCCGGTAAGGCGCCGGTGGGTGTGGCTCGCCGCGCCAGGCGATATGGCAAGCCGGTGGTCGCCGTCGTGGGCGGCCGTGCTGACAACCTGAACGCGGTATATGAGCAAGGTATCGACTTGGTACTGCCGATCTGCCGCAAGCCCATGCCTCTCGACCAGGCGCTCAATCCTCAGGAAGCCACAACCAACCTCATCTTCGCCGGTGAGTCAGCCGCCCAAGCCTACGACCTCGCTCGCCTCTAAAACCCATCTCTCTTTAAGTTGCGGTGAAATACGGAGTGTTTTTGCCTTTAAGGTGCCAATTCAGTCCGTATTCCACCACAGCTTCGAGAATGGCCATTCGAGGTTGGCTGCCTTGGGTCTTGGATCGGACCGTTTGCCACGAAACGTGGCCATCTACTACGTTAAACCGGCCACCCTCGACCATCCCGGAATTTACAAAAACAAAACCGCAGGTAGAGAGCTTGCCGATTTTCGAAAAAGCCGGCTATGGTTGACCCCTGCGGCCTAAACGTAGTAGATAGGTCCTTTCTGTGGTGCGGCACCAAGCCGGTCATTTTGGGATGGGACTATTTTGACTACTCATTGGCTGCTCTGGCAATCGGGCTGCAAAAGTAGTCAAAAAAGCTCCGTCCCAAATTAGCTACCTTGCTCTGGCGGGCGGGAGCAGGTAAGATATACCGAGCGCCTAGCGCGTTCGATGGGTTCGGATGACGACATGTTCCGAATCTGGTCAGGTCCGGAAGGAAGCAGCCATAAGGAGCCTCTGTCGGGCATCCGAATCCATCGAGCGCACGGGCGCTTTTTGGTGCCGCGATTTGGCCCGGCCGGCGGCGAGATATTTGGTGTCTCGCTGGTCCTCGGCTGCGCCTGCGGGATCGCTCGACTACCAAATATCTCGCCGCCGGCCGGGCCACTTCGTCCAAAAATCACCCGTAGAGGGCGCATTAATCTGAATTAAATCTATCCCTGTCGTTATGCTGTTCGCTGGTGTTGCCTGGGCATCGGTGTCTATGCGGTTCAAGGGATGGCGGCATTGCCATCTGTTTTTACAAGTAAAGAGGCCCGTTTCCCCGGTTTGGTTGGGGAAACGGGCCTCTTTTGTTTCTGGGTTCGTGATTGGCGAAGGCAGAATGCTCTGGCGGCTATTTTGAGTTCTTGAGGCGGCGTGCGGCTGTGGTGGCTATTCCGAGGCCTGCGGCGGCGATTCCTGCTAGTGCGATTGCGCTTGGCGTTGTGTCGCCTGTGTTTGCGAGCTTGCCGGCGGTCGTATTCGCTTGCTTGCTGTTGCTTGTGTTCGCTTGCTTGGCGGAGCTCGGTGCGGCGTCTTTGCCGGTCACGGGCGAGCTGGCGGGCTGTGCCGTCTCGGCCGGTTGCGCCGAGCCGGAGGGAGGCGTTGTCTCGGTGGGTTTCGTTATCTCGGGCGAGGTGGCCGTATCTGCTGCGGCTTTTGCCTCTTCGTATGCCTTGCAGGCGTCGTCATAGGCCGCTTGCGCCTTTTTCAAATTATCGAGGAGCGCATCTCGCTTGGCTGTTTCTCCGTCGAGGTGGGTTTTATTAAACTCTACTTCGCTTTCTAAGAAATAAATCAGGCTTTTCTGACTTTCGAGGCGCATTCGGCAGTGCTCAAGCTTATCTTCACAACGAGATTCTTGCTCTTGTGCATCCATGATCGCCAGTTCCAACTGCCATCTAGTTTCGTAATCCGTGTGGGGGATTTTATTTAATTCTGCCTCAAGGTCTCTTGTTCGGTTGTGGGCCTTATCGCATTCGGATTGGGCTGCATCGATGTCCGCTTGCATGGTAGGAAGGGATTCCTTATATATGGCAGCTCGCGCCAAATTAGTGTCGTAGTTCTTTTGAAAAATGGCAATTTTAGTATCGATTTCCGCAATTTTCTCGGGACTTGCGGCGTCTTTTGCGGCCTCGAGGTTTTTGAGCGCTTCCTGCATGGCTGCATACGCTTTTTCTTTTGCGGCGGCCGCGTCTTCTGTCTGCGGGGCGCCCGAATTGCCGTTGGTGGCGCTCGTCTGCGAAACGGCCGCACCGGTGGGGGAACTGGTTTCTGCCGCGATCGCCGTTGCGGGGGCGATTCCCGCGACAAGTGCCGCGGAAAGGGCGATGCCCACAGTTGCTCGTCTTGCTCTTCTTGCGAGAATGTCGTTCATCTCGGCACCTCATTTCAAGGGTCGGCGACTAACTTGGTAGCACTAATGCAAGTATACCAAGTGGTCGACCCGACACTGGCTGGGTGCGCGCCTCTCCGCTTCTTTGGAAACCGAATCCCATTAGAAATGACGAGTTGTTTACGCTTCTTTTGGGCTCACCGTACTATCATGATTCGGATTGAGTGTGAATGATGATAGGGAGCGCCTATACATGATTGAGCTGCTCAGGCGTTTTGGTGGTAAGTTTCGCCGGTATATGGTGATCGGCCCTGCGTGTAAGCTGATCGAAGTGATCTTTGACCTGCTGACGCCGCTGGTGATTGCCCAGATGATCGATAAGGGTATTGGCGCACACGATGTCAACGCCGTCGTCCACTACGGTATGCTGCTTGGCGCCATGGCTGTGATCGGCATCTCGTTTACGCTCGTCTGCCAAAAGATGGCGGCGCTCACCTCGCAGGGCATGGGCACCGATATCCGCGGTGCGCTCTACCAGCACATCAACAAGTTGAGCTATGCCGAACTCGACCGCTTTGGCACGCCGTCGCTTATCACCCGCATCACCAACGACGTCAACCAGGTGCAGCTTGCCGTGGCGCTGGGCGTGCGCATGCTCATCCGCTGGCCCTTCTTGGCGGTGGGCTCTATGTGCGCGGCCCTCGCCATCGACCTTAAGCTCGGCATGATCTTTTTGATTTGCACGCCCGCCATTGGCCTGGTGTTTTGGTTTGTCATGGCGCGCTGCATTCCGTACTACAAGCAGCTGCAGGCAAAGCTCGACCGCATCGCGCTCATTTGCCGCGAGGGGCTTTCGGGCGCCCGCGTGGTTCGCGCCTTTGTACGCGAAGATCACGAGCGCGAGCGCTTTGCCCAAGCCGCCGATGACCAGGCCAATACCGCCATCGCGGTGGGCAAGCTCTCGTCAATCCTTAATCCCGTCACGTTTTTGGTGATGAACCTGGGCGTGTGCGCCATCCTGTGGGTGGGCGGCATCCAGGTCAACGTGGGCGAGCTTACGCAGGGCCAGGTCATGGCGTTTGTGAACTACATGACGCAGACCCTGACCTCCATCGTATACGTCGCCAACCTGGTCGTGGTCTTTACCAAGGCGAGCGCGAGTGCTTCGCGTATCAACGAGGTGCTCAACTGCGAGCCGAGCATCACCGACGAGGGCGATCAGTCGGTTGCGCTGCCCAAGCCGAGCGAACTGGCGGGTGGCGCTGTTCCGGTCCCCGCGCTGAGCTTGAGCCATGCGAGCTTCTCCTTTGGCGCGGGCGCGGCAAATGCCGTCAACGATGTGACCCTGGAGCTCCCGCTGGGCAAGACGCTTGGCATTATCGGCGGTACGGGTAGCGGCAAGTCCACGCTCGTCTCGCTTATCCCGCGCCTGTACGATGCGAGCACCGGCAGCGTGAGCGTGATGGGCGCCGACGTGCGCACCTGGCCGCTCGACCAGCTGCGCCGTGTGGTCGCGACCGTTCCACAGCGTGCGTCGCTGGTGAGCGGCACCATCCGCAGCAACCTGACCTGGCGCGACGAGGCTGCGACCGACGAGGATCTCTGGGCGGCGCTCGACATGGCGCAGGCGAGCGAGTTCGTGCGCAACAAGCCGCAGGGGCTCGATACCCCGGTCGAGGCGGGCGGTAAGAACTTTAGCGGTGGCCAACGCCAGCGCCTGACCATCGCGCGCGCCCTGGTGGGCTCGCCTCAGGTCCTGATCATGGACGACTCCGCCTCGGCACTTGACTTTAAGACTGATGCGGCGCTTCGCCATGCCATCCGCGAGCGCAGCGTGTGTGGCGCTGCTGAGGGCGGGCTGCCGCTGACTACGGTGATCGTAAGCCAGCGCGTTTCGACCGTGCGCGACGCCGATATGATCTGCGTACTTGACCACGGTTCGGTCGCGGGCCTGGGCGCGCACGATGAGCTCTACACGACCTGCCAGCTCTACCGCGAGATTTGCCAGTCGCAGCTTCGCCGCGAGGAGCTCGAGGGTCAGCAGGGGAGTACGGCGCCCGCGCCCGCCCCAGGCGCCCCGACCGTCCCCACATCCGTCTGCGCAAAGGAGGGCTGCTAAATGAATCCGTACACTTCCTCCGGTTCGGTCGCCACGATGACGGCCAACGTGTCCGGCAACGATAACCTCAACGACCTGGGTGACGGTCCGCGCCAGCTCGGCGATCCCGAGCGCTATCCCGTGGGTGCGGTGACCCGCCGCCTGCTGGGCTATGTTCGCCCGCACCGCGTCTCGTTTGTGGCATCGTTTTTGAGTGCCGCTGTCTCGGTGATTCTGCAGCTCTACACGCCCATTCTCATTGGTGAGGGCATCGACCTTATCGTCGCCGCCGGGCAGGTGGACTTCGATGCGCTGCTGCCGCTCGTTACCAAACTCGCACTCGTCGTGGTGGGAGCGGCGTCCTTCCAGTGGCTGCAGGGCTACTGCGTCAACCGCCTGTCCTACGAGACGGTGCGTGACATGCGCGTGGAGGCGAGCGATAAGCTCAGCCGTATGCCGCTCAGCTTTATCGACAGCCATGCCCACGGCGACCTTATGAGCCGCGTGGTCAACGACGTCGATCAGGTGGGCGACGGTCTGCTGCAGGGCTTTACCCAGCTCTTTACCGGTGTTATCACCATCGTTGGCACGCTCGCGTTTATGCTCTCCATCAACCTGACCATGACGCTCGTAGTGGTGCTCGTCACGCCGCTCTCCATCTTTGCGGCCAGCGCCATCGCCAAACTCTCCAACAAGAGCTTTACGGCGCAGCAGCGTATTCAGGGTCAGCTTGGCGGCCATATCGAGGAGTACGTGGGCGAGCAGAAGCTTGTCGACGCCTTTGCCTATGGCTCGAACGCTCAGCAACGCTTCGATGCCCTCAATGCCGAGCTCTACACCGCGGGCGAGCGCGCGCAGTTTATGGGTTCGCTCTCCAACCCCGGCACGCGCTTTATCAACAACATCATCTATGCCGTGGTCGCCGTGATCGGCTGCGTGGGCGTGATCACGGGCGTGCCTGCGGCGCTTACGGTGGGCGGCGTTCAAATCTTTCTGTCTTATGCCAACCAATACACCAAGCCGTTCAACGAGGTCACCAACGTCATTACGCAGATCCAGACCGCGTACGCCTCGGCGCGCCGCATGTTTGCGCTGCTCGATGCGCGCGAGCAGGAGCCCGACGCGGAGGATGCCGTGGAACTTGCCGTCCCGCAGGGCGAGGTGACCTTTGAGCATGTGGACTTTAGCTACGTGCCCGACCGCAAACTGCTGCAGGATATCTGCATCGAGGCTAAGCCCGGCATGCGCTTTGCCCTGGTCGGCCCCACGGGCTGCGGCAAGACGACGCTCATCAATTTGCTACTGCGTTTTTACGATATCGATGCCGGTCGCATTGCGGTCGATGGCCGTTCCTCGCGTGACTACACGCGCGCAAGCCTGCGCCGCGCCTTTGGCATGGTGCTGCAGGATACGTGGCTGTTCGAGGGCACGGTGGCGGAAAATATCGCCTATGGTTGTCCCGATGCCACGCGCGAACAGGTTGTCGAGGCGGCCAAGCGCGCGCACGCGCACAAGTTTATCGTGCAGCTGCCAGGCGGCTACGATACGGTGATCGGCGAGGACGGCGGCACGTTTAGCCAGGGTCAAAAGCAGCTGCTGTGCATCGCGCGCGTCATGCTCACCGACCCGGCGATTCTGCTGCTGGACGAGGCGACGTCGAGCATCGATACCCGCACCGAGCTGCAGGTGCAGGCGGCATTCGACGAGCTCATGGCCGGCCGTACGAGCTTTGTGGTGGCGCATCGCCTGAGCACGATTCGCAACGCCGACTGCATCCTGGTGATGCGCGACGGCCAGATTATCGAGCGCGGTACACACGACAAGCTGCTAGCGACAGGCGGCTTCTACGCCGAACTCTACCGCAGCCAGTTTGCCCAGTAGGGGCCACCGATTGGCGGCAGATGGTTTACATCTGCGTCGTTAGTACTAAGATATTCATCTAATAAATTGCATTAGTGGCTTTAGTTTTGGGGGAAACGAGGCAACGTGACTATGACGTGCTCTTTGGTGGTTAACAGCAAGAGCGGTAATACTAGGATGGTTTCGGGCGCGATCAAGCGCGCTCTGCAGGCTGCGGGTGTTGAGTTTGTCCATGCCGCGGCGTTGAGCGACGATGCGGATGCAGATCAGGTTGCGCTCGAGGCGCAGGGCGCCTGCACGGCCGACACGGTGCTCGTCGGTTTTTGGTGCGACAAGGGCGCGTGCACGCCTTCGGTCGCGGCGTTGCTCTCCGCCTTGCACGGCAAGCGCGTCTTCCTGTTTGGCACCTGCGGTTTTGGCGCCGACCAGAGCTATTACCAGCAGATTATTGATCGCGTGACTTCCAATTTGGCTGGGGATGCCGAGCTTGCGGGCTGGGCGATGTGCCAGGGCAAGATGGGCCCCGCGGTCAAGCAGCGCTACGAGGCCATGCTCGAGCAAGATCCCGACAACGCTCGCTATAAGATGCTGCTCGACAACTGGGTTGCCGCGAAGGACCATCCCACCAAGGAAGACCTGGACAACATGGCCGCAGCCGCCAAGAAGGCCGTTTTGGGCGAGTAGACCGTCGCTCGCGGTGCCGCGCGTTCAATCGTACAAACGTGAAAGCCTCGAGATTCTCGAGGCTTTTTTCTTGACACTTGTGGACGCAACCGTGGCAAGCGTTTGGGGTGACATTTTCCATCACCTCGATGACGAGGCCGTTCTGGACAACACGCTCGCATACGTTCGCTGGATGTATTCAGAGTGGGAAGGGCTTTCCTGATGGATGGGGTTTCGGAAAGCCCGTCCCAGAATTTGCCTTTGGAGTGGGATGCAGTTTCCGGTTGAGGGCTCTGGCGGAAACTGCGACCCGGAATTTGCGATCGGAGTGGGATGGAGTTTCCCAACGGGGCCGTAAGCGGAAGCCGCATCCCGCTCCGGACGTGAATTCTGGGACACGGTTTCCGGATGCAAAAAGGCCACATAACGTGGCCTTCGACTTATATATGTTCAGCGGATACCCCCATGACAAGCCGTGCTCCAACAACAAGGCGTCTGTCCGGGCGGAGGTATGTAAGGTTCATCGCGAGTTCCGCACGCAAAGGAGGCCACTTAATGTGGCCTCCGTCTTGCGCAGGACTGTCCGAGCAGGGAACCTTATATGCCTCCGCCCGGACAGACGTTTCAGTTATGAACTCGCAGCTAGTCGCTATTTGATCTTGGTCGTGCCCGGCGCCAGGTTGGGGTCGGTCTCGTTGGCCTCGGTCTGGAAGTGCTCGGTGTACACGTTCTTGCCATCGCGGAACATCTCGTAGTACTGCATCTTGGCGTAATCCTCGCGCGCCTTGGTGGCGGCTGCTGCGGCGGCGTCGTCACCGGTGACGTTGGAGGAGAGCGCCCAGCGCAGGCTGGCGTCCTCGTAGCCGACCGAGTTGATGGCGGGCAGTGACTCGCGCAGCGTCATGTGCGCCTTCTGGTAGTCGGTCAGCGGTGCGCCGATCAGCTGCATCAGCTGGGTGGACAGGTAGTTGGTGGACAGGTCGTCGACCTCGCTCGTCTGGTTGCAACCGGCAACGTCGTAGTTGGCCCAGATGATGTAGTCGGTCTGCCACAAGCGCTCCTGGTGGGTGGCGTCGTCCTCGCCGGTAAACCACTTGTCATTGAACTTGGACGGGAAGAACGGCTGGTGATCGCCCCAGAACACCACGACTACCTTGCGGTCGAGCTTGCTCAAGGCGTTGAGGAAGTAGCGCAGCGCCTGATCGGACTGCTCGATGCACGAGACATACTCGTCGACATCGGACAGCGTGCCGTCCTCGACGGTCTTGGCGTCCAGGTCGGTCGTGTCGATATTCAGATGCATCTGCTTATCGACCGGCAGCAGGCCCGTGTCGTAGCCCGAGTGGTTCTGCATGGTCACGTCGAAGATAAACTGAGGATCGGCGTTCTGGTCGAGCAGCTCAAGAATCTTGTCGTAGGTAGCCTGGTCGGTCACCATCCCGCGCAGGGTATCGGCGCCCTGGAAATCGTTGATGGACAGGAACTGGTCAAAGCCAAAGTCCATATAGACGTTTTCGCGGTTCCAGTTGGTGGCGTGGTTGGGGTGCATGGCCGTGGTGGAATATCCGAGCGACTTGAACTGCTCTGCCAGGTTCCCGGTCGTCTCCATGTTGTAGATGGTGTACGGATACACGCCCGAGCCCAGGTTGGCCATGGAGTTGCCGGTCATAAACTCAAACTCGGTATTGGCGGTGCCGCCGCCGTAAGCGCTCACGTAGAGCTTGCCGCGGCTGAGGCAGTTGGACAGGTTCTTAAAGTACTGCGGGCCTTCGTAGCCGGCGCGCATGTTCTGGTAGATCGAAAGGTCTGAGAAGGTCTCGTTCATGATGGCGATGACCGTGGGCTTCTCGCTATCGAACTGCTCCTTTGCGGCGGCGCGCTCGTCGCTCTTGGCCGCGTCGGACTTGTCGTAGGCCTTGGTGTACTTTTTGAGCGTGGCCTTGGCATCGTCGACGGAGTAGTCGGCGGGTTTGGGCGGCTTGATGGACTGCGCTGCGCTAATGAAAGCGGGCAGGTATCCCTCGCGCCAGTAGCTCTCGAGCGGACGCCAGGTGTAGACGGTGATGCCGAGGGTGTTGTAGTAGTCGATAAGCGTGACGTGCGCGGTCACGCCGCCCAGGCACAGCACCGCCACGAGCAGGTTGGTGAGCAGCATGCGCTTGGCGTTGGCGGCGCCCTTCTGACGGTGCGGTGCCACCAGTCCGACGTACTCGCACAGCAGCATGGCGATGGCGGTAAAGCCCATGGACAGCACGCAGAACAGCGAGATGGAGAAGGTGTAGCCGGTGCCGGCGACCGCGGCGGCAGTGGAGATGGCCGAAAGGTCGCCCGGCTGGATGGGCATGGATTTAAACGTGATGACGAAGAACTCGGCAATGCCCAGGACAAAGAGGGCAAAGGCCAGGACCGCGGGAGCTGCGCCGTGGCGCTGGAACAGGAAGAACAGGCCGGTCATGAGCACGGTGATGATGGCCCACTCGAGCAGGATGCATAGGGGGTAGACCCAGGTAAAGTCGTGGTTGGACGAAACCTCCATGCCCAGCAGCGCAAAAACGCCGGCGAGCAGCAGGCACAGGACGGCGGCGACGAGCGGTTTGCCCACAAAGGCGCCGCGCAGGCGGGCGAGCTTGCCGGTGGGGGCGGGGGCGTCGGGCTTGGCGAACGCAAAGACGCGCGGGGCGATGCGGTCGCGGGCGATGCTGGCCCAGGCGCAGCCGGTGAGGATGACGTTGGTCAGGATGAGCATCACAAAGGCGAGCGGCTCGTTTTGTGCGACGAGGCCAATAGCGCCCCAGACGGTCAAAAAGAGCTGGAACAGGCCAAAGGTGATGCTCCAGGCGAAGGCGCCCTTGGTGACGGTGCCCGACTGAGCGCGAATGGCCTTGGCCTCGCGCAAGACAAGGTAGACGGTCGCCGCAAGACCGACGAGCGAGATGGCGGCAGCGAACATGCTGAGACTCCTCACAAACTAAAACCTACGAAAGCGGTGGTTTACCCGATTGTTACCTAAATATGCGCTGCATTTGCGGGCTGCGCACAACAACCAGCCATATTAACGCGCATGTGTGGCGGTACGGCGCAATGTAGTGGCGACCTGCGCGATAATGGACGGGAATTACACGGAAACGTAAAGGCTTCTTAAAGAATTGGCGAGGATAGAGCTATGGGTGAGCAGGTTTGTATGACGGGCGCCGAGTACTGCGGCGGAGCTGCAAGCGTGGATGCGAACGGTTATCCGGTTGAGACCACGGGCAATGCGGTGCTGGACATCTTGGAGCATCGCTCGTCTACGCGTGCCTTCGCGCGCGATGACGACGGCCGTCCCGTGGCAGTGACCGACGAGCAACGGGCGGCGATTCTGCATGCGGCGAGTCGCGCGCCGTCGGCAGGCGCCATGATGATGTATTCCATCGTGAGCATTCGCGAGCAGTCTACGCTGGACCGTCTGGCCGATCTGTGCGACCATCAGCCCATGATCGCCAAGGCGCCCTGGGCACTAATATTTGTGGTCGATTATGCCAAGTGGATCGATCTGTTTGAGCACGCGGGCTGCTTTGAGCCCGAGTTTGTCGAGCGCACGGGCAAGGCGCCCCGCCGTGCGCCGGGTTTGGGCGACTTTGCCATCGCGGCCCAGGACGCCGTGATCGCCGCGCAAAACTCCGTGGTTGCCGCCGAGGCCCTGGGGCTGGGGAGCTGCTATATCGGTGATATCGTCGAGAATGCCGAGGAAGTTGCCGAGCTGCTCGATCTGCCGCCCTATACCATGCCGCTGTCGATGCTCATCATCGGCACGCCCCGTAAGGAGCGTCCGGCCATTGCGCATCCCGTGGTGAACCTGGTGCACGAGGAGCGCTACTGCCGCGCCGATGCTGCGACTATGGACGCGCAGGTGGCCGAGATGGACGCGATGTTCCGTCCGCATGCCCGCGAGGTGGGGGAGCGCGTCGTGGACATCTATACCCGCAAACACACGAGTCCCTTTATGGCCGAGATGAGCCGATCCATGGAATGGTGGTTCAAAAACTGGCTTGGAAAATGACGAATGTGACAAGGGGACAGTCCCTTTGTCACATTCCATATCGCCGCGGTAGCCTAAAGACTGTATAAATCTTTATCTAGCTGGGAAAACAGTGCATTCAAACATGGGCCGATTGCCTATAATCCCTTCGAACATTAAAGTTGGGAGGAAACCGGCTTATGGAACAAAAGGCCAAGGAGGCAGCCTCGCACGCTGCGATTCCTGTGAGCATCTCGGCGATGCTCGTCACGCTGGGCGTGGTGTACGGCGATATCGGCACCAGCCCTATGTATGTAACCAAGGCGCTCGTTGCCGGCAACGGCGGCATCGGAAGTGTGACGGAGGAGTTCGTGCTTGGCGCGCTCTCCCTTGTCGTGTGGACGGTCACGCTGCTGACCACCATCAAGTATGTGCTCATCTCGCTGCGCGCCGATAACCATGGTGAGGGCGGCATCTTTGCCCTGTACAGCCTGGTCAAGCGCTGCGGCAAGTGGCTTATCATCCCCGCCATGCTGGGTGGCGCCGCGCTGCTCGCCGACGGCATCCTGACGCCGGCCGTTACCGTTACCACGGCCATCGAGGGCCTGCGCACCATCCCGGCGGTCCATGCCGTGCTGGGCGATGACCAGGGCCGCGTCGTCGCCATTACGCTCGCCATCATCATCGCGCTCTTCTTGGTACAGCGCATCGGTACGGCCAAGATCGGTCACGCCTTTGGCCCCATCATGACGCTGTGGTTTCTGTTCCTGGGCGGCACGGGTCTGTTCTTTGTCTTCCAGCACCCCGCCGTGCTGCTGTGCCTCAACCCGGTGCGCGGCATCGCCTTTTTGCTAAGCCCCAACAACCACGCGGGCATCATGATTCTGGGCAGCTGCTTCCTCGCCACCACCGGTGCCGAGGCGCTCTACTCCGACATGGGCCACGTCGGCCGCGGCAACATCTACGCCACCTGGCCGTTCGTTAAGTGCTGCCTGCTGCTTTCCTATATGGGCCAGGGTGCTTGGCTTATGAACAACGCTGCCAACCCCGAGCTCATGGGCATTGCCGATCTCAACCCGTTCTACCAGATGCTCGCCCCGGGCCTGCGCCCGTTTGCCGTCGGCCTTTCCACCGTCGCGGCCATCATCGCCTCGCAGGCGCTCATCACCGGCGCATTCTCGCTGGTGTCCGAGGCCAGCCGCCTGGACCTTATGCCGCACATGCAGGTCTTCTACCCTGCCGAGACCAAGGGCCAGCTCTACATCCCCATGGTCAACAACGTCATGCTTGTCGGCTGCGTCATCGTGGTGCTGCTGTTCCAGAACTCGGCGCATATGGAAGCCGCCTACGGCCTTGCCATTACGCTGACTATGATGTGCACCACGCTGCTGCTCTTCTTCTACCTGCACGAGGAGCGCAAGCTCAAGGTTGCTCCGTGGATCTTCGCGGCCTTCTTCCTTTTGCTCGAAGGCTTCTTCTTCGTGAGCTCGCTTACCAAGTTCTTCCACGGCGGCTACTTCACCATCCTCATGGCTGCACTCATCATGGGCATTATGGTGTGCTGGTACAACGGCACGGCGGTCGAGCGGCGTCAGTTTACGCTGCTGCCGCTGCGCAGCTATCTGCCGCAGCTCAAGCGCCTGCGCGACGACGATCGCTACGAGCTCATGAGCGACAATATCGTGTACCTGACCAAGGACACCAATACCGACTACATCGACCGCGATATCGTCTACTCGATTCTGGACAAGCATCCCAAGCGCGCCCGCGCCTGGTGGTTCGTGAACGTCGAGACCATGGACGAACCGCATACCTTTGCCTATTCGGTCGAGACGTTTGGCACCGACTACGTGTTCCGCGTGCATCTGTACCTGGGCTACAAGGTCAACCAGCGCGTGAACGCCTACCTGCGCCAGGTCGTTCAGGATCTGGCCGCCACTGGCGAGTTGCCGCCGCAGATGCATGACTACTCGGTCTACAAGGATCCGGGCAACATCGGCACGTTCAAGTTCGTCATGATTCGCAAGCTCCTGGCGCCCGAGAGTGACGTGGAGCCGAGCGAGCGCACGGCCATCACGCTCAAGTACATCATCCGCCGCGCCGCCGGTACGCCGGCGCGCTGGTATGGCCTGGAGAACTCCAACGTGAGCTTTGAGTATGTGCCTCTGTTCACCAAGTTCAAGGCTGTGAACAAAATGCAACGCCTGGCCCCCAACGAGCGCCCGTAGGCGCCGACAGGCTGCATGGAGTTGGTTTTCGATGGACAAAATTGAGACCGAGGGGGCAAACATGGCTGCAAAGATGCTTGATGGCCGCGAAGCGGTTGCCGAGATGGTGCGTGAGGCGCGCGTCGACGCCGCCGAAGATCGGTTCTTTACGAATCGTGCCAACATGGACATGGCCGATCGCGTGATTTCGATCGTGGCACTGGTATTTGGAGCGGTGTGCGTGTGTGCACTGCTCGCGCACGTGCTGTTTGTCTAGCGGCTGCCGGTCGTAGAAGGCTTTACACTTAGAGCCACCACAAGGGAAACCACCACAAGGGTGCCTGTCCCTTTGTGGTGGTTTTCGTTTTTGAGAGAGGGGCGGGGCGCTGATGGACGTACGTGCGGACGGCGATATCGCCGATAGCTTTTGGTGGCGGCGCACAACGCTGACGCGCCGCGGCCCTCTGTATGACGCCTGCGTATCGGTGGGGCTGCTGGTCGCGGCGACGATTGTGGGCGCGCTGCTCGACCATCCGGGTCTCGCGCCGAGCATCATGATCGTCTATGTGCTTGCCGTGCAGCTGTGTGCCTTTTTCACCTGGAGCCGCCTGTATTGCCTGTTGAGCTCGGCTGCCGCCGCGGCGCTCTACAACTTCTTGTTTGTCGATCCGCGCTACTCGCTGTCGTTTATCGACCGCGTCTATCCCGGCATGTTCTTCATCATGTTTGTGGTCTCGCTTGTGTCGAGCTCGATTGCGTTGGCCCTGCGCCGCGCCTTGGCACAGGCTGCCGCTAGCGACCGCCGTACGCATATGGTGCTCGAGACCAACCGCATGCTGCAGCGGTGCGCCGATCAGCAGCAGATTGTCCATGCCATGGCCACGCAGCTGGCTCGTCTTTCGGGCCGTCCGGTCGTGTGGTATAGCGCCGACGCCGAGGGCGATGACCTGCTGCCGCGTGCGACGTACACGGCCGTGGGCGATGCCGCGCCGGTGCACGAGCTGGCGCCGCAGATGCCGCCGCGGCTCTCGGCGTCCGCCTATGTGGGAACGCCGCTCGATGCCACCTATGGCGGCTCGGCATTTTATGGCATCTACCTGACGGTCCGCACAGGTGACGGCTTCGTGCGCTCGGGCGACCCCGCCTCGGTGGTGGGCGTGCTGGCTATCGTTGCCGAGCCCGACGTGCTGACGCACGAGGAGCGGACACTTGCCGATGCCATCGTGAGCGAAGGCGAGCTGGCACTCGATCGCGCCCGCGCCATGGAGGCCCGCGAGGAGGCGGCGGTGCTCGCCAAAAACGAGCAGCTGCGCGCCAACCTGCTGCGCTCCATCTCGCACGACCTGCGCACGCCGCTCACCAGTATTTCGGGCAATGCCGATGTGCTGCTCGACCAGGGCTCGACCGGCACCGCCGTGCTCGATAGCCAGACGCGCCGCGGCATGCTTCTGTCCATTCGCTCGGATGCGCAATGGCTCAACGCCACCGTCGAGAACCTGCTCGCCATCACCAAGCTCGAGGGCGGCGGTATGCGCCTGTCGACCACGCTCGAGCTCATGGACGATATCGTTGAGGAGGCGCTGCGCCACGTGAACCCTGCCGTGCGCGAGCACGACCTTAAGGTGGTGGCGTGCGATGAGCCGGCGCTCGTCAACGTCGATGCGCGCCTGATGGTGCAGCTGGTGGTCAATCTGGTGAACAACGCCATCACCTATACGCCCGCAGGCTCGCATATCATGATTTCGATTAGCATCGACGATGGACGCGTGGCGTGCTCGGTGGCCGATGATGGTCCGGGCATCGCACCCGAGGACCGCGAGCGGATCTTTGAGTCGTTCTATACCGCCAACCATGGTCTGGCCGACAGCCATCGCAGCGTGGGCCTGGGTCTTTCGCTCTGCCGCTCCATTGCGCTGGCACATGGCGGTAGCATAGAGGTTGCCGCGGCGGATCCGCACGGCTCAGTCTTTACGATTGAACTTCCCGCCGCCGACGTTTCGTTTGATAAGGAGTAACGCTGTGCCGAACTCTGCCGTGAAACCGCTCATCTTGGTCGTTGAGGACGACCCCGCCGTTCGCAACTTAATCGTTGCCGCGCTCGAGGCGCACGGCTTGCGCCATATGGCCGTGGAGACCGCCCATGCCGCCATCGCCGCCGCCTCATCGCAGGCACCGAGCATCGTGCTGCTCGATCTGGGCCTGCCCGATATGGACGGCGTCAAGGTAGTGGAGTCGGTGCGCGCATGGTCGGGCATGCCGATCATTGTGGTCTCGGCGCGCAGCGAGGATGCGGACAAGATTCGCGCACTCGATGCCGGCGCCGACGACTACCTGACCAAGCCGTTTTCGGTCGAGGAGCTGCTCGCGCGCATTCGCACGACGCTCAGGCGCCTTTCGTATGCGCAAACGGGCGGCGTTGCCTCCGAGGGCTCGTTCGATACCGGCGAGCTGCATATCGATTTTGATGCCGGCATCGCCACGATGGATGGCGAGGAGCTGCATCTGACGCCGATTGAGTACAAGCTCCTGTGCCTGCTGGCACATAACGCCGACAAGGTACTGACGCACCAGTTTATCCTGCACGAGATTTGGGGCACGGCAACTAAGAGCGACCTGGCGAGCCTGCGCGTCTTTATGGGCACGCTGCGCAAGAAGATCGAGTCCGACCCCGCGCATCCGCGCTATATCCAAACGCACGTGGGTATCGGCTATCGCCTGGTCACCCAAGGGTAGGACGGCGTCCGCCATCCCAATATGAGTTGCGGTGAAATACGGTCTAAATTTACCTAATTCCAGGCAAAGCAGTCCGTATTCCACCGCAACTTTGTTATTTGCCCTTGGGCTTGCTGGCGTAGAACTTCTTCTTTTTGAGCTTGCCGGCGGGGGAGGGCTTGCCGGCAAAGTTGGACTTGCCGTTGCCGGTCTGCGCGTGCGCGGGCACTGCTGCACGGGGCTTGCGGACCTCGGGGTTGCGCAGCTCCTCGGTTCGCTCGGCAATTTCCTCGGCGCTAAAGCCGACTTCTGCCATGGCGTCCTCGATGGGCAGGCGGCGCACGATATAGCAATGATGCACCTTCTGGTTGCGCGCGAAGTCCTCGGGGATGGTCTGCGCCGTAATGTCCTGTAGCACGACGCCCGCGCGTGCGAGCTTGCGCGTCTCGGGACGGAAGCCGCGCAGGTTGCAGCTAAAGATGGCATGGCCGCCCTGCGCGAGCAGGCGCGATACGCCAGCCAAAAGCTCAACATGGTCGCGCTGGACGTCCCAGGTGCGACGGCCCATCTTGGACGAGTTCGAGAACGTGGGCGGGTCGACAAAGATCAGGTCCCAGCGGTTGCGCGTCTGGCGCTGGTCACGAATCCAGGCGAGCACGTCATCGCGCACAAAATGATGCTGAGGCCCCACAAAGCCGTTCTGGCGCATGTTGCGCTCGGCCCAGTCCAGATAGGTGTTCGAGAGGTCGACCGTCACGGTTTCCTCGACGCCGCCATCGGCCGCATAGCAGGTGGCGGTGCCGGTATAGGCGAACAGGTTGAGGAAGCGGCGCGCCTGCTTGGCGTGCTCACGCACCAGGTTGCGCGTTACGCGGTGATCCAGGAAGATACCCACATCCAGATAGTCGTCAAAGTTGACGGCAAAGGTGAGCCCGCCCTCCTCGATGAGCGGCAGACGGCGGCGCGCGATGTTGGCGCGTTCGCCCGATCCGCCCTTGCCGGCGCCCTGCTTGCCGTACTGCGAGCCGCCGCGCGAACGCATGCGGGCCTTGGCGTGCACATGCTCGGCGGGAACATCTAGGATGCGCGGCGCGATGGCCAAGATGTCGAGCATGCGGGCCTGGGCTAGCGCGGGATCGATGGTCTTAGGCGCGGCGTACTCGGCGATGACGAGCCAGCGGCCCGGCGTCTGCGGACAGCCCTCGTACAGGTCGATGGCGGCGGAGTAATCGGGCAGGTCGGCATCGTAGACGCGGTAGCAGCTCACGCCCTCGCGCTTGGCCCACTTGCGACGCAGACGGGCATTCTTGCGCAGGCGGTTGGCGAACTGCTCGGACTCGGGGATGAGCACGGGCAGTGGCTTGCCGTCGCCCAGGTCGAGTGTGGCGGCAGGCTCGGGCATGGCGGAAGCTGCGGCTTTGTAGTTGACTTCGTCGGCATCTGTGACCTCGGCCTCGGCATCCGCGCTGGTCGCAGCCTCAAACGCTGCGGCGGCATGGTCGAGCGAAGGCCAGACCTCAATAGCTGCTTCCTCGTTGTTGGGCATGACGGCAATCGAGCGCTCGGGCTCGGCGTGGAGCGCGCGGGCCAGCAATCCGTCGCGGGTGAGCGCGGCGACCGGCGCCGCGGCAAGCTCAGGCGCGCGGCGCAGCTCACCGACCAACGTCATGGCGTCATGCATGAGCGAAAGCGGGGTCTCGGTGGTGTCTGCGACCACGGCGGCGCCGGCGACGGCGCCCGCGTGGTCCAGTACGGCGGCAGATTTGGCAGCGCAAAAATCGACAAAGCGCTTATAGCCGGCGCACTTAACCATGCGCTCAGCGGTCTTGCGGGCGGCGGGGTCAACATCCACGGCAACGATGCGCGCCTGGCGCTCGCGTGCCGCCGTCTCGCGCTCGCGCGCTTCGGCACGCAGCTGCTCCCACAGGGCGGCGTCGTGCAGCTGCCAGCCCTCAAAGCCCCAGCGCTTGCGTGCGGCGCCCGGGGCGCGGTCGGTCAGAATATTCACGGCCTCCAGCAGCAGGCCGCCGCCGGCGCACGAGGCGTCGACCAGCGTGGGCAGGGCTTCGTTTTCGTAATCATCGGCCGTCAGCTCGCGCTCGCACAGCGCGGTCCAGCCGACCTGCGCCAGCACCAGAGCGGCGTAGTCGGGGCGCAGCACGTGCGCACCCTCGCCGGCGCGGGTCGCTGCGGGCGGCAGGCGCTTGAATAACGGATCGCCCGAAAGGTCCAGGCTTATGCTCGCGCGGCGCTGACGCAGCGAAAGTAGCAGGTGAACGTCGGGATCGGCGGCGTCGACATCGGCGCGACGTCCTGTGGTCTCGGCCAGACGGTCGCACAGCGCGTCCTTGGCGCGCAGGGCCGAGAAGCGCGTGTTGCGCAGCTGCTCGGTCACGCCGCGGGCGGTAATGGCGATGGTGGCGCTGGGGCGGATGATAGTCTCCCAGGTGATGTCGTAAACGCTATCGTACAGCTCGTCGGCATCCTGCGCCTCAAAGCGCCCGAGCACCGCAAACACGCGGCTCGCTAGGCGCGACCACAGACAGGCGCGGTAGCCTTCTTCGAGCTCGCCCTCAAATGTAGCGCGGCCCTTCAGCCGGCGAACATGCGAAAGCCCGAGGCGTTTAAGCTCATCGGCGAGTGCGGACTCAAAGCCCTCGGGGCAGCTTGCGTAAAATTCCATGGGTGACCTCTCTGGTTGCGTCGCTCCATTATATGATGGATGCTTCGTTTGCCCTTATCCTCGAAAGGAACCCATATGATTGATGCGTGCCCCGATTCCGCCGTGCTCTTTTTTGACGTGGACGGCACGCTGACGTCGTTCGATCCCGACAACATGACCGACAAGGACTTTTCGGCGGTTCGTCCCTCGCAGACGGTGGTTGAGGCGTTCCGTGCACTGCGCGATGCAGGGCACAAGGCATTTATCTGCACGGGCCGCCCCCTGTGGCTTATCGCCGATAGCCTGCGTGCGCTCGACCCCGCGGGCATCGTTGCCATGGCGGGAGCCACGCTCGAGGTCGAGGGACGCGTGGTACACGAGGACTGCTTTGGCGAGGACGTTATCGAGGAGCTTGCACGCCGTATGGCCGCGGCAGGGATTGAGGCCTTTTTCGAGACCAACGTGGCTACTTTTGCCCTGGAACCCGCGGGTGTTGAGCAGTCGTCTCTGATCGGCACTTCTGTGGCGCACAGCACCGAGGAGATGCGCGTCGACGGCAGTCTGCGCGTGGGCAAGGTGGGCCTCACTGCGCCCAGTTTGGCTCGCGTAGCCAACGATGACGGCTTTATCGATTGCGAGTTTGAGCTGTGCAATACCGGTGGTCAGAATCGCGAGCTGAGCCCCAAGGGCATTGACAAGGGCGTGGGCGTGGCGCGAGCACTGGCGTATCTGGGCCGCGAGGGAAATGCGCGCACCTTTGGCTTTGGCGATTCGGGTAACGACCTGGGCATGCTCGCTGCGGTCGAGACGGCTGTCGCCATGGGCAACGCCATGCCCGAGGTCAAGGCGGTCGCCGACTACGTGACCGACGATGTCGCACACGACGGCACCGTCACAGCGATGCAGCATTTCGGCCTCATCTAATGAATCCCGCGTTCTGACGTTTGCTCAAACTGCGACTCTTTGCTTTTGCATGCTCAATCGATTTATCAATCCAAACACTGAGGTGTTTATACCGTTCGCCGAGAAGATAAAAAACCGCAGTTCACGCCTTGATAAACGTAGGTAAAGTGTTTAGCAGTTTATCGGCCGTATGCTAACGAAAGGAATCAGGCAGATGGCAATCAAGGTGTTCGCTGACGGTGCAAACCTCGAAGGCATGCTCGACATGTACGAGAACGGCAACGTTCAGGGTTTCACGACCAACCCGTCCCTTATGAAGAAGGGCGGCGTGACGGATTACCGCGCGTTTGCCAAGGAGGTCTTGACCCACATCACCGATGTGTCCGTCTCGTTTGAGGTCTTTGCCGACGACGTCGAGACCATGGAGGTCGAGGCGCGCGAGATCGCTACCTGGGCCGACAACGTCTACGTCAAGATTCCGTGCGTGACTACCAAGGGCGAGTCCACCGCCGAGCTGGTCCGCAAGCTTTCGGCCGATGGCATCAAGGTCAACGTCACCACCATCTTTACGCCCGAGCAGGTCGACGAGATGGTCGAGGCCGTTGACGCCGAGACGCCGTCCATCATCTCGCTCTTTGCCGGCCGTATCG
Source organism: Collinsella aerofaciens (assembly GCF_040910185.1). Lineage (GTDB taxonomy): Bacteria > Actinomycetota > Coriobacteriia > Coriobacteriales > Coriobacteriaceae > Collinsella > Collinsella aerofaciens_BF. The sequence continues at coordinate 51,446 of NZ_JBDGBA010000006.1, read as the reverse complement.
CCGATACCGGCGTCGACCCCATTCCGTTTGTGACGGAGTCGGTTAAGAAGGCCGCCGCCAAGCCCAACTGCGAGGTCCTGTGGGCGTCCACGCGCGAGCTCATCAACATTTACCAGGCCGAGGCCTGCGGTTGCCAGATCATCACGGTGCCCAACAGCATCCTGGCCAAGCGCAAGAACATTGGTCGCGACCCGTACGAGGTCTCGCTCGACACCGTGCGCGGCTTTGCCAAGGATATCGCGGCGCTCGGTTTCCATATCCTGCCGTAGCGCGAACACCGACTGTACCGTGGGCTGTTCGCTCCGGCCTTTCCTTCCCCTATCGCTCACGCGCTCCGCGAGGGTCGCGCTAGGCAAAGGAAAGGCCGGGGCTGCCGGTACGAGCTTGCCAGCAAGTTGGCGCTTGGCTTCCATATCCTGCCGTGGGCAAAGGTACCCCCGCCTGCGCCGTGCAAAATTGAGAGTATTCAGCAAGGTAAAGGTCTTTATCAGTTGACCGAAGCATGGAACGGCCCCCGTTTTGGCTCTGACGACGCTAAAACGGGGGCTGTTTTTTGCTTTTTCGTCTCTGAGGGGCATCCGGAACGGTGGAATTTGCAGAATACTCGCGATTTTGCACATCGCTACAGGGGGTACCTTTGCTTTGGCGGTTTACTTGCCCTGTACCATGGTGAGGGAGATCTTTTTGCGGTCGCGATCGACCTTCTCGACCCACACCTTGACCGTGTCACCGACGCGCACCACGTCGCTCGGGTGCTTGACAAAGCGGTTGGCCAGCTTGGAGATATGCACGAGGCCGTCCTGGTGCACACCCACGTCGACGAACGCGCCAAAGTCGACGACGTTGCGCACCGTGCCCTTGAGCTCCATGCCGGGCTCCAGGTCGTCGATGGAAAGCGCCGAGCGGCTAAAGACTACCTCGGGCGCGTCGTCGCGCGGGTCGCGGCCGGGCTTTTTGAGTTCGTTAACGATGTCGATGAGCGTGAGGGTGCCGCAGTCCAGGTCGCTTGCCAGCGCCGAGATGCTGCCCAGGCGGCGCTCGATATCGGGTACGCCGCCACGGCTGAGTTCGCTGGCGGCAACGCCGGCGCGTTCCAGGACGGCCGTCGCCACCTCGTAGCTCTCGGGGTGGACGCTTGTCGCGTCGAGTGGGTTCTTGCCGCCGCTGATGCGCAAAAAGCCCGCGGCGTTGAGATATGCCTTGGGTCCCAGCTTGGGGACCTTCTTAAGCTGACGGCGATCGGTAAAGGCGCCGTTTTCCTCGCGGTAGGCCACGATGTTTTTGGCCACGCTCGGCGTGATGCCCGATACGTATCCCAGCAGGCTTGCGCTCGCGGTATTCACGTCGACGCCCACGCGGTTGACGACGTCCTCCACCACGTGGCCCAGAGTGCGCGAGAGCTCGGCCTGGTCAAGGTCGTGCTGGTACTGGCCCACGCCGATAGACTGGGGCGGGATCTTGACGAGCTCTGCCAGCGGGTCCTGCAGGCGGCGGCCCAGGCTCATGGCGCCACGCACGGTGACGTCCAGATCGGGATACTCCTGGCTGGCGAGCTCGGAGGCGGAGTACACCGACGCGCCGGCCTCGTTGACGATGGTGTATCGCAGCTCAGGCGCCTGCTCGGCGATGAACTCCGAGACGACTTCCTCGGTCTCGCGGCTGGCGGTGCCGTTGCCGATGACGATGGTGTTGACGCTGTCCTTTTTGACGAGGCGGGCGAGCTCGCGCTTGGTGCCGGCGACGTCGTGGCGCGGCTTGGTGGGATAGACCACGCCGTGGTCGAGCAGCTTGCCGGTCTCGTCCATGACGGCGACCTTGCAGCCGGTGCGGTAGCCCGGATCGAGCGCGAGCACGCGGGCGCCGCGCACGGGGCGTGCCGAGAGCAGGCCCTCGAGATTCTTGGCAAAGACATTGATGGCCTCGGTCTGCGCACGGACGGTGAGTTTGGCGCGGGCCTCGCGCTCCAGCGAGGGGGCCATGAGGCGCTTGTAGCCGTCGGCGATGGCGGCGTCAAAGACGGGCGCGAAGACGCCCTGGCGTCGGGGCCAACGGCTGCCGAGGCGTGCCGTGGCGGCGGCGCCGTCGACGTTCACGCGCACGCGGAGCTTGCCCTCGCGCTCACCGCGGTCGATAGCCAGCACGCGGTGGTTGGGTATACGGCGCAGCGGCTCATCATAGCTGTAGTACGGCTCGTAGGGGGTCTTCTCGGTGGGGTCGGTGGCCTCGACGACGATGTCTGCGGTGTTTTGCGTAAAGGCACGCAGGTCGGCGACGTTCTCGGGGTCCTCGGCCACCGTCTCGGCCACGATGTCCGCCGCGCCGGCGAGCGCCTTTTCGGGCGTGTCGAAGCCGGCCTCCTCATTGACGTATGCTGCGGCGGCGTCGAGTGCACTGCCCTTGGCCGAGGCCTGCATGATGATCATGTTGGCGAGCGGCTCCAGGCCGGCTTCGCGGGCCTTCTGCGCGCGAGTCATGCGCTTTTTGCGGTAGGGCTTGTAGAGGTCCTCGACACGCTGGAGCTGCGTGGCCTCGCGAATCTGCTGCTCGAGTTCGGGCGTGAGTTTGCCCTGGGCGTCGATGAGCAGGATGACGTCCTCTTTACGCTGCTCAAGATTGCGCAGGTAGGACAGGCGCTCGTCGAGCGCGCGCAGGGCGACGTCGTCCATACCGCCCGTTGCTTCCTTGCGGTAGCGCGAAATAAAGGGGATGGTGTTGCCCTCGTCGATGAGCTTGACGGCCGCCTCGATGTTGGCGGCCTTAAGGTTGAGCTCGTGGGCGAGCTGGGCGATAAGATCCATGGGACTCCTTGCGTTTAAGGTGCGTTTGCAGCACAGGGCTACCAAGGATACCACCCGCCACTCCACCCAAGTAGTCATTTTGGGACGGGGCTCTTTTAGCCACTTTTGCCGCCCCGTCCCAGAAAAATCGTCGGCAAGGTAGCAAAATGCCCCGCGGGCAGGAGGCTGCTCGCGGGGCAAAGAAGAGGGGCTTGTTGGTAGCGGACCGAGGGGCTTGGCATGGGGTTTCTGCCGCGGTCGCTTTTAAGGCATTACAGCTCGACGAGCTGGCCGGTCTCGGCGGCCTCCTTGATGGCGTTGAGAAGCGTGAGCGTCTTGACGTTATCGGCGGGGGTCACGACGGGCTCGACCTCGCGGCGGACAACCTTCACAAAGTGCTTGAGCTGCATCTTGTGCGGCAGTGCCGGGTCGACGGCCGGAATCTCCATCTGCAGCGGCTTGTGCCAGTTAGAGGCGCCGTCGTAGGAGAACTGGTGCAGGCGGGGCAGCGACAGGGCGCCCTTAGTGCCGCCGATAAAGTAGGCGTCGGCGTCGAAGGGGCGGTACTGCGGATCCTCGCGGGCGGTGGCCTCCCAGTTCCAGGGGCTGGCGGTGGCGTCGGAGATGGTCATGCTTGCGAGCGCGCCATCGGCAAAACGGACGTTGACCACGGCGGAGTCCTCGGTCTCAAAACCGCGGGCGGCGCTGGACTGCATACCCTGGACGGCAACGGGCTCGCCCAGCAGGTAACGGAGCAGGTCGACGTCGTGCACCAGGTTGACCAGGATCGGGCCGGCACCCTTCTTGCGGCGCCACTCGACATCGAAATACTCGTCATTCTTATAGATCATGTAGTGGAAGCTCGACACGGTGAGCTTGCCCAGCTCGCCGGACTCGATGATCTCCTTGGCCTTGTTGACGAAGGGGTTGTGGCGACGGTGCTGGCCCACGAGCACGGGCACGCCGGCGGTCTCGGCCTCGGCAGCGAAAGCCTGGGCATCCTCCAGGTCGTTGGAGATCGGCTTTTCGACCAACGGCACGATATTGCGCTTCACAGCCTCGCGAGCAACGCCCAGGTGCAGGTCGTTGGGGGTGGCGATAATGACGGCCTCGGGCTTGACCTCGTCCATCATCTGGGCGGGATCGGTGTAAAACGGCACGCCGGCGGCCTCGGCCGTGGCGCGGGCGCCCTCAAAGGCGTCGGCGATGGCGACGAGCTCGGCCTCGGGCTCCTCGGTGACAAAGCGGATGTGGTTGCGGCCCATGGCGCCGGCGCCGATAACGGCAATGCGGACGGGGTTGAGCTCAGACATTTCGACTCCTTAATACTGGTGGCCGGTGGAATGTGACAAAGGGGCAGTCCTTTTGTCACGTCGGTAAAACTAGGCGGACTTCTTCTTGCTGTCGGAGACCATCATGTAGACGGTGAGCACGACGGCGATGGCGGCGATCACGATGGCGCCGTAGAAGGACTGCTGGTAGGCGGCGCTGCCGGCCTCGGCGTGATACAGCACGGCAGTGATGGGCTGGCTGATCCAGGTGGAAGCGGCGTAACCCAAAAACATGATGCCGTAGTTGACGCCGATGTTGCTGGTACCGAAAGCGCCACCGGTGAGCGGCGGGTAGATGACGAGCAGGGCGCCAAAACTAAAGCCGAGCAGGGCGAGCGCCACGAAGAACATGCTCTGCGTAAAGCTCATCGACATGATGACGAGCGCGACGATGGTGACGACAAGGCTGATGAGCAGCGACTTGTAGGCACCGAGCTTGTCGATGATCTGACCAAAGGACAGACGGCCGACCAGGTTGGCGCAGGTGTTGACGGAGACGACCACACCGCCGAGGGCGACGGCAGCGGCGCTCGTGGGATCGGCGAAGAGCTGGACGGCGGCGATGGAAGCAACCTTGCCGACGAGCAGGGTGCCGGCGGTGGCGGCAAAGGCGAAGGTGATGATGAGGACCCAGAAGCGCGGGGTCTTGACCATCTCACCCGGGGTGAGGTCGCCGAAGGTGCCGGCGTGCGCGCCGCCCTTGGGGGCCTCGAAGCCCTCGGGCAGCCAGCCGGCCTCGGGGGCCTTCAGGAACAGGGCGGAGGCGGCGATCATCACAAAGAAGATGACGCCGAGTGCCTTAAGGGCACCGAAGATGCCCAGGCTCGGGATGAGCAACGAGGCGAGAACCGGGGACAGCACGGCGGGACCGGCGGTCGAAGCGGCCAGGGTGATGCCGGAGGCGAGGCCCTTCTTGTCGATGAACCACTTTTGGCCGGTGGTGAGCGCCGGGTTGTAGCCCAGGCCGTTGCCGACGGCGGCGACAAGCGAGAACCACAGGTAGAACTGCCACGGCTCGGTGACGGTGCCGGACATGAACCAGCCCAGGCCGTAGCACACGGCGGCGGCGATCACGACGTTGCGCGGGCCAATCTTATCGGAGATGCGGCCGGCGAAGATGCCCGTCACGGCCATGATGGTCTGAAAGACCGGGAAGGCCCAGGTAAGAGCGCTGGACCACTCGGGGTAGACGGCGAGCAGGTTTTTGCTCACGACGGAATACAGCGCGATGGAGCTGATGAAGAACATGGTGACGCATGCGGCGGAAAGCACGACGGCGCGACCCTTGTTGGAGTTGGTGGAAGCCATTGGACTCTTTCTGATCGATACGGGGGAGGAGCGGGCGTATTCGCGGACCTCCCTGTTAGGTTGGCTTACTGGTCAGTCGGCTTGGCGACGCCGGACTCATCGGACCAAAGCTCGACACCCTTGTTCTTAAGGTAGTTGTCGGCATAGGCGCGACGGCCGCCGGGCTTGGCGGTGAGGTCGCCCATCATGTTGGAGAAGCCGCCATCGACCTTGATGGCGTCGCCGGTGGTAAAGTCCGAGCGCTTGGACGCCAGGAACATGACGGCGTTGGCGATATCGCTGACCTCGCCGATGCGGCGCGTGGCGATGAGGCGGCTGCGGCTCTTTTCGACCTCGGGGTCGGCGTAGAAATTGGCCGACATCGGGGTCTTAACGAAGCAAGGCTCGACGCAGTTGGAGCGGACGCCGTAGGGGCCCCATTCGGCGGCGAGCATCTTGGACATCATGTTGACGCCGGCCTTGGTGGAGCTGTACACGCCCGAGAACGTCTCGGGGGAGTGGCTGGCAACGGTCGAGATGTGCACCAGGCGACCCTGGCCGGCCTTGATCATTTCGCGACCAAAGCGCTGCGAGGTGATGAAGTAGCCGGTGAGGTTGACGTTGAGCACCTGCTCCCAGTCGCTCAGCGGCAGGTCCTCCATGGCGGCGAAGCGCAGGATGCCGGCGGTGTTGACGAGAACGTCGACGCGGCCGAAGTCGGCGATGGTGGCGTCGACGGCAGCCTGAACCTCGGCCTCGTCGGTGGCGTTCATCTTGTAACCCTCGGCGTGGATGCCAAACTCAGCGGCGAGGTCGGCGGCAGCGGCCTTGACCTTTTCCTCGTCCAGGTCGAGCAGGACGACGTTGGCGCCGTTATGGGCGAACTCGCGGCAAATCTCGACGCCCATACCGCCGAGCGCGCCAGTCACGGCGCAGACATCGCCCTCGAGCTTAAGCCAATTGCTCATAGGAACTTCCCTTCTTGTGCCTCCCGGTGGGTCGCTCCCATTAACCGACCCACGTGGTTTTCGCTGGTTATCGTATGCTTTGCATTTGCGCAGGTGAATTGCATATTTGTTAGAATGGCGTTAACCGTAGGTTTACACCGTGCGATGCAGTTTTTCTCAATTGAGCGCGTGACCTGCGAAAACAACCCCCTGTGGCACCATGTGGCCACAGACACGAAAACGGGAGATTGACGTGTACGATCGACGACTTGAGGCCATATCGGCCGCCGCGGAGCTGGGAAGCTTCTCGCGTGCGGCGGCAAAATTGCGCGTGTCGACCCCGGCGCTCGTCAAGCAGGTGTCGGGATTTGAGGCCGAGTTTGGCATCACGTTGTTCGAGCGCTCGCATTCTGGTGTTAAGGTGACGCCGGCAGGTGCCCTGCTGGTGGACGATGCGCGTTCGATCATGCGGCAGTCCGAGGACGCGCTACGCCGTGCCCGACGCGCGGCAGGCGATGGCGGGGCCGTGCGTCTGGGCGTGTCGATGATGTGTCCGGGGCGCCAGACGCTGTCGATGTGGACGGGCGTACACGAGCTGGAGCCATCGTTGCGCTTCGAGATCGTGCCGGTGAGCGACCTCTACGACGAACGCGAATCCGTCATGCGCAGCTTGGGCCGCGAGATCGATGTGGTGCAGTCGAGTTTTTCGACCCCGCGCTGGGGTGACGCCTGCCAAAAGCTCCGCATTGTTAACGTGCCGTTTTATATCGACCTGCCGCGCACGAGCCCGCTGGCGCGCAAGAATCGCATTACGGTCGCCGACTTGGAGGGTATGCGTCTGCGCGTGCTCCGCCACGGCAACGACGCTATGGACAGCCTGCGCATCGATCTTTTGGCAGACGGCGGCGTTGACGTGATCGATGTGGACAGCTTCGACTTTGCGCTCTTTAACGAGGCGGAGGAAAAGGGCGACGCGGTGCTCACCTGCGGAGCGTGGTCGGGGGTGCACCCAGCCTTTGTGGGCGTGCCGTTCCTGTGCGGTCGCGAGGTGCCGGTCTTTCTGCACTACCCGCTCGAGCCCACCCTCCAAGTCCAAAAATTTGTCAACGCCATGGCACAACTTCTCAAATAGCCAAAAGAGTCCCGTCCCAAATTAGCTACCCTTTGCTACGGGTTTAGCGGTCCTCGCGTTGCGGCCCGGCTGTCTCGACTGCCTTTACGCGGTTCTTATCGACGTACATGTTCTTGTCGGCCTGGGAAAAGAGCTCGCGCATCGTAGGCGGTTCATCAAAATCACTGGAAAGCGCATAGCCCACCGCATAGCTGATAGGCATGTCGGGATGAGTCTCGGAATACTCGTTCAAGTTCGCACGAACCCGAGCGAGACAGGACTCCACGGCAGCTCGATCGGTATCTCGCAGCACCGCGATAAACTCATCGCCGCCGTCGCGGCCCACAAAGCAGGTCTCCGACGCCACGCGCCCCAGCTGTTGGGCAAAAGAGCGAATGTATTCATCGCCCTTCTCATGGCCGAAGTTGTTATTGACCACATGCAGATTGTTAAGGTCGAAGACGCACACCGCAACGGGCTCCTCCGCGGAGACAGGCTGCTCCTGCCCCAAGATCTCCTCGCACTTGTTCTTGTTGGGCAGTCCCGTGGCTTCGTCGAGATAGACTTTGCTCTGCAGTTCGCGATTGAGCGCGGCGGTGCGCACCGCGCGAACAAGTTCGACCGCAAAGGTCGCCACCAAGCCCACGATGTCGATGATCACCAAGCCCTCGAGATAGTTGAGCGCCGACGCCTTCTCCTGAGAGTAGTCCTCTGCGAGTCGCGTAGCATCGTCGCAAATGCCAAAGAATTCCTCGCTCATGGAGATGATGTCGGTGTTCTCGTAGCCGACTTCGCGCACACGGATGATCTCGACGCAAAGCTCATCAAAATAATTTGCAAGCTCGGTCATCTTTGCCTGATACTCGTCGTCGTCGAGACGGACGAGGTTGAGGTCGTCACTTCCGTAACGCAAACCGTTGATGTATGAATCCACGGCTTTAAGCAGGTCATCTTGAGGCTGGCCCGCGTCCTCGAGCTTAACGATTCGCTGCGTGGTACCGCGAACCAGACCGGCGTAGTTGACCACGCGCGCCGTGCCCTGGATATCGGAGACGAGCAGCATAACATTGATGAAGAAGAAGATGAGAACTGCCGTGAGCACCATCATGAGCAGGCGCACCGCCTGGCCGGCCTTCTTGGCGACAGAAGTATTCACAAGTTCACTCCCCTAAATGACAAAAGAACAGGTAGCACGCAGTGTGCTGAAATTCATGGGTGGTTAACTCTACCATATGGGCCAGCAGCCTCAAACTGCAGCAGACGCTCGTCCAAATTGGCGTGACGCTTGCCTTGTTGTTCTTGACCTGGCCGCGCTATCGGACATGCTTCTGGTCTTGGATCACCATGGGAAAGCTCATCCCGTTTTGTGCGTACAGAGTGGGATGCGGCTTCCCAAAGGTGCCGTTAGGGGAAACCACATCCCGGTTTATGCCCTTGAAATGGGATGCCGTTTCCCGGAGGGGGCCCAGCGGGAAACGGCATCCCATTCTGAGCCCGAAAAGTGGGATACGGTTTCCGGCTGGCATGAAAAAAGCCCCCACAGCTCATATGAACTGCGGGGGCTTATGCGTTGCGGCGCATTGTGTTTGGGTCGTTGAGATGAGTCGATTTGCCCCGAAAGAGGAGGGCATTGACCTTAGGGTCATGCCCGACGAATGAGCGGCAAATCGGCCATCTCGGCGGGCCGAACTACTCCAGCTCAAACGCTCCGGTGTAGAGCTGGTAGTAATACCCGCGCTTGGCGATCAGCTCATCGTGGTTGCCGCGCTCGATAATGCGGCCGTGGTCCAGACAGATGATCGCGTCGGAGTTGCGCACGGTGGACAGGCGGTGCGCGATGACAAACGTCGTGCGGCCTTCCATGAGCTTATCCATGCCCGCCTGCACGATGGCCTCGGTGCGGGTGTCGATGCTCGACGTGGCCTCGTCCAGAATCATTGCCGGCGGATCGGCGACGGCGGCGCGTGCGATCGAGATCAGCTGGCGCTGGCCCTGCGACAGCTGCGCGCCGTTGCCGGTGAGCATGGTGTCGTAGCCGTCGGGCAGGCGGGTGATAAAGTCGTCCGCGCCCGCGAGCTTGGCCGCCGCGATGCACTCCTCGTCGGTAGCGTCCAGGTTGCCGTAGCGGATGTTATCCATCACAGTGCCGGTGAACAGGTTCACGTCCTGTAGCACGACGCCCAGCGAGCGGCGCAGGTCGGCCTTGCGGATCTTGTTGACGTTGATGCCGTCGTAGCGGATCTTGCCGTCGGCGATGTCGTAGAAGCGGTTGATGAGGTTGGTGATGGTCGTCTTACCGGCACCGGTGGCGCCGACAAACGCGACCTTCTGGCCCGGCTTGGCAAACACGGACACGCCGTGCAACACCTCGTGGTCGGGCGTGTAGCCAAAGTCGACGTTGTCCATGACCAGGTCGCCGCGCAGCGGCACGTACTCGATCTCGCCGGTTGCGCGGTGCGGATGTTTCCACGCCCACATGCCGGTGTGGTGGTCGGCCTCCTCGAGCTGCCAGGTGTCGGGGTTCACCTGAGCGTTGACGAGCGTCACATAGCCTTCGTCGGCTTCGGGCTCCTCGTCGATGAGCTCAAAGATACGGTCGGCGCCGGCGAGGCCCATGACCACGGCGTTGATCTGCTGCGAGATCTGGCCGATCTGTCCGCAGAACTGCTTGGTCATGTTGAGGAACGGCACCACGACGGCGATGGACAGTGCCATGCCCGAGATGCTCAGGTTGGGCACGCCCAGCGCCAGGAAAATGCCGCCTGCCAGTGCGACCAGCACGTAGAGCAGGTTTCCCAGGTTCATAAGGATGGGCATGAGGATGTTGGCGTACATGTTGGCCTTCTGCGAGACCTCGAAGAGCTTTTCGTTGCGCTCGTCAAAATCGGCTTCGGCGGCAGACTCATGGCAGAATGCCTTGACGACCTTCTGGCCGTTCATGACTTCCTCGATGTGGCCCTCGACCACGCCGAGCTCGGCCTGCTGCGCAATAAAGAAGCGCGCGGAGTTGGAGCCGAGCAGCTTGGTCATAAAGGTCATAAAGGCGACGCCTGCCACAATGACCAGGCACATCCAAACGCTGTAGTACAGCATGATAAAGAACACCGTGACGATGACGATGGTCGTCATGAGCAGGTTGGGCAGCGACTGGCTGATCATCTGGCGCAGCGTGTCGATGTCGTTGGTGTAGTGGCTCATGATGTCGCCGCGCTGGTGCGTGTCGAAGTAGCGAATCGGCAGGTCCTGCATGCGGTTGAACATCTTCTCGCGCAGCTTCTCAAGCGAGCCCTGCGTGACGATGGCCATGGCGCGGTTCCAGAACAGCGAGGACAGGATGCCGACGCCGTAGATGCAGGCGAGGGTGGTCACGAGCTGTGCGATCTTGGGCTGTGCAGCTTCCCAATCGCCCGACTGCCACGATTCGCTAATAATCTGCAGGGCGCTCTGAAGGAAGGTCGCGCCGATGGAGTTGATGATGGCGCAGAGCACCACGCCGACGACGACGAGGGGCAAAAGCACGGGGTAGAAGCCAAAGAGCGTCTTGATGAGGCGCGACATGGTGCCACCCTTGCGGTTGAGCGCACGCTCGGCGGTCGTTGCCTTACTCATGTGCCTCGCCTCCTTCCTGGGTCTGAGCTTGTGTTGCGGATGCCTCGGTGTCGGCTTCGACGGCCTCTTCGCCCTCGGCAGACATCTTGTTCTGCGAGGTAAAGGTCTCGCGGTAGATCTCGCTCGTCTTGAGCAGCTCATCGTGGTTGCCGATCTGCGCGATGCGGCCGCCCTCCATGACGATGATGCGGTCTGCATCCTGCACGGAGCTAATGCGCTGGGCGATGATGAGCTTGGTCGTGTTGGGCAGATAGCTTGCCAGCCCTGCGCGAATCTTGGCGTCGGTCTTGGTGTCGACGGCGCTGGTGGAGTCGTCCAGGATCAAGATCTTGGGGCGACGCAGCAGGGCACGCGCAATGCACAGGCGCTGCTTCTGACCGCCCGAGACATTGGAGCCGCCCTGCTCGATCCAGGTGTCATAGCCCTTGGGGAAGCCGTCGACAAACTCATCGGCGCAGGCCAGATGTGCCGCCTCGCGGACCTCTTCGTCGGTGGCGTTCGGGTCGCCCCAACGCAGGTTCTCGGCAATCGTGCCGCTAAACAGCACGTTTTTCTGCAATACCATGGCCACTTGGTGGCGCAGGGCGTCCAAGTCGTAGTCGCGCACATCCACGCCGCCCACGCGCACGGTGCCTTCGGTGGCGTCGTACAGGCGGGCGATGAGGTTTACAAGCGTGGACTTGGCCGAGCCGGTGCCGCCGATGATGCCGATGGTCTCGCCGCTCTTAATGTGCAGGTCGATATCGTCGAGCGCCTGGCGCTTCGCATGCGCGGAATATTTAAAGCTCACGTGGTCAAAGTCGATGGAGCCATCGGCGACCTCGAGCACGGGCTCGGCGGGATCGGCGATCGTGGGCTCGGCGGCCAGCACCTCGGTGATGCGGTGCGCCGATTCGTCGGCCATGGTCACCATGACAAAGATCATCGACAGCTGCATCAGACTCATGAGGATTTGGAAGCCATAGGTAAAGATCGAGGAGAGCTGGCCCACGTCGAACAGCGTGCCCTGGCTCGTGATGATGAGCTTGGAGCCCAGGTAGATGATGACGACAAACGCGCCGTTGACGCAGATGTTCATCATGGGGTTGTTAAAGGCAAGCAGCTTCTCGGCGCGGGTGAAGTCCATTTGGACGTCGCGCGCAGCGGTCGCGAACTTCTCCTTCTCAAAGTCTTCGCGCACATAGCTCTTAACTACGCGCATGCCGGTGACGTTTTCCTCGACGGACTCGTTAAGGGCGTCGTACTTGTGGAACACGCGCGAGAAGATGGGGCGCACCTTAAAGATGATAAAGAACAGCCCAAAGCCCAGCAGTGGAATGATGACCAGGTAGACCATGGCGACGCTGCCGCCCATGATAAATGCCATGGTAAAGGCGAAGATCAATACCAGCGGCGCGCGCACGGCGATACGGATGATCATCATAAAGGCCTGCTGCACGTTGTTGATATCGGTGGTCAGGCGCGTGACGAGCGAGGAGCTCGAGAACTCATCGATGTTGGCAAAGCTGAACGTCTGGATCTTGTAGAACAGGTCGTGACGCAGGTTCTTGGCGAACCCGCAGCTCGCATGGCTGCAGGTGACGCCGGCAGCGGCGCCAAAAGCAAGCGACGTCAGCGCGATGAGCACCAAAAAGCCTGCGGTGGGAAGCATCTCGGCTACGGTAGCGCCGTCTTTGATGGCGTCGATCAGGTTGGCGGTGATAAATGGAATCAGCATCTCGCAGAGCACCTCGCCAAGCACGAGCAGCGGCGTGGCAACGGCGACCTTCATATAGTCGCGGATGCTTCCCATGAGGGTTTTAATCATCCAGTTCCTCCCAAGTTACACGGATCTTCTCGAGCATTTCGGCGAGCTGCTCGCGCTCGTCGTGTGTGAGGGCGCTAAAGGCCTGCTCTCTAAAGCGAATGCGGGCCGCTTGGTCGATGCGGGCATTTTCCCGGCCGGTTTCGGTCAGGCGAATGGTGAGTTGCCGTCGATCCTTGGGGTTACGGCTGCGCTCGATGAGGCCGTTGAGCTCGAGTTTGGACAGGATCTCGGAAAGCGACCCTGGCTTGAGGTCAAAGTGCATGCCGAGTTCCTGCTGCGACATCTCGCCGCCGGGCTGTTTGGCCAGCAGGCAGATAATGGGCGCCTTGCCGGATACGCCACCACCATGAAAGTGCATGTAATGGCCGCAAAAGCCCAGGTTATTGAGGATGCGCTTGGCAAGCTTGTCTTCCGAGCTAACCGCTTCGGGTACATCAGCCGGCTGTGACGGGTCGCCGCCGGGTTCATGCGGATAGGCGAGTGGTTCAACACACATATCTAAGCTTCGCTCCTTTCTTTAGTTAGGTAGTGGAATTGTTTTGTGCCTAACCAATTTAGGAGCGTGAGAAATCAATGTCAAGGTACCAAACTTATTAAGTTACGGCGTTTTGCCAAACGCCGTAACCGCTCGACGCTGCAAACGTTCCTAGGCGGCAATCTGGCGTTCAATCGTCGGGCATGGCCACAAGGCCTATGCCCTCCTCTTTCACGCCACCTTGCTCGCTTAGGAACGCTTTCGCTGTCCGTCCTCAACCTGCGGCGTTGCCCTTGTTGGCACTTGGGGACGTTCCTTTTCTGTCGGCACCTAGGGACACTCCTTGTCAAGGCTTTGGTGCAAACTTCCGTCCGCAGCGCTCCCTGCGCTACACTTAGTCGCATTGTGGCGCCGCCGCGCCGTGCCCGAACCAAGGGAGACTCTCATGAAGAACACTCAGCTGCTGCTGATCAACGATATGTGCGGTTACGGCAAGGTTGCGCTTTCCGCCATGCTGCCGGTGCTGTCGCACATGGGCTATCGCATCCACAACCTGCCGACGGCCCTCGTTTCCGATACGCTCAACTATCCCAAGTTCTACATCCACGACACCACCGAGTACGTGCGCCAGAGCCTCGCCATCTGGGAGGAGCTCGGCTTTGAGTTCGACGCCATCTCGACCGGCTTTATCGTGACCGAGGAAGAGACGCGCGTCATCTCGGACTTTTGCCACCGTCGCGCGCAAAAGGGCACCAAGGTGTTCGTTGACCCCATCATGGGCGACAACGGCAGGCTCTATGCGGGTGTGCCCGAGTCCACGATTGGCCTTATGCAGCACCTGCTGGAGTGCGCAGACTACGCGGTGCCCAACTATACTGAGGCGTGCCTGCTTGCCGATAGGCCTATCGCCGAGCAAATTACGCCCGATGAGGCCCGCGCCCTTGTGGACGCCGTGCGCGAGCTGGGTGCCAAGTCGGTGGTCATTACGAGCGCCGTGGTCAATGGCACGAACGCGGTTATCGGTTACGACCATGTAGCGGGGGAGTACTTCACGATTCCCTTTGAGCTCATTCCGGTGTATTTCCCGGGCACGGGCGACACGTTTTCGGCGGTGCTCGTCGGCCGCGTTATGGCCGGTTGGAGCCTGCAGCGCGCGACGGGCGATGCCATGCGCGTGGTGGCGGAGCTTATCGAGCGCAATGCCGTCCAAGAGGACAAGTCGGCCGGCCTTCCCATCGAGGCCTGCCTGGATGTGGTTGACCATGAGTAACGCCGACGAGAGCAGCACCGAGGCGGCGGGCGAGAACAAGCCGCTCGGTGCCCCGCGCGGCAGGCGCCCACGTATTCGCATTAGCTGCGTGGACCAGCTGGGCACATGCCGCTGCCATCACGGGCACAAGCCGGGTGACGTCTTCGACTTCGACCGCGACCGCGGCAAGATGTGTTCCATGGCATGTCACGTGGGCTTTCCCTATATCGACATCCTGCGCTACGGCGGAACCGTGCCCGGTAACGAGCCCGGCACGGCAAAGTTCTGCTGTCCCGAGGTCGATACGCTGAACGTCTGGCTTGCTGAGATCGTCGACGAGTAATCGAGCGAGGTTTTTCTCCCTCAAAGATAACGAGCGTGGATAATCTCCCGTTTAGAGCGCGCTTGAACGCTCAAAGTGGGAGATTATCAACGCTCGTTTTATGCCGATGGCGTGGCACGTGCGTCCGCGTGCTCGCTTGCCTATAACTGCTCGAGCATGGCCATGCAGCCGGCGAGCACATCGCGGTAGGTGGCATCGAAGTTGCCGGTGTACCAGGGATCGGCCACGTCGCCGGGGCGATCGGTCCAATCGAGCAGACGCGAGATCTTGCCATCGGGGTCGCTGCCAAAAATGCGACGCAGACCTCGCGCGTTCTCGGCATCCATATAGACAATGTGGTCCCAGTCACCATACTCTGCGCGATGCACCTGGCGGGCGCGGTGCGCAACGACGGGAATCCCGACTTCACGCAGCTTGGCAACGGTGCCACGATGCGGCGGATTGCCGATCTCCTCGGTCGATGTCGCGGCGGAATCAATGGCAAACTCCGCCTCGCGCCCAGCGCGGCGCACGAGCTCGGTAAACACGGACTCAGCCATCGTCGAGCGGCAGATATTTCCATAACAGATAAACAGTACACGTTGCATATGTGGTTTCCTTTCGATCGCCATCATCGAGCTCGAGTATCGCATCTACGCCTGCACCCTCGCCCGCTTGCGCTCCCAGCGAGCCAACTTAATCGTCACCAGCGTGAGCGCCCAGGCCACAAGCGAGAACGCGGCGCCCACTGCGCCCACGTACGCAATACCAATGCTGCTTACCACGGCGCCGCCCACTGCGGTGCCAAACGAAATGCCGACATTAAACGCCATGGGTTCTACCGAGCTCGCGAGCACCATCGATTTGGGATGGCGGCTGCGAGCCACGTCCATAAAGTGCGTGATGCACGACACCGAGAACAGGTACATGAGCATCGCCAGGCTAAAGACAAAGACAAGTGTGAGCGGCATGGCAGCGCCTACGGCAAACAGCCCAAACAATGCCACCGCCTGCAGCACAAACGTCACAAGCAGCGCCTTCATGCCAAAGCGCGCATCGATCCATCCGCCCAGGATGTTCGAGATCAGGCAGAACACGCCGTAGGCCATAAGCGTGGTACTGGCTTCGACCGTGCCCATGCCCAGCACCTGCTCAAGATAAGGCGTCACGTAGCCGTAGAACACATAGACCGAGCCCACGCCAAACAAAAAGATAAGCATGCCGGTGATGATACTCGGCTCGCGTAGTAGCCCCGCCTGCTCGCGGAAGGTGGCGGGCTCATCGGTCTGCCCGGCGCGCGGCATAAACGCCACGAGCGCGCTACAGATCAAAACGGCAAAGGTCAGCGTGCCGTACATGGCCACGTGCCAATCGAGTGTGTCGGCCACAAACTTGCCAATCGAGGTCACAAAGACCATCGCCACGGAAAACGCGCCGTACACGACCGAGATGGCAAGTGAGGTTTGCTGCGGGGATAGCAGCTCAGGGATGTACGTCACGCCCACGGCGAGCAGCGCACCCGAGACAGAGCCCAGGACAATGCGTGAGATAAACAGCACCTGGAAGTTGGGGGCCAACGCCATGACCAGGTTGCCGAGCACAAAGACGACGCTATAGCACACGAGCAGCTGGTAGCGGCGGAATCGCCCCGTGCTGAGCGCGAGCACCGGCGTCGCGATAGCGTAGACGAGCGCAAACACGCTGATGAGCTGGCCCGCAGTGGCAAGTGATATGCCGAGTTCCGTTGCCAAGTCGCTTTCGATGCCGATGACCACGAACTCGGAGCAGCCGAGCGAGAATCCCAACAGCACGAGCAGCGCCAGGCAGAGCTTGGTGCGCGCGGGGGAGAGCGCGGCGGCGGTTGGCTTACTTTTAGGCGTGGTTGCGGCGGTCAAGGTTGTCACTCCAATGTCGCATGAATAAGCGGGATTCAATCCCTGCAACTCTAACAGAATGTGACAAAGGGACAGTCTCTTTGTCACATTGCGCTGCCGGCCAGTCGCCCAAACCGTCACAACATTCGATGAAAATCTCGAAATCGAAGAAAAGCGTCGAATGTTGTGACGGTTTTCGTGTTTGGCGCGGGTGAGCTTCCGCGTCATCTGAGGGTATAAGGCTAGCAAGTGTTTATTTGCGAGGCCTAAGGGGCGCCCCGTATGGATATCGATAACTTTGAATGGTGGTATAGCGAGGGTGAGGCTCCGGACGAGGAGTGGGACGAACCCACGCCGCGTGACGTGTCGAGCGACGAGGACGAGACCGGCAACGACGTCGCCGCCGACTCGGACGCCGCCCTCGACCCCGTCGAGCCTCTGACCTTCGAACAAGCCTGGGCCCAGGCCGAGGCAGACGAGGCCAAGGCCGACGCTACGGCCACGCTCGGCGAGCCAGCCGACATGTCGATCTCGCCGGCAAAGACCCCGCAGCCGCGTCACACTATCGACCCCGACAGCACGGCATCCTTCAGTATTCTCGACGTGCCCTCGCAGGGCGCTCAGGCGCCCGCACCCACACGTCGCCCCAATCTGTCTCGCGAGGAAGATGCAGGACGTCGCTCGCCGCTTGGCCCCATCCTTATCGCCTTTATGGCCGGCGTTATCGCATGCTCGGTAATTGGAAACGTCTGGAGCCATGTCGAACAACAGCGAAAAGACGCCGCCAAGGTCGAGATGTCTGTCGAGCAATCGCTCAGCCGCACGCGCTCGGTACATGTGTCGGTCGAGGTCAAGGACGGCGCGACGTGGGACACCGCGCGCGGCGACAGCCAAATGCTCATCCATATCGTGGGGCGCACGCTCAAAGGGCAGACGATTGACGAGTATCAATACGTCAATTCCGCTGGTGACGGCATCGAGCTCAAGCCCGGCGACTACGAGCTCACCGTCGATGAACCGCCCGTCGCCACCGACGGCACGCGCTTCCGCGCCTCAAAGCGCATGGTTCCCGTGAGCTTTAACTCGCAGGCGCCCGATACGGTCGATAGCACTCCGCAGGGCGGGTTTGACCTTTACGCTATTGCTCAATAACTGCGCCTGTCGCTCAACCCCGCCGCCAAGAGTGGGACAATAGCCCTCGACACTATTGTTTACTTTTGGAGGAAGTAGCATGTCCACCGTCACTACCATCAAGCGCGGCGGCCTCACCGCGGCCATCGATTCCATGGGAGCCCAGCTCACGAGCCTTGCCCTCGACGGCAACGAGTATCTGTGGCAGGGCGACCCCGCCTTTTGGGGCAAGCATGCACCCATCCTGTTCCCCATCGTGGGCTCGCTGCGCAACAACGCGGCGACGTCTGCGGCCGGCACCTGCGAGATGCCGCGCCACGGACTCGCGCGCATCGTCGAGCACAAGCTGGTCGAGGTTTCGGAGGACGGCTCCTCGGTAACTTACGAGATCACCGACACGCCTGAGTCGCTCAAGGCTTTCCCCTTCCACTTTAAGCTCAACATGACCTATGCCCTGACTGGTGACGCCACACTTACCCAGACCTTTGCCGTCACCAATACCGGCGACGTGGACCTGCCGTTCTCGGTGGGCGGCCACCCCGCATTTAACGTACCTGCTCCCGGTGCCGAGGACGAGGCGTTCGAGGATTACGAGCTGGCATTTACCGAGGCTTGGACCAACGAGGCCCCCATCATCACGCCCGATGGCCTCATGACGTTCGAGGGTAGCTACAAGGCTCCCGATAACTCGGACGTGCTGCCCATCACGCACCGCAGCTTCGATAACGACGCCATCATGTTCACCGATACCCCGGGCTCCACGCTCACGCTGCGCGGCCGCAAGTCGGGCCACGGCGTCAAGATCGACTTTGAGGGCTTTAAGTACATCGGCGTGTGGTCTGCCGCCAACGACGCCCCGTTTGTGGCGCTCGAGCCCTGGACCGGTCATACCACCACGGACACCGAGGACGACGTCTTTGAGCACAAGGTCAATACCATCACCTTGGCTCCCGGCGCTACCGATAAACGTAGCTTTAGCGTAACGCTGCTCTAGATGTGACAAAGGGACAGTCCCTTTGTCACATTCCCGTCCGCTAAGCCTCCCTGCCACATCCGGCAGGGAGGCTTTTTGGTAGGTAGTCATTGGGGACGTTTTTAAACGACTACTGTGTGTCTATTAATTTTTCGCGCACATGCCGCGCTGCTGGTTGCGGGCGTATATCCTGTCTTATTGTCAGTAACGCAAAATAGGGAAGGCACCAGATGCAACCTCGGCAACAGCGCGGCATGCAGACCCAGCCGGTATGCAGCCGTCGCATCTTTTTGGGTAGCGCCCTCGCTGCGAGCGCTTCTGTCGTCGCCGGCGCACTTGCCGGCTGCCAGCGCCCGTCCACGCTCAAAGTGGTCCAGCCCACGACGGGTGGCGGTCGCGACGACCTGTCCGATTCCGTGATCGGCAAGGATAAGATCCGCATTGGCATGGAGGCGGCCTACGCCCCGTACAACTGGCAGGTCTCCGAAGCCAGCGAGTTCACCATTCCCATCGACAACGTGCAGGGAGCCTACGCCGATGGCTACGACGTGCAGATCGCCAAGATCGTCTGCAAGGCCCTCGGTGGCGAGCCCGTCGCCGTCAAGCAGAGCTTTTCGGGCCTTATCGATTCGCTCAACAACGGCCAGATCGACCTCATCATCGCCGGTATGAGCGCTACGCCCGAGCGCGAGGAGTCCGTCGGCTTTTCCGACCCGTACTTTATCGGCTACTTTGGCCTGTTCGTAAAAGAGGGCTCGCCTTACCAGAACGCCACCAAGCTCAGCGACTTCAGCGGTGCCACGGTACTCGGCCAAAAGGACACCATGCTCGACACCGTCATCGACGAGATCCCGGGCGTTGTCCACAAGAACCCGGTCGATTCGGTTCCCACGGTGTTTTCGAACCTGCTGCAGGGCACGTGCGACGCCGTGACCTACAACACCGAGAACGAGAAAGGCTATATGGCCCAAAATCCGGGCATTGTCCCTATTCATTTTGCCGAGGGCGAGGGCTTTAAGCAGGAGGTCGCGGCAAACGTCGGCTGCCGCAAGGGCTCGGACAAGCTGCTTAAGCTCATCGACAAGACACTCAAGGGCATTAGCCAAGAGGAACGCGACCAAATGTGGGAAGCGTGCCTCGACCGTCAGCCGGCATAGGGAGGCAGCATGAAAACCATCAATCGTCTGGCCTCCTTTATCAAGGCCGACCACCGTTGTGTATACCTGGGCACGAGCGTCATCGCGGCGCTCGGCCTGGCGTTTAGCCAGCGCAACCCCACGCCGATGAGTTTCTTGGCCCCCACCGGTATCTTCCAGGATTGCCTTTGGGCGATTCTTTGGGCCTGGCTCGTCGTGTCGGCGGCGGCGTTGGTCACTAAGCTTATGCACTGGAGCGACTATCGCGAAACGTCGCCGTTCGCATCCGAGCGCTTCCGTCACGGCGCGCGCCTGGGCAGCTATGTCGTCGTTGCCGTTGCGGCGATCTTCTTTATCGACCGCTGCGTCATGTCGTTTATCGACCTGGTGCAGGTGAGCATTGTCTCGGATTCCAACCCCAGCGACTTTTTGTCGAGCCTGGTCTACATGACCTACAAGAGCGGCGACTTCTTCATTCGCGGTATCGAGATCACCATCGCGCTTGCCACCTTCGGCACCGTCATCGCATTCTTCCTGGCGCTGCTCTTCGTGTTCCTGCGCATTCAGACCTTCGATCGCGTGGACAACGACCTGGTGCGCTTCTTTAAGAGTATCGGCCGCGGCTTTGCGACCGTCTACTCCACCATCGTGCGCGGCACGCCCATGATGGTCCAGGGTCTGCTCATCTATTACGCGGGCTTCACCGTTTTGCGCGGCATGGGCTTCGAGACCGCTCAGGCCAACCAGATTTGGAGCACCTTCACCGCCGGCCTCGTCACCATCTCGCTCAACTCCACCGCCTACATGATGGAGGTCCTGCGCGGCGGCATCGAGTCCATCGATCCCGGCCAGGCCGAGGCAGCACGTTCGCTGGGCCTGTCGCAGTGGCAGGCTATGCGCAAAGTCGTGTTCCCCCAGGGCATTAAAAACGCGATTCCGGCGCTCACCAACGAGCTCATCATCAACATCAAGGATTCGTCGGTGCTCTCGGTCATCGGCGTGTTTGACCTCATGTACGCCACCACCACCGTCGCCGGCGTGTACTACCGCCAGATGGAGGTCTACTGCGTGGCGCTCGTGGTCTACCTGATCCTGACGCTTGTGGCGAGCCGCCTGCTCGAGGCCTTTGGCAAAAAGCTCGGCGCCGAGGCTCCGGTCACGCTGCCCAGCTCCAATTAGGCTCAAGACGAGGAGAATCATCATGGCAGATACCGCCATTACCGGCGTTGCGGCCGCCGCACAGACCAATGAGCCGCTCATCCGCGTCGAGGGCCTGCGTAAGAGCTTCGGCTCGCTTGAGGTGCTCAAGGGCATCGACCTGTCCGTTAACCCCGGCGAGGTCGTCACCATTATCGGTGCCTCGGGCTCGGGCAAGTCGACCTTCCTGCGCTGCCTCAACCTGCTCGAGACCCCGGACGCGGGCCGCATCTGGTTCCACGGCCAGGACCTCACGGCCGAGCGCTGCAACATCAACAAGCTGCGTGAGGACATCGGCATGGTGTTCCAGGGCTTTAACCTGTTCAACAACATGGATGTGCTCGACAACTGCACGCTCGCGCCCGTCACGCTCAAAAAGATGAGCAAGGCCGAGGCTGAAAAAATTGCGATGGAGCATCTGACGAGTGTGGGACTCGAAAAATTCGCGCACGCCGCCGTGGGTCGCCTGTCCGGTGGTCAAAAGCAGCGCGTGGCCATCGCTCGTGCTCTATGCATGAACCCGCAGATCATGCTGTTCGACGAGCCGACCTCCGCACTCGACCCCGAGATCGTGGGCGAGGTGCTCGAGGTCATGCGCAAGCTCGCTGCCGACGGCATGACCATGGTCGTCGTCACGCACGAGATGGCCTTTGCCCGCACGGTGTCCGACCGCGTGGTCTTCATGGACAAGGGCGTGGTGCTCGAGGATGCCGCGCCGGCCGAGCTCTTTGGCAACCCCAAACACCAGCGTACCCGCGAGTTCCTCTCGCGTTATCTCGAGGACAAATAACCGACCGCAAACGCGTACGTGGCAGGGCCGCTCCGGTGGGGCGGCCCTCGTCATCACAATCGAAAGGATGTCATGGCCGAGGTTTGGCGCTTCTTTGCGCACGAGGATGATTTTGCCGATATCGATGAGGTCGGCGCGTGCGAGCGCCTGGGCCGTGTGCTGTCGTTTCCGACGATTTCGAGCATGGATGCCCAGACGGTGGACTGGCAGGCGTTTGACGACCTGCGCGCCTATATGCAGCAGGGCTGGCCGCGCGTGTTTGCGACGGGCGAGGTCGAGCTCATCGACCATTCGCTGCTCGTGACGCTTGCCGGCACCGACCCCGCCCTCAAGCCGGTCATGCTCATGGGCCACATGGACGTGGTTCCCGTGGTGCCGGGCACCGAGACGGACTGGACGCACGATCCCTTTAGCGGGCACGTGGACGACACCTATATTTGGGGTCGCGGCGCCATCGATATGAAAGACCAGGTTGCGGGCATCTTGGAGGCCGTTGAGTATGCGCTGGCGCACGGCTGGCAACACGAACGAACGCTGCTGCTGGCCTTTGGCCAGGATGAGGAGACCACGCAGTACGGCGCGGGTGCCATTGGTCGCGCGCTCGAGGAGCGTGGCGTTGAGCTTGAGTACCTGATCGACGAGGGCGACTATCGTATCGTTGCGGCTGCCGAGTACAGCGCAGGTGAGGGTTGGCTTATGCATGCCGATCTTGCCGAGAAGGGCTATGCCGATATCGTGCTCAGGACGAAGAGCGAAGGCGGGCATTCTTCCAACCCTTACGGCGGCACGTCGCTCGAAGTGCTCAGCCGCGCTATTGCCGCGATTTGCGATATCGAGTGGCCGGCGCGTGTGACCGACCTGCTTGCCGCGCAGCTCGTCGAGCTGGGGCTTTATACCGCAGACGAGATTGCTGCCAGCAAGGATGCCATCGTGCGCGACTGCCTCGCCAGCAAAAAGCTGTACCCGCTTGTAACCACCACCTGCGCGCCCACGCAAATCGAAGGCGGCAGTACCGGTGCCAACGTAATGCCGCAGGATATGTGGGCCAATATCAACTTCCGCATGCTCGAGGGCACGAGCGTGGCCGATGTCGTGGCCTGCTGCCGCGAGGCCGTTGCCACCGCTGGGCTCGCTGGCCGAGTCGAGGTCGAGCTGGGCCCCGGCAGCTCCGAGCCCTCGCCGTCCCCGCGCGTGGGCGGTCCGGGGCTCGAGGCCGTTCGCGCCATCGCCGCCCGCTATTTCCGTGATCCCAAGGGGACGGAGGAAAACGGATCGTCTGCGGTGGGTCAAGAGCCGATGAGCATCGTGCCCTCGACCGTGATTGGCGCAACCGATGCCGCCAACTACCAGCGCATTTGCCGCGAGTGCATCCGCTTCTCCGCCTTTGTGGTCGACGATGACGAATGCGACCGCGGCGTCCACGGCACCAACGAGCGCATCACCCGTCGCGCCTACCTCCAAGGCACCCGCTTCCTCATCGCCCTGCTCCGCACGCTCTAGAATGTGACAAAGGGACTGAGCCGATTTCATCGGTAATGAGACAAAAACTGTAATAGAAAAAGGCTAAGATATCTTAAGAGACATATGCTAGGGTTGGTATTCCTTGAACGACCGCGGGCATGTGCCAGACCGCCTCGGCCCCCGGGGAGCGCCCGGGCAGGTCGCCGTGTGACTGGGGAGGAAATTATGCAGGAGCTCAGAGAGATGACGTCTCGACTCGTGAATATTGCTACCGGGGGGGGGTGTCTAAGCAGGGAACTTCCTGGTGAACACCGGCCGCGCGAGCGGTGGTCCGTCATGTCTTGTGGCCGTCGTCGCGGGCTGCGCTCGGTCTCGCCATATGCGATTGTTCTGGCCCTCGCCATCGCGCTGACGGCGAGTTTCTTCCTGCCGCTTCGTGCCGAGGCGGCAATTTCGGACCACACGGTTCCGACAATTTCGCCTTCGGGGACAACAATCAACCTGTTTGATTACTGGGTGAATCCCGATAACCATCTGTCGGTTTCCGGCAACGGCGGCATCAACAAGAACCACCGCTTCCAGTTCAAGGATCAAGGAGCCAGGGAGGAACTTAACCAGTATACGGGTGGCTCCCGGGTCCGCACCGGCATCGTGAACAATGTTCTTGCCGGTGGTTACCCGAAACTCACCGACCGCTGGGAGGGAGAATCCCTCGGCTACCTGTTTGATTCCTCCGTCCAGACGGGCAAGATATCCCATATGGGTGTGACGGGTCTGTTGCAGGCCAAGGGTGGCTACTACGAGTATGACAGCTCGCGGAACTACGCGGCGTACAACGCCAATAAGAATGCATTTGATGTCTACAATGCTGCCGGCGTTATGCAAACGGGGCTGAGCCTCATTCAGTAGGCCAGTTCTTCCCCTTCGATGCGGCCGATGAGGTATTCAAGGAAGAGGACGGCAAACTCGTCCCGAACGGCATTACGTCGCAGAACAACGGACCCCTCAACCATTATTTCGGCCTCTCCATGTCGTCGCGCTTCGTGCAGCCGAAGGATGGCAAAACGAACGCTGACAAGCCCATGACCTTTGAGTTCGCCGGAGACGACGACGTCTGGGTGTTCATTGACGATGTCCTCGTGGGCGACATTGGCGGTATCCACACCAGTGCTGATCTGACCATTAACTTCCAAACGGGCGACATCAGCGTTAACAATTCCGCAAATGGCACGCTGAAAAGCAAGTTCAAGGATGCGGGGCGGGATATTTCGGGCTTCAACGGCAACACCTTCGCTGACGGCACCAACCACACGCTCAAGTTCTTCTACTTGGAGCGTGGCGCCACCGACTCCAACATGAGGCTCAAGTTCAACCTCGTGACGGTTCCCGAGTCCGACATTATCAAGTTCGACCAGGATGGCGGTCTGGTGGAGGGTGCTCAGTTCGCGCTGTACAAGACAGACGAGTGGTTCGCTGACACGACCACTAACCCAGAAAACCTACTTGGCTCCGGCACCACGAACGCGAATGGACAACTGACGCTCACGAATGACGTGGACAACGGCGTTATCAACTTCGATGACCTTTATAAAGAGCATGGTTACCAGTACTACCTCCTGAAGGAAACAAAGGCGCCTAACGGTTACCGCTCGAGTCTCACGGCGACGCATGGCAGCATGCAGCTCGAGTACGTGCCCGCGAGCGACGACAAGGACGCCGCGGGCGGCGTCATCATTAACCGCGGCGGTATGGACGCGGACAGCGCCGTGTGGCAGACGGGTGCGTTCGCCGGCGCGAAGGAGACCATCACCGCGCCGTCGATCGTGTACAAGGCGAACGATGGCCAGACGAAGTCCGACAAGACCGTCAGCCTGGACTCCGGCATACTGTTCGCTGTGGTGCTCAAGCGCGATAAAAGCGCAAACACAGATATCAACGATCCGAACAGTTGGTACGCCGTGTCGGGCGACCCATCGACGGGAGCGGGATACACCCTCGCCAAGAAGCCGAGCATGGCCGGCGCTATCGAGGCGGCGAAGAAGGACCTGCACGCCTTCACGCTCAACACGAGCGGCCAGTACCAGGTAGAGATTCCGTATCTGCCCGGTGACATCTCCAAGTACTACTACCTGCTGAGCGGTAATGACCGCAAGAATGCCGAGTACACGGTGGCCATCTACCACACAATGGCGAGCTCGATCGGCGACGCGACGCCCGAGAACACCGTCCACGTGT
Organism: Collinsella aerofaciens; assembly: GCF_040910185.1. Taxonomy (GTDB): domain Bacteria; phylum Actinomycetota; class Coriobacteriia; order Coriobacteriales; family Coriobacteriaceae; genus Collinsella; species Collinsella aerofaciens_BF. The sequence goes on along the minus strand of NZ_JBDGBA010000006.1, from coordinate 25,734 downwards.
ACAGCGACGACATCGCAGACGGCACGAACTTCAAGCGACAGTTCGCCATGCGCTTGCTCGTCACGAACATCCAGAATCGCCTGTTCGTGCAGAAGACCGATACCGAGGGTAAGCCCGTTGACGGGGCGAAGTTCGCCCTGTACACCTCCGGACAGGTGACTACGGAGAACGGCAAGGTCGTGCTCGATGGCGAGCAGATCCCCTACGACACCCTGACGACGGGGTCGGTCGACAACCCGGTCCCGCTCGAAGGTGCGGGCATATTCCCGAATACGAGCGATGATAACAGGCCGCTCGTGAATGGAACCTACTTCCTAAAGGAGGTCTCGGCGCCCAAGGGCTTCCTGCTTAACGACACGCTCACCAAGGTGATTGTGGACGATTACGGCGTCCATGCCGATGCCGGTACGGACGATGACGGCGTTTCGACGTTCGTGGGCACGGGCGCGCTCATGAAGAGTCTGGGCCAGTTTGGCGCAGAGGGCGACATCGACAACACGCTCACGTGGATCAAGGGTGCGCGGCAGACGTCCGACGGGAGGCTCGACGGCAACGGCAACCTTTCCTGGAACAATGACGCCAAGGGCGGCGAGGATGAGGTGCGCCTCAAGTACGGCGCCAACGGACGTGTCTACCAGTATGGGCCCACCGAGGAGGGCAAACCCTACCGCTTGGAGACCGAGACGGGCTGGATACGTATGGGTATCACCCAGGACGAGCAGCCCAAGGGGACCAAGTCGAAAGGTGCCCGTGCCGATCTGCGTGGCATGAACCTGAACGCCCTGTTCACGGGCGCCACCTGCGTGCGCGTGGCGAACAAGCGCGAGGCAAGCTTCGAGGTGACCAAGAGTGTCGTGGTGCCGAAGGGGCTGACGAGCAAACCGGATGCGGGGTTCACCTTCAAGTTCACCGTGCCTGATGGGAAGACGTATAAGGCTGCAGTCTTCGAGAAGGCGGGCGCGGCCGATGAGAAGCAGGTCGGCGATATGTTCGACCTGACGAACGGCCGCGAGCAGACCATCACGGCCGGCCAGACGATCCGCGTGTACGGTCTCGACGAGCACGACGCCTACACGGTGCAGGAGCTGACCGGTACGGATAAGATGCCGGCCGGCTACACGCTGACCAAGCGCGAGCAGGGCGGCAACGCCCTGAGCGGCGAGGGCGCCAGCATCTCCGGCACGATTGCGAAGCAGAACGCCAACGGCACGTTGGCCGAAGCCAACAAGCTGGTATTCACGAACACCTACAGCGTAAAGCCGCCGGTGACGCTCACCAATGCGTTCTGGGCGCAGAAGGTGCTCCGGGGCCGTGACTGGAAGGATGGCGATAGCTTCAAGATTTACCTGCGCGCGGACAAGGGCACGCCGATGCCTGACGGTGCCGGGGATGCGCCCGTGAGTGATATGAAGCAGGTTGTGAAGACCGTCGAGAACGGGGACAAGTTCGACTTCGGTAAGATTGAGTACGCCAAGCCCGGCACCTACACCTATCTCATTGCCGAGGCCACGCCGTCTCAAAACGACGCTGACTGGCTGCCCGGGTTCGGGTATTCGAGCGCTTCCTACCGCGTCACGGTGACGGTGAGCGATAACGGCGACGGCACGCTGTCGCAGCCGGCAGTCAAGATGGAGCAGACCTACACCGACGACGGCATGAGCCATGAGGACAATCCGATCGAGGTCGCTGACAAAATCGCCAAGATCACGAACACGTACCACCCGAAGGAGACCTCGGTTGCGCTCGAAGCGACGAAACGCTTCACGGGCGGTGAGCTCGCGGGCGGTGACTTCACGTTCCAGCTGCTCGACAGCGACGGCAAAGAGCTCCAGGCTGTCCAAAACGACAAGGACGGCAAGGTCGCCTTTGCAGCCATCGACTACGCTACGCCGGGCGAGCACGACTACGCCATCAGGGAGGTTGCCGGCAACGACTCGACCATCGTCTACGACGCGAAGGACGTGAAGGTCCACGTCAAGGTCACCGACGAGAAGGGCGAGCTGAAGGCGACCGTCACATACGACGGCGAGAAGGCCGTGCCGACCTTCACCAACACGAAGCCGACGGCCGATGCCGCCATCGAGGCGACGAAGACCCTCACGGGCAAGAAACTGACGGACGGTGCGTTCACCTTCGGCCTGTACGACCAGGCTGGCAACGAGGTTGAGAAGGGCACCAACGACCAGGGTGGCAAGGTCAAGCTGGCCGTCAAGGGCCTGAACCTGGGCGAGTACGACTACACGCTCAAGGAGGTCGCTGGCAGCGATTCGACCATCACCTACGATTCCACGGAGGTGAGGGTTCACGTCTCGGTGAAGGCGGAGGGCGACAAGGCGAAGGCGACCGTCACTTACGACGGCAAGAACGATATCCCGACCTTCAAGAACACGTATCAGCCCGCCGAGACCTCGGTGACGCTCGCGGCGAAGAAGGCCTATGTGAAGTCCGACAGCACGCCGGCTGCGCTCAAGGGCGGCGAGTTCGCCTTCGACCTGTACGAGGGCGATCTGACGGCCGAGCAGCTGAAGGGCAAGCAACCCATCCGGAGCGCCAAGAACGGCGAGGACGGCACCGTCACCTTCCCGGCCATCAACTACACCAAGGCCGGCGAGTACAAGTACACCATCGTGGAGAAGAAGGGCGACCTGTCCCACGTGACCTTCGACGACGCGGTGCACCATGCCGCGGTGAAGGTCATGGACAAAGCTGGCAAGCTGGACGCCGCCGTTGCCTACGATGGTGACAAGGCCGATGCCCCCACCTTCACGAACACCTACACCGCAAAGGGATCCGTGGAGCTGACGGCGACCAAGGTCGTCGCGGTCGCGGACGGCTTCACGCACGACACCAAGCTGAAGGGCGGCGAGTACACGTTCGAGCTGAAGGACGCCGACGGCAAGGTGCTCGACACCGCGAAGAACGAGGCCGATGGCACGGTGAAGTTCACGCGCGACTTCGAGCTCGCCGACCTGGGCGGCGCCGCGAGCAAGGACTTCGCCTACACCATCGCGGAGAAGCCGGGCGCGGAGGCCGGCATGGTCTATGACAACCATACCCTCACCTATACGGTGACGGTCACAGACGATGGCGCCGGTACGCTGACGGCCACACCGCAGGTAACGAGTGGAGACAAGACCTTCACGAACACGTACCACCCGAAGGAGACCTCGGTAACGCTCAAGGCGACGAAGCGCTTCACGGGCGGTGAGCTCGCGGGGAGTGACTTCACGTTCCAGCTGCTCGACAAGGACGGCAGCGTGGCCCAGACTGTCCAAAACGAGAAGGACGGCAAGGTCGCCTTTGCAGCCATCGACTACGCTACGCCGGGCGACCACGACTACACCATCAAGGAGGTGAAGGGCGCCGACTCGACCGTCGTCTACGACGCGAAGGGCGTGAAGGTCCACGTCAAGGTCACCGACGAAAAGGGCGAGCTGAAGGCGACCGTCACCTACGACGGTGAGAAGGCCGTGCCGACCTTCACCAACACGAAGCCGACGGCGGACGTCACCGTTGAGGCCACGAAAGTTCTCGCGGGCAAGGACCTGACGGCCGATGCGTTCACCTTCGGCTTGTACGACCAGGACGGCAATGAGGACGCTCGCGGCACCAACGATAAGAATGGCAAGGTCAAGCTGACCGTCAAGGGCCTGAACCTGGGCGAGTACGACTACACGCTCAAGGAGGAGAAGGCCGGCCAGTCCGTCGACGGCGTGGCCTACGACGCCAAGGAAGTCAAGGTCCACGTCAAGGTAGAGCAGAACCAGGGCGACAACAACAAGACGAAGGTGACCGTCACCTATGACGGTGCCGCTACGGCTCCCACCTTCAACAACACCTACGACGCAAAGGGTTCCGTAATCCTGACGGCGACCAAGACCATCAAGGTTGCGGACGGCTTCGACCACACGACGAAGCCCGCGGACGGCGAGTTCACCTTCGACCTGAAGGACGCTGCCGGCAACGTGCTCGACACCGCGAAGAACGATGCAAACGGCAAGGTCAGCTTCACGCGCGACTTCAAGCTCGCCGACCTGGGCGGCGCCGCGAGCAAGGACTTCGCCTACACCATCGTGGAGCAGAAGGGCGCGGAGGCCGGCATGGTCTATGACAACCATGCCCTCACCTATACGGTGACGGTCACAGACGGCGGGACCGGAGCACTGAATGCGAAGGCGATCGTGACGAGTACATCCGGCTCGGAGACCTTCACCAACACCTACCAGCCGGCCGCGACCGGCCTGGCCCTCGGTGCACAGAAGAGCTACGTGAAGAAGGACGACAATACGCCGATCGTACTCAAGGGCGGCGAGTTCACCTTCGATGTGTACGAGGGCAACCTGACGGCTGAGCAGCTTGCCGGGGCCAAGCCCGTCCGGACCGCGATCAACGGCGCGAACGGAAGCGTTAACTTCGACGCCTTCTCTTACGCGAAGCCGGGCACGCACGAGTACACCATCGTTGAGCGGAAGGGCGATCTGGCCTACGTGACCTACGACGCCGCGGTGCACCATGCCGTGGTGACGGTTGCGGACAATGCCGGCACGCTGCAGGCGAGTGTCGCCTACGACGGTACGGACGCCACGAAGCCCACCTTCACCAACACCTACGAGGCACGGGCGACGGACTCCGGTGCGATCGCCCTCACCAAGAGCGTTGACGTGCACGACGGCAGCTATCAGCTAAAGGCGGGAGATTTCGCCTTCGAGCTGATGGGGTCTGACGGCTCGGTGATCCAGACCCAGAAGAACGATGCCGACGGTAAGGTTGCCTTCGACAAGCTGACCTTCGACCATGCGGGCACCTTTACCTACACGGTCCGCGAGGTGCAGCCGACGGACGACGCGCCGGGCGTGCCGGGCGTGACCTACACCGGCAAGACGTACACCCTGACCTACGTGGTGAAGGACAACAACGACGGCAAGCTGGTGGTAGAGAGCTCTACGGTGAAACCGAGCGAGGGCACCGAGAACGGCGTCACCCCCAATACCATGACGTTTGCGAACAGCTACCAGCCGGGTCAGACCTCCTACCAGATCTCTGGCACCAAGGTGCTTGAGAATGCCGACCCGGCCACCACGCGGACGCCCGCCGATGGCGAGTTCACATTCGCGCTGATTGACGTGGCCACCGGGCAGGAGATCGACCGGACCACGAACGTGGGTAAAGCGTTTACCTTCAAGGCCATCTCGTACACCGCAACTGGTTCGCATGCGTACCAGGTGAAGGAGGTTGCGGGCCAAGATGGCACCATCACTTACAGCGATGCGGTGCTGGACGTAACGGTGAACGTGACCGATGACGGCAGCGGCCAGCTGACCGCGACGGCGAACAAGACGGCTGCGGATCTGACCTTCACCAACACCTACACGCCGACGGCAACGACGGCGACGATTACCGGAACGAAGGCTCTGACCGGCCGCGACCTGGCCGAGGGTGAGTTTTTCTTCGACCTGAAGGACGCCGACGGTAACGTGGTGCAGACGGTGCAGAACGGCGCCGACGGCACGTTCGGCTTCGCGCCGCTGCAGCTGGACAAGGTGGGGACGTACGTCTACACCGTGTCCGAGCGGGCAGGGGCGACGGCGAACGGCGTCACCTACGACACGACGGTCTTTACCGCGACGGTGACGGTGACGGAGAATGCGGAGACGCACGCGCTGGAGGCGCAGGTTGCCTACAGCAAGGGCGGCAAGGCTGCGGATGCGGTGGCGTTCAGCAACAGTTACGCGCCGGCCGCGACTGAGGTGAAGCTGGGGGCCTCCAAGGTGCTGAGCGGCGAGGACCTGAAGGAAGGGCAGTTCTCCTTCCAGCTGAAGGATGCCGACGGCAAGGTGCTGCAGACCGCAAAGAACGCGGCGGACGGCACGGTGGGCTTCGAGGCGATCTCGTACGACAAGCCCGGAACGTACGCCTACAGCATCTCCGAGGTGGACGACGGTCAGAAGAACGTGACGTACGACGCGGCCGAGCACCGGGTAACGGTGACGGTGACGGACGACGGTGCGGGCCATCTGGTGGCGACGGTAACCTATGACGGCGCCGTGGCGCCGGTGTTCAAGAACACGTACACGCCGCCGACCACCCCGCCGACGGAGCCGCCCACCAATCCGCCGAGCAAGTCACCGGTGCCGAAGGAGGAGAAGCCGGGTCTGCCGTATACGGGCGATACCAGCTTGTCGCCGATGGCCCTGGGTGGCATCGCGGGCGGCGCGGTGGTGCTGATCGCCGCAGGCGTTATCCTGCGGCGCCGGAACCGGTAGCTACGGCGGCCGAGAAGGGCTTTGATTGAGGGCGGGTGGTCGCAGGGCGCGGCCGCTCGCCCTTTTTGGTGAAAGGCTATGTTAACCCGCCGTTTGCACGTCCGGCTCCAGATGGAACTCGTACTCCGGCTCCATCATCTTCTTCCGGATCTTTTCGTAGCGCCCGTCGTCGAGCTGCTCGCGCATGAGCGACGTCCTGTCCCCGACGCGTGCGGCCTCGCGCAGCCATCTGAACCACATCAGGCAGCTGTGGAGCCTGCGGGTCGATACGCCCTTGAACCTCTCGAGGAAGTGGCCGAGCGAACCCTGCGCTTCAGCATCCTCTGGACCGTGTCCCGCTCGTACCCGGTGAGCCTGCCGTGGGTCCTCGGGACCGCCCTCGCGGCGCCCTTCCCGCCCTTTCCGGACATGGCGTCCTCCGATCTCCCGGGGCCGGCCGATCCGGCCCTCAGGGTATCGGATTCCCAAATTTATCCGTATATGTGCGGATGAATGCGGGAGGCGTTCGGATGAAGTTGTATTCAAGGAAAGAGACTGACCCTTTGTCGCATTCCGTGCGGGTTATATGCAGGTATGCCTGCGCACGCTATCATGTATGAGTTAGACCGCAACTATGTACCTCATACGCGAAGGGATGCGCATGTATCTGAAGATCGACATGTTCTAGCTGGGCTTACCCCCGCAGTGGCGCCGCGCGCCCCATCAACTCTGCCGATTTTCGCCTTCACGCACATAAAGGAGTCCCGCCATGCGCGACAAGCTCGAAAAGATCATCAAGGCCTACGAGGAGCTCGAGAAGAAGCTTTCCGACCCGGCCGTCGCCTCCGACATCAAGGAGTTCACGCGTCTCAACAAGGAGTACGCACACCAGTCCGACCTCATCGCTGCCTCGCGCGAGTATATCGGCGCGCTCGATGACATCGAGGCCGCCAAGGAGATGCTCCGCGACACCAGCGATGCGGACGAGAAGGAGATGCTCCAGATGGACATCTCCGAGAACGAGGAAAAGCTTCCCCAGCTCGAGGAAGACATCAAGTACATGCTCATCCCGAGTGACCCCAACGACGACAAGAACACCATCGTCGAGATTCGCTCCGCCGCCGGTGGCGACGAGGCGGCCATCTTCGCCGGCGACCTGTACAAGATGTATCAGCGCTTTTGCGAGTCGCGCGGCTGGAAGACTACCGTGCTCGATTCCAGCCCCAGCGAGGCCGGCGGCTTTAAGTCCATTGAGTTCAAGGTCGAGGGCGACCGCGTCTACTCCGTTATGAAGTACGAGTCCGGCGTGCACCGTGTCCAGCGCGTCCCTAAGACCGAGTCCCAGGGCCGCATCCAGACTTCAACGGCTACCGTCGCCGTGCTTCCCGAGGCCGAGGAAATCGACGTCCAGATCAACCAGTCCGACCTGCGCATCGACACCTACTGCGCCTCCGGCCCTGGCGGTCAGTGCGTTAACACCACCTACTCCGCCGTGCGCATCACCCACCTGCCCACCAACACCGTGGTGCAGTCGCAGGAGCAACGTTCCCAGATCCAGAACCGCGAGGTCTGCATGCAGATGCTGCGTGCCCGTCTGTACGAGATGGAACTCGAGAAGCAGCAGGCCGAGCTCGGTGCCGAGCGCCAAAGCCAGATCGGCCACGGTAACCGTTCCGAGAAGATCCGTACTTACAACCAGCCCCAGGACCGCGTGACCGATCACCGCATCGGCTTCAACTCCACCTACAACGGCGTCCTTCTGGGCGATCAGCTCGGCACCGTGATCGAGGCACTCGCCGCCGCCGAGCGAGCCGAGAAGCTGGCGCAGGCTGTGTAGGTTCCGCCGTTCTACCGAACGGCGGACCAGCCGACGCTGCGCGGGCCGCATTTGGACAATCTGACGTTCAACTTCAAGGGCGCGACCAGAAGGTCAGCGCCCTTTCGTTTCACGTCACCTTGTCTCAAATGCGACCCGCTCGCTGTCCGTCCTCTACCTGCGGTGTTGCCTTGCTCCGGATGCGGTATGCTCAACCTGCGGCGCCTTAGATGTAGTCATTGGGGACGTTCTTAAATGACTAGGTTGGGTACATTGCTTTGAGATGTTATTTAATCGGCTTTGATGGCCATTAAGCCGGCTACCTGCTCAAAGAAATTAGCGGCATTCATCTGCTATCGAAAATAATGCTCAAAAAATCGTCCAAGAAGTCGCGTGTCATTTTTTGATGCGTCGCGCGTCAAGTGATGTGGCAAGTTCTTGGTTAGATATTGGTCAGTTTTGGGTCAACCTTGCCAAAAGCTTGACGGATGCAGATTTAGACGTCGACGAATGAACACTTCGATTGCGATTCAAGCAAAATTCTGGGCTGATTCTCGATAATCGCTTCCAATCGTCCCTTGCCGCGTGCCGCCCTCGCGTACAATCTGCTCCGACATTCGCGCGCCGTCCGGCGCTTAAGAGGGGAGGGCCCCATGGCAAACGAGATTTGGACCATCAAGCGTTGTCTCGAGTGGACCAAGGAGTACCTGGCCGAGCGCGGCGAGGAGCACCCCCGTCTTTCTGCCGAGTGGCTGCTCTGCGCTGCCACGGGTTTGGCACGCATCGACTTATATATGCGCATGGACGAGACGCTTAACGCGGCTCAGCTCGAGACCATGCACGCGGCCGTTGTTCGTCGCGCTAAAGGTGAACCGCTGCAGTACATCACCGGCAGCACGCAGTTTCGCATGATCGACGTCACGTGCGCCCCCGGCGTGCTCATTCCGCGTCCCGAGACCGAGATGCTCGTCGAGGAAGTCCTCAATTATCTGGATGCCGAGGTGCTGAGCCCCGAGGCTGCTGCCCGTCAGCGTGTTGAGCTGCCTTGGAACGATGAGGTCGAGGAGGCACGCAAGGCTGAGGCCGCGCTGGCAGACGAACGCGCGACCGCCGAGCGCCGTGCCGCCAACCTGACGGCCGCCGACGAGGCGGCGCTGGGCGGCGATGTGCTGGGCAGTCGCGCCTATGCCGAGGAACTGGCCGACCGCGAGGCCGAGGAAGCCGCCGCGCAGGCAGCAGAAGCCGAAGCCGCGGAAGCCGCCGAGCCCGAGCTCGACGAATACGGCATCGCCATCGAGGGTGCCGACCAGGAGACGGCTTCAGCTCAGGATGCCGCTTCGCCTGCCCCAGCCGAGCCCCGCATCGCCCGCGTTCTCGAGGTCGGCTGCGGCACGGGCTGCATTTCGCTCTCCCTTGCCTGGGAGCGCCGCGGCCACGTTACCTGCACCGCCACCGATATCGAGCCGCGCGCTATCGATTTGGCCACCAAAAACCGCGATGCGCTTGGCCTCACGTACGACGAGGTCGCCTTCAGCCTCACCAACCTGGTGAGTTCCATTCCCCGCGAAGAGTGGGGCACGTTCGACGTGCTTGTCTCCAATCCGCCCTACATTCCGACCGACGTCATGCGCTCGCTGCCGCACGAGGTCAAGGACTTCGAGCCCGACCTGGCGCTTGAGGGCGGCGCCGACGGCCTCGATATCTTCCGCCGCCTGCTCAATGCGGCGCCTTACATGCTGCGCGCCGGCGGCCTGTTTGCCTGCGAGCTCTACGAGGGTGCCCTCGACGCCGCCGCCGAGCTCTGCCGCCAGGCGGGTCTCTCGGACGTGCGCATCGTCCGCGACCTCACCGATCGCCCCCGCATCGTCCGAGCCATCGTCACCGAGCCCAAACAGCGTATTTAAGCTGAACAAATAGACATTTGCGCAAATTTGTCCTTGCAATATACCGTAAAACTTCTACTATAGAAGGAGAAAGGTATGTCAAATCAGCTGTATCGGTACCGTATCGTGCTTGATTACATTGAACCTTGGCTTGATGAGCAGGATGAAGCTACGCTGAAGCAGATTTATGCAGACCTTTTGGTGCTCGAGAAGGAAGGTCCCAGCCTTGGTCGTCCGCTGGTTGACCGCGTAAAGGGCTCGAAGCTTCATCATTTAAAGGAGCTGAGAGTGACGTCGTGTGGTGGGCAGGTGATTCGCATCCTCTTCGCCTTTGACCCCAAGCGCCAGGCGGTATTGCTATTGGCGGGTGATAAGTCGCGAGCGGGATCGTCAAGGGCAAAATGGAACGGTTGGTATGCGATCAACATTCCAAGGGCCGAGCAAATATACCGTCGCCACGTAAGGAGGCTCGATCGAGATGGAACTGCATGAGTATATGGAATCTCGCGGGATAACACGCGACTCCATTACCGCCGAGCAGGAGAGGACTCGCGATCGTATCGAAGCCTATAAGCTTGCTCAGATTCGCAGGTTAAAAGATCTAACACAGGCGTCGGTCGCCCAGTCGATGGGCGTTTCTCAAAAACGTGTATCCGAGCTCGAGCGTGGGGAGTTGGGTTCGATGAGGCTCGACACGCTGAGCAGGTACGCAGAGAGCCTCGGCGGAAAACTGGTTGCAAGCATCGAGTTTCCCGATCGTACCGTTACGCTTGCGCGCTAAAAATCTTCAATTAACCCCCTCACTTTCACCGACTACTAGAGCCGCTCACCAAACCAACATGCGCTCTGGGCAAATAGGTTGAATGTTTCGTGCGAGAATGCCCCACAGTAAACAAACTTGCACCGGAGCGTAAGGGGCTGGCATACACATGCAGACGGTCTATCGGGTATACGAGGGAACGCGCGAGCCGCATCGGCTTGCCGTCGAGCGCACGGCCGAGGTGCTCGGCCGCGGCGGCCTGGCCTTGATTCCGACCGAGACCGTCTACGGTGTTGCCGTGGCAGTCAACGCCTTCTCGGACGCCGTGCCCCAAGATACAAGCGAATTCCCATCGTGGCCGCGCGATCCGCAGGCTGCCGTCAATGGCGCCGCAGTTCCTGCGCTCGGCACCGGCTATCGCCGTATCTTCACTCTCAAGCAACGTGAGCTCACGCAAACCGTCGCTTGGCTGGTCGATGGCGTCGAAGCACTCGACCGCTATGGCGTGGATATCCCGGAAGATGCCCGCGTACTCGCGCGACGATGCTGGCCGGGAGCCCTGACTATCGTGGTCAAGGCAGCCCCCTGCGTGCCGACCTTTATGCGCGCTGCCGACGACACCGTGGCCCTGCGCGCTTCGGCCTCTCCCGTGGTCCAAGCGCTCATCCGCGCCTGCGGCAGTCCCCTTGCCTGCACGAGCGCCAACACGCACGGCGCGCCTTCGCCGGCAAGCTTTGCCGCCGTCGAGGGTCGCATCCTGGAGGGGGTCGATGTTGCCGTCGACGCCGGTGAGACCCCGTGTCGCGACGCCTCGACCATCGTGTCGTTCCAGCACGGCGGGCTCCAGATCCTGCGCCAAGGCGCACTTCCCGCATCAGAGATCGAGCGGGTCCTGTCCGACCCGATGCAATAGAAGGGTGTAAGCGATGTCTTTGAATCTGGGCAGCCTGGGCATGGAAGATGCCTCGTTTAACTTTGGCGGTTCCTACATCATGGCGCTCGACTGCGGCACTACCTCGGTACTCGCGGCCATTGTCGACGAATACGGCTGCATCGTTGCCCAGGCGCGTCGTAGCGTCAAAACCAGCTTCCCGCGCCCCGGCTGGGTGGAGCAGGATCCCACGGAGGTGCTTGCCAGCCAGATCGGCGTGATGATGGAGGTTCAGTTTAAGAGCGGTATCCATTCCGACCGCATCGCCGCCATCGGCATCTCCAACCAGCGCGAGACCACGGTGGTCTGGGACCGCGTGAGCGGCCAGCCCATCTATAACGCCATCGTATGGCAGTGCCGTCGTACCGCGCCGGCGATCGACGCGTTGGTTGAACAGGGTTGCGAGGAGCTGGTGCGCTCCCGCACGGGACTTACGCTTGACCCGTATTTCTCGGCCTCCAAGGTGCAGTGGATTCTCGACAACGTCGACGGCGCACGCGAGAGCGCGGCGGCGGGCGACCTCATGTTTGGCACCATCGACACCTGGCTCATCTACAACCTCACCGGCGGCCAGGTCTTTGCCACCGACTACACCAATGCCAGCCGCACGGCACTCTTTAATATCCATACGCTCGATTGGGACGACGACCTGCTGGCGCTCTTTGACGTTCCACGTTCCATGATGCCCGAGGTTCGCTGGAGCTCGGGCGACTACGGCCGCGTCGCGAGCGACATCATGACCAACATGCCGCCCATCATGGGTGTGGCGGGCGACCAGCAGGCATCGCTGTTCGGTCACTGCTGTTTCCGTCCCGGCCAGACCAAAAACACCTATGGCACGGGCTGCTTTATGCTCATGAACACCGGCGACGAGATCGTCGAATCCAAGAATGGCCTGGTCTCCACCATCGGTATCGCTGCGGACGGCAAAGTCAGCTATGCGCTCGAGGGCTCTATTTTTGCCGCCGGCTCAACGATGAACTGGCTTCGCAACAACATGGGCATCATCTCGAGCGTGAGCGAGTCGGCACAACTCGCCGCTTCGATTAGCGACAACGAGGGCTGCTACTTCGTTCCCGCCTTTGCGGGTTTGGGTGCTCCCTGGTGGGACCCGCATGCCCGCGGTATTGTGTGCGGTCTGACCGGCGCCTCGAGCCGTGCGACCATCGTACGTGCCGCCTGCGAATCCATGGCATATCAGAGCTACGACGTGCTGCGCGCCATGGAGCAGGACGTGGGGCTTTCGATTGAGCGCCTGTCCGTCGATGGCGGTGCCTCGCGCAACGAGTTCATCATGCAATTCCAGGCCGACCTGCTGGATATCCCCGTGCTGCAATGCGAGACGGTGGAGACCACGGCAATCGGTGCCGCGTACTTGGCGGGTCTTGCCGTCGGCTATTGGGAAGACCTGGAGGAGCTGGAGCAAAATGCCCAGATCGTTAGGACCTTCCTTCCCCACATGTCCGCCGAGCGCCGCGAGCAAAACCTTGCGGGCTGGCGTGATGCAGCCAGGCGCTCGCTCAGCACCGCACAGTAGGGCTGCGATGGGCTGCTCGATACAACAAACCGCTAAACTAATGCATGGCGTGCGGCGGCAACATTGCTGCACGCCTTGTCAGCAAGGCCGTTTTGCGGCCGCAACGAAAGGGGCAATCAATCCATGACCGTCACCTACGATGCGTCCCGTGTGACGCTTGTCGATCACCCGCTCGTCCAGCACAAGCTGTCGATCCTGCGCGACAAAAACACCGGCACCAACCAGTTCCGTCAGCTCGTGCGCGAACTCGCACTTTTTGACGGCTACGAGGCCATGCGCGACCTGCCTATGGAAGACGTCGAGGTCGAGACCCCCATCACTACCGCCACGTTCAAACAGCTCGCCGGCAAGAAACTCGCCATCGTGCCCATCCTGCGTGCGGGCCTTGGCATGGTCGACGGCATCCTCGACCTGGTGCCCTCCGCTCGCGTGGGCCACATCGGCATGGAGCGCGACGAGGTCACCCACGAGCCGCACGAGTATTACTGCAAGATGCCCAAGGATATCGACCAGCGCATCTGCCTGGTCGTCGACCCCATGCTCGCCACGGGCGGTTCGGCCGAGATGGCCATTAGCTACCTGCGCGAGCGCGGTGTCAAGGACATCCGCATGCTGTGCATCGTCGCGGCCCCCGAGGGCCTCAAGTCGCTGACTGAGAAGGACCCTGATGTGCATATCTATACCTGCGCCATCGACGACCATCTCAACGAGGCTGCCTACATCGTTCCCGGCCTGGGCGACGCCGGCGACCGCATCTACGGCACGCTCTAGTCGCTGGGCTAAGATGGCCGCGGCTGCAAATACGAAGAAACGGTGCGCGCGGACGAACAAAAGGCGACCGCGCGCACTCCTGTTAACGGACGTTTTGCCCTGCAGGGTTCGAGAAAAACGTATTACCGTACCTGCGGCATAAAGAAGGTCTTAAGAAAACGAACAGGTGCGTATTAACCGATGCTTTTTCGGTTGTACTTTAGCGATTGGCTCGTACAATAGTCACCAATGTTTGGCGGGAACTGTTCTGTGAAGCGTTAAAAAGGAAAGTGAGGACGCCAGTGTTTCAGATAGCCGATCTGCTCGCTATCGTTGCAGGCGCCATCGCGGGCGCAATTGCCTTCCTTCCCTTTGTCTTTACGCTCAAGCCGGTTCTTGACGATAAACAGAATGCGGACATGCTCAAGGGTATGGTGAGTCTGGCGGTCTCGGCAATCGCCCTGCTCGTCTTTACCTTGGTTGTGTTTGTGTTGTTCGGAGAGGCATTTCGCATGTTCCTCCTGGGCGAGGCGATCGGCTTCGTGGCCTTTATGGCCGCCTGCACGGTTCGCGTCGCCAAGGCGCTGCGAGATCCTCATGAGGTCGAAAGGTAAGTCGTGGAAATTTTTGAAAAGCTGCCTGATGAGATTAATCATCTGGTCAGCGAGTTCAGCTCCACCCCTGTCGTGGGCGATCTGAGCTGCGGCATCACGCAGTACTCGTTTTGGCTGATCGTCTCCACGATCGTGCTCCTGATCGTCCTGGCCGTGTTCAAGAAGAAGCAGACCCTGGTTCCCAAGGGCTTCTTCGTCAACGGTTTCGAGTACATCATCGAGTACGTCGAGAACGATATCGGCAAGGGCGTCGTGGGTGAGAACTGGAAGAAGCACTTCCCGTTCCTGTGCTCGCTTTTCCTGTTCATCCTGATCAACAACATGATCGGCCTGATCCCGGGAATGAAGCCCGGCACCGGCGCAATCGGCTCCACCGCCGCGCTCGCCATCTTCGCCTTTGTGTACTTCATCTACTACGGATGCAAGGCTCACGGCGTGATCGGCTACATCAAGAGCCTCGCCCCGCAGGGCGTGAGCTTCCCGATGAACGTGCTCGTGTGGGTCGTCGAGCTTTTCTCGACCTTCCTGCGCCTCATCACGCTCGCCGTCCGTCTGTTCTGCAACATGTTCGCAGGACACGTGGTCATGGGCTCGTTCGCCATCATGGCGAGCATGTTCATGCAGCCGCTGCTTCAGCAGGTTTCCGCGGCCCACGCCGTCGGCGCCCTGCCTTCGCTAGCCTGGCTTGCCATCCTCATCCTGATCTATGCGATCGAGCTTGTGGTCGGCGCCATCCAGGCTTACGTCTTCACGGTCCTTACCGCCGTGTATGTCTCCGAGGCAGAGGAGGTCGCGGAGGAGGAGTAGTCTTCCGTTCGCGCCTTAAAGGTAAGGTAATTCGTTAAACCGCCGGTGCCCGTACCCATGGAGCCCGGCAGTTATAAAAAGGTTATCCTGCGTGAAATAAGACACGCACGACAAAGGAGGAATCGTGGGAGTTATCGGTTACGGTCTCGGTGTTATCGGCGCTGGTCTTGCTATCGGCCTGTCTGCTCTGGGTGCTACGGGTGCTATGGCCCGTCAGCCTGAGGTCCAGGGCCGCGTGTTCACCGTCTTCATCATGGGCTCCGCCTTCGGCGAGGCTCTGGCTCTGATCGGCTTCGTTGTCGCGCTGATCGTTAAATAGCACGGAGCGTCAAGTATGAATCTTTCATCCCAGAAGAGCGCGATCGCACTCTCCGCGTCCGCGGCCGCGCTGCTCATGCCGGTTTCCGCGTTCGCCGAGGACGGCGCTGCCGGTGCGGACATCCTCATCCCTAAGATGGCGGAGTTCATCCCGGCGCTTATCGCCTTCCTGATTATCTGGATCGTGCTGGCCAAGGTCGCCCTGCCGGGCATCATGAAGACCATGGAGGAGCGCGGCAAGAAGATCGAGGAGAGCCTCGACGAGGCCGAGAAGACCAAGCAGGAGGCTATCGCCAAGCGCGCTGAGTCCGACTCGATCGTCACCGACGCCCGTCGTCAGGCTGCCGACATTGTTCTCGAGGCCCGTAAGGACGCCGAGTCCGAGCGCGCCCGTATCATCGAGGCTGCTCACAAGGAGGCCGAGGAGATCATCGCCAAGGCCCATACGACCGTCGAGGACGAGCGCAAGTCCATCTACGCCGGTGCCGCGAGCTCCATTGCCGACCTGTCCGTTGCCGTCGCCACCAAGATCGTGGGCGAGGCACTCGAGGACGATGCCGAGCAGAAGAAGCTCATCGAGCGCTACATCCAGGAAGCAGGTAGCCTGAATGCCGACTAGCCGCTATCAGGACAAGGTGCTCGAGACCTACGCGCGCTCCCTTCTGGAAGCCGCTAAGGCCGAGAACCATGTGTTCGAGGACCTCGAGATGATCGAGCGCCTGGCTTCTGCCAGCCCCGAGATCATCGCCGTGCTCGACACCATGTCCAAGCGCGACCAGCTCGACCTTCTTCCCAAGGTGGCAGCTGCCTTTAAGTATGTTGCCGAGGAAGACGAGGATGTAGTGGGCGTGACCGTCACCACGGCGATCCCGCTCGACGACGAGCTGCGTCAAACCATCACTAAGAAATGCGAGCAGGACTTCGGCCGCAAGGTATTCCTTATCGAGCAGGTCGACCCGTCTATCGTGGGCGGCTTGGTGCTCGAGGCCCGCGGCGAGCGTCGTGACATTTCCGTCAAGACGCAGCTGCGCATCGCGCAGGAGACCCTCGTAAACTCTGCTAATTCGTACGGAGGTGAAGCCTAATGTCCGAAACCCTCAATGCCCAGGATATCGCCAAGAAACTGCAGGAGCAGCTCACGAGCCTCTCCGCGACGGTCGATACGCATGAGGTTTCAACGGTCGACGAGGTAGGCGACGGCATCGCGCGCGTCTCCGGCCTCAAGAGCGCCATGGCAGGCGAGCTTCTGGAGTTCAAGAGCTCCGATACCGGTGAGACCGTCTTCGGCCTTGCCCAGAACCTTGACCGTGACGAGGTCGGCGCCGTTCTGTTTGGCGCCGTCGACTCCATCAAGGAAGGCGACGAGTGTCGCACCACTGGCCGCATTATGGATATCCCCGTGAGCCGCGCCATGCTCGGCCGCGTCGTCAATCCGCTCGGCCAGCCTATCGACGGCCTGGGTGACATCGTCGCCACGCACCGTCGCCCCATCGAGTTCAAGGCCCCCGGCGTTATCGACCGTACCCCGGTGTGCGAGCCGGTTCAGACCGGCCTGTTGGCCATCGACTCCATGGTGCCTATCGGCCGTGGTCAGCGTGAGCTCATCATCGGCGACCGTAAGACCGGTAAGACCGCCATCGCCATCGACGCTATCCTCAACCAGCGCGGCAAGGGCATGGTCTGCATCTATGTCGCCATCGGCCAGAAGGCCTCCACGGTTGCCAACATCCGCGAGACCCTCGCTCAGCACGGTGCGCTTGACTACACCATCATCGTTTCGGCCACCGCTGCCGATTCCGCCCCTATGCAGTACATCGCGCCTATGGCCGGTGCCGCTATCGGCGAGTTCTTCATGTACAACGGTGAGGACGGCAAGCCCGCCAGCGAGACCAACCCCGGTGGCCACGTGCTCGTCATCTACGACGACCTGTCCAAGCAGGCTGTGGCTTACCGTCAGATGTCGCTGACGCTGCATCGTCCGCCCGGACGCGAGGCCTATCCCGGCGACATCTTCTACCTGCACTCTCGTCTGCTCGAGCGTGCAGTCAAGATGTCCAAGAAGAACGGTTATGGCTCCATGACGGCTCTTCCGATCATCGAGACCCAGGACGGCGACGTTTCGGCCTACATTCCGACCAACGTCATTTCCATTACCGATGGTCAGATCTACCTGCAGTCCGAGCTCTTCTTCCAGGGCCAGCGCCCGGCAGTCGACGTGGGCATTTCCGTGTCCCGCGTCGGTGGCGACGCACAGACCAAGGCCATGAAGCAGGTCGCCGGCAACCTCCGTCTGGACCTTGCTTCGTACCAGGAGCTCGCCGGCTTCACGCAGTTCGGCTCCGACCTCGACGAGGCCACGCAAAAGCAGCTTACCCACGGCGCTCGCATGACTGAGCTCCTTAAGCAGCCGCGTTACAAGCCGTTTGAGGTTGGCGAGCAGATCGTTACGCTGTTCGCTGGCAACGAGGGCTTCCTGGATGACCTGGAGATCGCCGACGTGCTGCCTTTCCGTGCCGAGCTCATCGAGTACATGGACAATGGCTTTGGCTCGCTGCTCGACAAGGTTCGCGCCAAGAAGATCGATGATGACACCAAGGCTGAGCTCTTGCGCGTCATCGGTGACTTCAAGCAGCAGTTCATGGCCAAGCACCATTCGGATGTTTCTGGATCAGAGGAGAACTAAGCCCCATGGCCAACCTTCGCGACATTAAGAAGCGAATCTCCTCGGTTACCACGACCAAGCAGATCACGCGCACGATGGAGATGGTCTCTACGGCCAAGATCCGTCGTGCCCTCGATCGCTCCAAGCAGGCCGAGCCCTATAAGGAGGCGCTGACCGACGTCATGTTGACGGTCGCCGGCGACGCCTCCTGTTCGGGCACCGATCCCATGCTGCAGAAGCATGAGAGCGTCAAGCATGGCCTGATTGTCGTTATTGCCTCGGACCGCGGCCTTGCCGGCGGTTTCAATACGACGGTGGAGCGCACGGCCGAAAAGCTCGCCGCTTCTTGGGCGAACGACGGCATCGAGTGCGAGATCATCGCGTGTGGGCGCAAACCGGCCACGTATTTCCGTGACCGCGCAGACGTCGTCATGCACTTTGAGGGCAACTCCTCTGAGCCCGATTTCAATCAGGCCCGCATGATCTCCTCTCATATCTGCGATGCGTATCGTGCCGGTGAGCTTGACCGTGTCGAGCTTGTCTACCACCACGCCAAGAACCGCGTGGATCAGGAGCTTCGCGTCGAGCATCTGTTGCCGCTCGACCCCGAGATGATCGCTATGGCCCACGGTCCGCGTAAGAACGAGACCGACGCCCCTAAGCGCATCTCGTCCACGTTCGAGTTCGTGCCCTCTCCCGAGCATGTTCTCGGCAAGCTTGTGCCGTCTTATATCCTGACGGTCATCTACCAGGCCCTGATCGATTCGGCGGCTGCCGAGCAGGGTGCACGCCGCAAGGCCATGCACTCCGCGACGGAAAACGCCACCGCGATCATCTCGACCCTTACCCGCACGTATAGTCGCGTGCGCCAGGCTTCGATCACGACCGAGATTAACGAGATCGTCGGCGGAGCCTCAGCATTGGAGGAACAGTAATGGCTAATAACACCGTAAAGCTTGCGGTCGAGGAAGCCACCAAGAAGACGACTGCCGGTGATGGTCGCATCGTGCGAATCATCGGCCCTGTCGTCGACGTCAAGTTTGACGGCGCGGTGCCCCCGATCTACAACGCGCTCACGGTCGAGGCCGAGACCCCGATCGGTCATCTGAGCACGATCCTCGAGGTCGAGAGCCAGCTTCCGGGCGGCGTCGTCCGCACGGTCGCCATGTCCTCGACCGACGGCCTGCAGCGCGGCCTCATCGCCACCGATACCGGTGAGCCCATGAAGATGCCGGTCGGCCCCAAGACGCTCGGCCGCATTTGGAACGTCATGGGCAAGCCCGTCGACGGCAAGCCCATGCCCGAGGTGGAGGAGTTCTACCCCATCCACCATGCAGCGCCCCGTTTCGACGAGCTCACCACCAAGACCGAGATCTTCGAGACCGGCATCAAGGCCGTTGACCTGCTCGAGCCCTACATCCGTGGCGGCAAAACGGGTCTGTTCGGCGGCGCCGGCGTCGGCAAGACCGTTTTGATTCAGGAGCTCATCAACAACCTCGCCCAGGAGCACGGCGGCACTTCGGTGTTCACCGGCGTCGGCGAGCGTACCCGCGAGGGCACCGACCTGTTCCTCGAGATGAGCGAGTCTGGCGTTATCGACAAGACCTGCTTGGTCTATGGTCAGATGAACGAGCCGCCCGGAGCGCGTCTGCGCATCGGTCTGGCCGGCCTTACCACCGCTGAGTATTTCCGTGATCGTGGCCAGGACGTTCTGCTGTTCATCGACAACATCTTCCGCTTCTCCCAGGCAGGTTCCGAGGTTTCCGCACTGCTGGGCCGTATGCCGTCCGCCGTTGGTTACCAGCCCACGCTGGCAACCGAGATGGGCGACCTCCAGGAGCGCATTACCTCGACCAAGACGGGTTCCATTACCTCCGTCCAGGCCGTCTACGTCCCTGCAGACGACCTGACCGACCCGGCGCCTGCCACGACGTTTACGCACCTCGACGCCACTACGGTCCTTTCGCGTAGCATTTCGTCGCTCGGTCTGTTCCCGGCTATCGACCCGCTCGCGTCTTCCTCCGACGCTCTCGATCCCTCGATCGTCGGCGAGGAGCACTACCGTGTCGCCGTCAAGGTCCAGGAGCTCCTGCAGGAGTACTCCGACCTTCAGGACATCATCGCCATTCTGGGTATGGACGAGCTGTCCGAGGAGCAGCGCCTTACGGTCAACCGTGCCCGTAAGATCCAGCAGTTCCTCTCCCAGTCCTTCCACGTTGCCGAGAAGTTCACCGGCAACCCCGGTGTCTACGTCCGCGTCGAGGATACCGTCCGCTCCTTCGCCGAGATTGTCGACGGCAAGGCCGATGACCTGCCCGAGCAGGCTTTCCGCTATGCTTCCACGATTGAGGACGTGCGCGAGCGCGCCCGCAAGATGGGGGAGAAGTAGGTTATGCGTATCCGCATCGTGTGCCCCGTGAGCTGCGCCTATGAGGGCGACGCTGCGTTTGTGTCGATTCCGTCCACGGATGGCGAGTTTGGCGTTCTGCCTGCTCACTCCAGCGAGATTTGCACGATCGACCGCGGTTACGTTCGCGTTTCCGATAAGGCCATGGGCACTGTCGACCACACGTTTGCCGTGGCCGGCGGCTATGCCCAGGTTGCGGACGATGTCGTGACCGTTCTCGCCGAGCGCGCTTGCGATTTGGCGACCGTCGATGCCGACAAGCTTAAAGCTGATATTCAAGGTTTTGAAGAGAAGCTGGGTAATTTGTCGGAGGATGATGCACGCCGCGCCTACCTCTATAATGAAATCGCATGGTGTAAGCTCAAGCTTGCCCAATAGTCAAACGATTTAGCGTTCGACCATTTGCGAACACATCATGCCCGGGATGGCCCAGCCACTCCGGGCATGCTTTTTGAAAGGGTAGACCTTGGATATTATCCGCGTTGAGGGTGGCCACGCCATCGGAGGCTCCGTGCCCGTTTCGGGCGCCAAGAACTCCGCGCTCAAACTCATGGCGGCAACGCTTCTGGCGCCGGGCAAGACGACGCTGCAGAACGTGCCCGATATTTCCGATGTCCACGTGATGGGCAAGGTGCTCAAAGGCATGGGCGCTACGATCGATGTTCTCGACGAGCACACGCTCGAGATTGATACCTCTCAGGTCGATTCATGGGAGGCCCCCTACGAGCTCGTTGCCAAGATGCGCGCTTCCACCGCCGTCATGGGACCCCTGCTGGGCCGCTTCCATCGCGCCAAAATTGCCATGCCGGGCGGCTGCAACCTGGGTGCTCGCAAGATCGATATGCACATTCTTGGTCTTGAGGCCCTGGGCGTTGAGTTCGATACCGCCCACGGTTACATCAACGCTAATGCGCCCCAAGGTCTGCGCGGTACCACCGTCACGCTCGAGTTCGCCAGCGTCGGTGCGACCGAGAACCTCATCATGGCCTCTGTGCGCGCACAGGGCACCACGGTTATCGATAATGCCGCCCGCGAGCCCGAGATCGTCGATCTCGCTAACATGCTCAACGAGATGGGCGCCAAGATTGTCGGCGCCGGTACGCCCGTCGTGACTATCGAAGGCGTGGAAGAGCTCCATCCCGTTACCCATCGCGTGGTGGGCGACCGCATCGAGGCCGGTACCTTTATCGTTGCCGGTGCGTTGATGGCCGACGATCGCGGTGTCGACGTCACGGGTTTTTGCCCCATTCACTTGGGCATGGTGCTCAAGAAGATGGAGCTCATGGGTATCGACTGCGAGCGCGTCGAAGATGGCGTCCATGTGAACCGTGCCGAGCGTATCAAGCCGGTCGACATCCAGACGCTTCCGTTCCCCGGTTTCCCGACCGACATGCAGGCGCAGATTATGGTGCTCTCCGCCCTTGCCGACGGCAGTTCCGTTATTACCGAAAACATCTTCGAGAATCGCTTTATGTTTGCCTCTGAGCTGGTGCGCATGGGTGCCGACATTCGTATCGAGAGCCATCATGCCATGATTCATGGCGTCAAGGGCTTCTCGGGTGCACAGGTTACCTCGCCCGATCTGCGTGGCGGAGCGGCCCTCGTCGTAGCGGGCTTGATCGCCGACGGGACGACCGAGGTTTCGGCCATCCATCACATCAAGCGCGGCTACGAGCAGTTTGTCGAAAAGCTGCAGGCGCTCGGCGCGCATGTCGAGCATGCTACCGTCCCCGATCCCGCCATCTACTAATACAGGTTGCCTATGTTTAATAAAAATCCCCTCGCGGATACCACCGCCCGAAGACCCTCAACTGGTGCGCAGGCCAAGATCTACAGTCGCGATAACGTGGCTCGCTATTCCGAGCGCGCTCGTCAACGTCGTCGTAGCCACACGATTCGTCACGTCGCGCTCATTGTCGTGCTTGGCGTGCTGCTGAGTGCCACTACCGCTGCCGGCCTGTGGTTTGCCACCATTATGGGCAAGCTCGGCGATTCTAATGTCATTACCGACAATCTGCGTCGGGTTCTGGTTGACACCGATGAGGCAAAGGATCCGTTCTACGTGCTGCTTCTTGGCACCGACGGCCGTCCGGGCGAGGATACGTATCGTGCCGACTCGATTATCCTGGCACGCATCGACCCCACGCAAAAGCAGGCGACGCTCATTTCCGTTCCGCGCGACACCAAGGTCGAGTACAAGGGCGAGACCATGAAGATCAACGCCTGCCACACCGTTGGCGGCGCCGAGGCCATGGTCGAGGCGGTCAACGAGTTGTGCGGTGTTCAGATTTCCCACTATGCCGAGGTCAGCTTCGACGGTATGCAGGCGCTGATTGATTCGGTTGGCGGTATCGACATTAACGCAACCGATGATGTTGACGACCCCGAGCACCTGGATATTAAGATTACCGCTGGCCAGCAGCATATGGACGGTGCCACCGCCCTTACCTATGCCCGCTGCCGCTACACCTATGCCGACGGCGATTACACGCGCATGCGCCACCAGCGTCAGGTGCTTGGCGCCCTTGCCAACCAGATTCTCAATAACTTCGATGCCACGAAGATCTTTGGCCTGGTTAATTCGCTGTCCGATATGCTCGTAACCGATATGAGCGTTCAGGATATCGTGGCTACGGTCAACGCCATGCGCGGTATGGATGTCGACGGTATCTACTCGGCCAACCTGCCCTCGTACGCCGACGACAGCACCATGATCGACGGTGTGAGCTACGTCTTTGTCTACGAGGACGAGCTCAAGGAAATGATGGAGCGCGTCGACGCCGGCAAGGACCCCAAGGGTCCCAACACCATGGGCCTTTCCGACGGTTCCAGCTCTACGATCGGCGACCTGAACAACAACACGTCTGACGACTACGCAAACGGTACCGCAACCTCATCGGTCAGCTCTGACGATTCCGATGACTCAAGCGATTCGAGCGATTCGGACTACTACGAAGAGCCCACCGGCGACGGCAACGGCTACGAAGCCAACTACTAGAGTTACGGCGTTTTACCAAACGCCGTAACGACTCGACGCTGCGCGGGCCGCATTTGGACAATCTGACGTTCAACTTCAAGGGCGCGACCAGAAGGTCAGCGCCCTTTCGCTTCACGTCACCTTGTCTCAAATGCGACCCGCTCGCTGTCGTTGCCAAAACATCGGCGTTGCCGGAACACTTGGCACTTGGGGACGTTCCTTTTGTACCGGCAGTTTGGGACACTCCTTGCGTTAAGAGGCTGGCGTGCGTCAACCTGTTCTCATTGCAGCAAAAAAAATCGCCCCGTTCTTGGTTGAGGACGGGGCGATTCGTCTTTTGGACTTGTGCAGCCAGGCTTATGCAAAGCGGGCGACGAGCTCCTGGAGCACGTCGGTCATCTTGACGAGCGAACTGACCGGGACGAACTCGTTGACGCCGTGGTAGCAATAGCCGCCGGTGGAAAGGTTGGGGCAGGGCAGACCGCGGAACGACAGCTGAGCGCCGTCGGTGCCGCCGCGAATCGGCAGCACTTGGGGCTCAACGCCGCAGGCAAGGTAGGCTTCCTTGGCAACATCAATAAGCTCGGGATAGTCACGAACGATCTCGGCCATATTTCGATACTGCTGCTTAATCTCGACCGTCACGCGCTCCTCACCCAGACGCTGGTTGAGCATCGAGGCGGCGGCATCAATAAGGTCGAGTTTCTGCTGGAACTTGGCGGCGTCATGGTCGCGGACGATATAGCGCGCTGTGGCGTGATCGACGGTCGCAGATACACCCTCAAGGTGATAAAAGCCCTCGTAGCCTTCCGTATACTCCGGGCGCTGCACGTAGGGGAGCAACGCGTTGAAGTCGCAGAACAGATTGCCTGCGTTGACCATACGGCCCTTAGCGTCGCCCGGGTGGATGGACTGGCCCTCAAAGCGGACGGTCGCCTCGGCGGCGTTAAAGCACTCCCACTCCAGCTCGCCGATGGGGCCGCCGTCGACCGTGTAGGCGTACTTGCAGCCAAAGGCATCGATATCCAACAGCTCGGCTCCGTGGCCGATCTCCTCGTCAGGGCAGAAGCAAATGCCGAGTGCGGGATGGGGCAGAGAAGGGTCCTGAGCGATACGCGCGACAAGCGACATGATCTCGGCGACGCCTGCCTTGTCGTCCGCGCCCAGCAGCGTGGTGCCATCGCTGCAGACCAGGTCCTCACCTGCGAGGTCGTTCAGGGCGGGAAGCTTGGCGGTACTCATGGCAACGGGCTTACCGTCAACCGTGCCGCAGACCAGGTCGCCGCCTTCGTAGTGTACGATGTGCGGTTTCACGCCGGCACCCGGTGCAACTTCGGTGGTGTCGAGATGGGCGATCAGGCCCAGGGCGGGCTTGTCCTCAGCGCCCGCACTTGCGGGGATATGCGCGCAGACATAGGCGTGCTCGGTCACGTGGGCATCTTCCGCACCAAGCTCGCGCAGCTCTTCAGCCAGCACGTTGGCAAGGTCAAACTGAACGGCGCTCGAGGGTACCTGGTCGCAGTTTGCATCCTCGGACTGCGTGTTGATCTGGACGTAGCGCAAAAAGCGCTCGAGGACATCGGGGTTCGTGGTGGTGTTTTCCATAAAGACCGCTCCAATCTTGGTCGTCGTGTGCAACAAGAACTCTAGCACGGTATGCCACGGCATACCGCGACGCTTTGATGGGGTAGAATCAGCCATTGAATGCAGAAGGGACGGAAGATCATGGATACGACAAATAGCTCGCGCGAACTACATCTGACGGTGGCGAACGAAGACTACTTGGAGTGCATGGTTCGCATTGAAAGCGAAGAGGGGGAAACCAACGGCGTTCGATCGGTCGACATCGCGCAGCGCCTTGGCGTCTCCAAGGCATCGGTCAATAAAGCGGTTTCGGCTCTCAAGGCATCCGAGCTTGTCGAGCAATCGCACTACGGCAAGGTGATCCTGACCGATCGCGGCCGCGAGGTTGGCACGGCTATCTGGTACCGTCATCGCCTCATCCGCACGTTTTTGGTTCAGGAGCTCGG
>NZ_JBDGBA010000005.1:0-121844 GCF_040910185.1 Collinsella aerofaciens | reverse complement strand
GAATCCGGCGTATCCGCGTTGGCGCGATTGGCGAAAATGCGTTGGTGGAAATGGTGAAAATTATATTGACGCTAACACCAGGCGGGCGGCACCCAGCTCAGGGGCGTCGCCAGGGCACCGGTGAGCTCGCCGGTCATGAGGCCGTGCGCAAGTCCGCCCACTGAGAAGAACGCGAGGAGCATCCCCGCCGCGCCGGCGCCGATGGCGGCGTTGCGGCCGAGGCGCAGGGCCGCGCCGAGCTCCAGCGCGTAGAGGGGCAGGCTGCCCAGCACGATGCCCGCCCAGGCGGCCGCAAGCGGAGCGGGCCCGAGCGGCAGGCGCCCGGCGACGGCGAGCACGGCCCCGAACACGCCGAGCGCCACGGCCAGCGCGCCCGCGCCGAGCGCCGCAAGGGCGAGCAGCTTCGCCGCGACGGCGCGCCCGCGCGAGGGGACCGCCGTGAGGTTGGCGAGGCGCCCGGCAGCGCGCTCCTCGTCCACGGCGAGCCCGCAGACGATGGCGGACATGAGCGGCATGAGGGCGCCGAGGAACTGGGCGTAGGCGTCCGCGCCCAGCGCCGGGTCCCATCGGGTTACGGAGAAGTACTCGCCGCAGGCAAGACCGGCTGCCAGGCCGCAGACGAGGTGCACCGCCGTGAGCGGGGAGCGCGCCAGGCGCAGGGCCTCGGAGAGCAGGGCCCGCGGGAGAGTCATGCGCGGCGTCGCGTCGGAGGGTCGTGTCATGGCCATCACCTCTCCTCGGAGCGCGCGAACCAGGCCGCGCCCGCCGCCGTGAGCGCGGCGAACGCGAGCGCGCAGACCGCAAGGCCCGCCAGTGTGAGCATGCCGTCCGCCGCGAGCGCCCCGCCGAGCGCCATGTCCGCCGCGAGTGGCTCGCCGCTCGGCAGCACGGGGATGAAGCTCGTGGGGATGACCATGCTCGCCGACGGCGGAAAGAGCTGCGGCAGCGGCACCAGCGACCAGGCGAACCCACCCACGAGCTGCGCGGCGAGCGGGCAGAAGATGCCCGCGAGCATGCCGAGCCGCGCCGTGAGGAAGAGCCCTGCGGGGATCATCCACGCCGCGGTCACCGTGTTGGCGAGCGCGCAGAGGAGCATCGTGAGCGTGCCCGCGGCCGTGAGGCCCTGCGAGGAGAACGCCGATCCCGCGAGGTAGATGCCGAAGACCACGAGGTTCGAGAGCGTGCAGAGCGCGAGGCACCAGAGCGCCTTGGCCCACCAGGCGCGCCCGAGCGGGAAGCCCAGGCCCAGAAGCCCCCGCATCCGCGTGCGCGCGTCCGCCCGCGCGACGCACGCCACCACGAGCGAGAGAGACACGGGCAGGAAGAGCGCGTACCAGTAGTTCCACGCGCTGAAGATCTGCACGCCCCGGTAGGGCATCGCGCCGAGCAGCGGCATCGGCAGCGCCATGAGCACGGCCAGGCGAACCGGTGCCGCGTGGCGCGACTTCAGGGCCTCGGCGCGCAGGCCCGCGAGCAGGCCGCCTTTCTCGCCCGTCATGCCGCCACCTCCCCGCGCGCTCGTCGCCCTTCCCGGCAGAAGCTCATGAAGAGTTCCTCGAGGTCCTGCCCGGGCCGAAGCGCATCCTCGTAGGCGAGGCGCCCCCCGCAGATGATGCCGATGGTGTCCGCCATCTGCTGCACCTCGGAGAGGATGTGGCTCGAGACGATCACCGTCGTACCCGCCGCCGCGAAGCCGCGGATCTGGTCGCGCAGCTCCTCGATGCCGATGGGGTCGAGGCCGTTGGTGGGCTCGTCGAGCACGAGCAGGCGTGGCCGGGCGATAAGCGCCAGCGCGAGCCCCAGGCGCTGCCGCATGCCCATCGAGAAGCGCCCGGCGCGCTTCTTCCCGGTGTCCGCGAGGTCCACGGCGGCGAGCACCTCATCTACGCGGCTCTCGGGAAGGCCCAGCAGCGTGGTGCGCACGCGCAGGTTCTCGCGCGCGGTGAGGTTGGGGTAGAGCGGCGCCTCCTCGATGAGGCTGCCGATTGCGTAGAGGTCCTCGCGGCGCCAGGCGTGCCCGGCAAAGAGGATCTCCCCGGCCGTCGGCCGCAGCATCCCGCAGATCATCTTGAGCGTTGTCGACTTGCCGGCGCCGTTGGGGCCGAGCAGCCCGTACACCTCGCCCTCGCGGATATGAAGGCTCACGTCGGCCACGGCATCCTGCGCCTGGTCGCCGCGGCCGAAGCGCTTGGTGAGCCCGCGCGTCTCGAGCATGTAATCCATGGGCTTATCCTTTCTCTTCCGGGCGCGCGGGCCGAGTCGCCGTGCCCGCGCGCCTTACCTTTCGGGTTCACCATCCATGATGGGGCGCGTTTCTAACGAAGCCGTAACGGCCGTTGGGCTCTTTTGGTGCCAGCCCTTCTCGACCCGTACGCATTTGCTTAAAGCAACAACTTTCCCGATCGATGTAATCACCGAATCAAAACGTGTACACCAGCCACCAAAGATGCCGAAAAATGTCGCTTTTGGAGGCTGATGTACACAAATGCAGAATCCAGCGCAGCCCAGAGGCGCCCTCCACATGTCTGGACTCTCTATGGCTGCGCTGGATAGACATCGCCGGAACGGGTATAGTATCGAAAGTTTTGTCGTTAACCAGCGGGGGAGTCCTGTGGGCATCAAAAAGAAGATCAAAAAGGAGCTTATCGGCACTTCCGATTACCCGTCGAATAAGATCTTTACGATCTCCAATTTCATCACCTTTACGCGCCTGATCCTCACCCTGGTATTTCTGTACCTGTTTGTGACGGATAACAACCGTGTCATCGCCATCGTTATCTACGCCGTTGCCGCCTCCACCGACTGGATGGACGGTCAGATCGCCCGCATGACTAAGACGGTCTCGTGGCTCGGCAAGGTCATGGATCCCATTTGCGACCGTGCGCTGCTGTTCACCGGCGTACTTGGACTGGTGGTCCGCGGAGAGCTGCCCATCTGGGTCTGCGTACTCATTATTGGCCGCGACATCTATCTGGGCATCGGCACGCTTATCGTGCGTCATTATCACCGTCGCCCCATCGATGTGGTCTTTCCCGGAAAGATTGCCACGGCGCTGCTCATGACCGGCTTCTCACTCATGCTGCTCGGTTTCCCCGTTATTGACGGCCTGCACCTTTTATCTTCAACCCTTACGGCCTTCCCGGGCCTCAACGGAAGCTCGGTGCCCCTCGGCATCTTCTTTGTGTACGGCGGCGTGATCTTCTCCATGCTCACGGCTGTCATCTACTCCATTAAGGGCGGAGTGGCCATTAAACAGGCTCTCGCGCATCCCGAGGACGAGGACATCGACTTTCTGAACCCTGAAATCGAAGACTGATTCGTTGGGGTATGATTACGTACGGTTCATTATTTGCGGCACGTCCGCGATAAGTTAGGGGTTGTCATGGACAACATGGTTAACAATATGCCTCAGAATGATAAGACTGCTGCCGCTACCTGCGTATTCCGCGTGCCTTCAAGCGACGTCACCGTTCCCGACCTCATGGCCAACGTGCGCATCACCGCCCCCGTCCTGTCCATCGTCAAGGGTCCGCAGACTGGTGCCGCCTTTGAGCTCGAGGACGACGTGACCACCATCGGCCGCGATCCCGCGAACGGCATCTTCCTTAATGACATGACCGTTTCGCGCAGCCACGCGCGCATTATACGCGAGGGCCTCGGCGCTCGCATCGAGGACCTGGGCTCGCTCAATGGTACCTGGGTCGACGGTGCCATTGTCAATGCAGCCCCGCTGCACGACGGTTCTTCCGTTCAGATCGGTACGTTTACGCTCATCTACCACGAGAGCACGCCGGAGCGCATCGAAACCGGTGAGTAGGGCATGGCCGAACGCAACTATCTGAGTATCGGCCAAGTCGTCAACCTACTTCGAGGCGCATACCCCGATCTTTCGAACTCAAAAATTAGATTTCTAGAGGATGAGGGGCTCATTACCCCTCATCGTACGCCTAAGGGATACCGTCAGTACTCTAAGGAGGACGTTGATCGTCTGGAGGTCATCCTGCACTTGCAGAAGACCCGCTACATGCCGCTCAACGTGATTAAGCAGCGCTTGGAAAACGCCACGGACCTGTCAACGCTCGCCTACGAGGTGGGCTTGCTATCCGATGTTCCGCTCAAGACGGAGCCCAAGGAGACTAAGCAAAAGCTGCATCCCATCGAGACCATTCCCGATATGTTGGGCGTCGAAATTTCGTTTATCCGCTCGCTCGCCGAGAACGACCTCATTCGCATCATCAAGAGTCCGCAGAATCGCGAGCTTGTCGATGGTCGCGATTTTCCGATCATCCGCTACTGCTCCGAGCTGTCGCGCTTCCATATCGAGCCGCGCAACCTGCGTCAGTACGTGTCTTCCGCCAACCGCGAGTCCTCGATGTTTGAGCAGGTGCTTGTGAGCATGCTCGGAATGGATACCTCCGATGACGAGCGCGACGCCAAGCTCGAGCGTGCGTTTAAGAAGCTTCACGACCTGACAGAAGGTGTGCACACTGCGCTGCTCAAGAACCGCGTTTTTGAGTCGCTCAACGCCGTGGTCGAAGACGCCGACATCGATGCACTCGATGAGGAAATCACTCGTTCCGAGTCCACCAAGGCCAAAAACGAAGAGACAGCCGCGCCGGCTTCGCACGAGGATTCTCTCGTAAAGCCGCTCAAGGTCGTCGCCCCTTCGCAATCCGGCACCGTCACCGCGGGCAAGTAACAGCTGCCGCTTATCCGGCAACCCATTGAAAGGTCATGCAATGTACGACTTCGAATCTCAAATCGTCGACATCCCCGACTATCCCGAGCCCGGAGTCATCTTTAAAGACATCACGCCGCTCTTTGGCAATCCCAAGGCGCTCAAAGCCATGACCGATGCCCTCGCCGAGCACTTTGCCGGCACGGGAATCACCAAGGTCGTGGGTCCCGAGGCTCGCGGCTTTATGGTTGGCGTACCGGTGGCTGTAGCCCTTGGCGCCGGCTTTGTTCCCGCACGTAAACCGGGCAAGCTACCGCGCGAGACTGTGAGCCAGAGCTATGAGCTCGAGTACGGAACGGATTCCATTGAGATCCATGCCGACGCTATCAGCTCTAAAGATACCGTGTTGATTCTGGACGACTTGGTCGCGACGGGCGGAACCGTCGAAGCAACAGGTAAACTGGTGCAAGATATGGGCGCAAAGCTTGTCGGTTACGGTTGTATCCTCGAGCTTGCGT
Organism: Collinsella aerofaciens; assembly: GCF_040910185.1. GTDB lineage: Bacteria > Actinomycetota > Coriobacteriia > Coriobacteriales > Coriobacteriaceae > Collinsella > Collinsella aerofaciens_BF. Next base: position 116,648 of record NZ_JBDGBA010000005.1, on the reverse strand, counting down.
TTCTCAACCCGCGCGAGAAGCTCACGCCGTCTGATGACGATGTGGAGCTCTTTAGCCTGGTGACGGTGGACTAGCCGTTACCCTTAGTTACTGGAAAGGAAGCTACATGCGCACAGCAAACACGCACAAAAACATGGCACGCTGCGCTGCTACGGCAACCCTCGCTTGTGTTTTGGGCTTGGGCCTCGCGGCTCCTGCCTACGCCGATACCGCATCCGACCTTGCCGCTGCTCGTACGAAGCTCGAGCAGATCGGTACCCAAACCCAGCAGATTTACGATGAGCTCGCAACGCAGACGCAGGCGCTCGATCAGACTGCTGGCGAGATCACGCAAAAGCAGCAGGAGATCGCCGATGGTCAGGCCAAGCTCTCGACCTATGTCGCCGGCGAGTACAAAACCGGCGGTCTGAGCCTGCTTCAGGTTCTGACGGGTGTCGACGACCTGAGCGATATGCTCAACCGTCTGTTCTACTACGGCAAAGTTTCCGATAAGCAAGCTCAGACCATTCAAGAGGTCAAGGAGCTTAAGCAGCAGCTCACCGATAAGCAGGCCGAGCAGGAGAAGAACGTCGCCGCCACGCAAAAGAAGGTCGACGAGCTTAACGCCCAGCAGGCTGAAGCCCAGAACGTCGTGAACTCCCTGGATTCGCAGCTGCAGGCCGAGCTTGCCGCCGAGGCCGAGGCCAACGCCGCGCTGCAGGCCGGCATCAACGCCAGCACCGCCGAGAAGGCCACGGTGAGCAACGAGACTGCCGGTACGACCGAGAACACCAACAACGGTGGCCAGACCAGCAATAACAACAACCAGGGCGGCAACACTCCGGCTCCTACGCCGGCACCTGCTCCGACGCCGCAGCCCTCCACGCCTGCTCCGGCTCCGACGCCTTCTGCTCCGAGCCAGTCCGTCGATGGCGGTTCTGTTGTCTCGCGTGCATACAGCAAGCTTGGTTGCGCCTATTCTTGGGGCGGTATTGGCCCGAACAGCTTCGACTGCTCTGGTTTTGTTAGCTATTGCCTCACTGGTCGTTATTGCCGCCTGGGCACCACGGGTACCTTTATGGGCTGGACGCGTGTGTCCGATCCGCAGCCCGGTGACGTTGTGGTCAACTCGTACCACACCGGCATTTACATCGGTGGTGGTCAGATGATTCATGCTTCCGACTACAACACGGGTGTTATCATCAGCTCCGTTGCCGCCGGCATGAACAATAACTATATCTTCGTGCGTTACTAAGTCATCTTACACAGCGTGTGAATGTGGACCTCGTGGCTTTAAGTCGCGAGGTCCATTCGTTTTTCTCTAATCTTGTACGGCTATCTAGTATTCAAAACTAGATAGCCGTACATTCAGTTTGCAAGATGGCTATAATTGTTGAGGAACAATTAGAAAGGACCCTCTATGAGCTGGGCACTTATCTCCGATTCAAGCTGCAACCTCCGCGATTGGCAACCGACCGCGCCCCATACCACCTTTGCATTTGCGCCCCTCAAAATTCGAGTGGGGGAGCATGAATTCGTCGATGACCTTTCGCTCGATGTTCATGAGCTCAACTGCGCTGTTCAGGCGGAGACGAACGCTTCTTCGAGCGCTTGTCCCAGCGTAGGGGAGTGGGCCGAGCTCTTCAAATTGGCAGACAAGACCATCTGCATGCCGATCTCTGAGGGCGTGTCGGGCAGCTACAACGCGGCAGCCACGGCTCGCGATATGGTTCTTGCCGAGGAGCCCGACCGACAGATTCATCTAGTCAATTCACGCGCAGCTGGCGGCAAAATGGACCTCATTTTCTTGCTGTTCGACCGCTATCTTGCAAGCAATCCGAATGTCTCATTCGAGGATGCTTGCGCATGCTTCGATAGCCTTGAACAGAACAGCAAAATCCTCTTCAGTTTGTGCAATTACGAAAACCTCGCCAAAGCCGGACGTATCCCTAAGGCAGCCGGCGTCATTGCCAACAAGCTCAATATCCGCATTTTGGGCACGGCGAGTGAGGCCGGTAAAATCGAACTCGTCGGGCACACGCGTGGCGAAAAAAAGATGCTCAACAAGATCATCGACACTATGGAAGCCGAGGGCTTTACGGGCGGTGAGGTCGTCATAGATCACGTTGAGAACGAAGCTGGAGCCCAGGCGCTCACTGACCGCATAGTCGAGCATTGGCCCGGCTCCAAGACCATCATCATGCCCTGCAACGGCCTGGATTCCTATTACGCCGAGATGCACGGCCTCATCATCGGCTACGGCATGGGCGTAGCTTCGGGCAAATAAAGTCCAACCAAGCAAAAATACGGGCGGGACAAAGCGACAGATGGCTCTTTGTCCCGCCCGTTTTATACGTCGGCTAGCTATTAAACCCGTTGAACTTGAGATAGCTCATCAAGTACGCCTTCGAAACGAAGGACGATACCGCGCTACGCACAAGCAGCGACTCACGCGTTACCTGATGCGCCGTATCGGGCACGGGAGTCTGCTCGACGGAAAACGCCGCACGAATCGATGCCTCGAGCTGATCGACCACATAATCAAAGGCCGTCGGGGCATCGTAGCTCAAACGCTGAATGTTAAAGAGTGCCTGCACCGCAGCAATAGGTAGCACCTGCTTAAAGATGCAGATAGCGATCAGGCGGGCAATCTGCTCGCGGCCATATTGCTTTTTGACCGGAGCAGGCACTAGGCCGACCTTTACGTAGTTATTGATCATCGATGGCGTAATGATAGGCTGCTCAACGCAAATGGACAGCGGCTCCATCCACAGCGTAACATACTCAATAACCTGGTCGCGGTAGAGCGTCACATTGGGCAACTGGTTATAGCGCGGCAGACTCAACGTATTAAGTTTGCGCACGATATCGGACTGAATAAATGCATCGGGCAGCACAGTGGGCTGAATATCCTCGGGCTTAATGCTGACCGACGAATCAGACATCGGAATAACGTGTTTAACGTGGTTCATAAAGGTCCTCCGTTCATTTTCTATATTGTATTCTAGATTATCTAGTTTTGCATACCACATAGCCGGCAAGTAAAAGTGGTTGGACAGCACATTGATGCACCGTCCAACCACTTTGTTTAAAGATAGCAACTTTACATAAGATATATTATCGTACTTATCCGCGGAGAAATGCATATGCGCTTGTTGCCGCTATGGCTCCATCAGAAACAGCGGTCACAACCTGGCGTAAACGTTTGGAACGGATATCGCCAGCGGCAAATAGACCTGGCGTGCGGGTCGCCATGGATTCATCAGTCAGAATGCCGCCATCAGGCGCCAGATCAACTAGATGCTCAACAAGCTCGGTATGGGGCTGCGTTCCGGTAAAGACAAAGATGCCAAACGAGCCGGGCTCAAATGACTCGGTATGAGTCTCGCCGGATGCATTGTCCTTAAAGGTAATCGTCGTTGGCATGGCTTCGCCCGATAGCTCCACAATACTAGTTTGGTACCTAACTGTAATATTGTCCTTTGCGAGTACTTTCTGAACAACACCATCGGGTGCACGGAACTGGTCGCGGCGCAGCACGATGGTCACACTGCTGGCGATTTCTGACAAGAACAGGGCTTCCTCGCAGGCGGCATTGCCGCCACCGATGACAAAGACCTGTTTGCCGCGGAAGAACATGCCGTCACATGTTGCGCAATATGAAACGCCACGACCGCGATACGTATCCTCGCCAGCGAAACCTGCCGGACGCGGCGTAGCACCCATGCAAGCGATAACGCTCGAAGCCAGCGTATCGCCCATATCGTGATGCACCGTAAACAGCGCTGCATCGGCATCGTAGTCGACGCCCGTCACCATACTCCATTCAACCTGAGCCCCCAAGCCTTCAGCATGTTGTTGGAACCGCTCACCAAGTTCAGTACCGCTCAGCAGCGGAATGCCCGGATAGTTCTCGACCTCATTGGTTGTGGCGATCTGCCCTCCCGACATGCCCTGTTCAATCACAGTCGTCGTTAGGTTGGCACGCGCCGCATAAATGGCTGCGGCATAGCCCGCAGGGCCGCCGCCGATAATAACAACATCGATCGGCTGTTGGGTAGTCATGAAGAGACCTCCTGTCGAAAGATTGGCGTTCTTTGCGCTCATACCCAAATTTAGACGAACGTGACACTCATGCATTACAATGATTCCTAGCGAAACTAAGATGAAGGGGAGTTATCGATGGATCAAACGCAGACGAGCAATAGCGCTCCCCTGCCCATGCAAGCTACTCCCCAACCGGAGCAAATGACCGTTTCACCTGCACAAAAACCCGTAGTAACCATTGTGCACGCATCGGTTGGATCGGGCCACAAAGCCGCCGCCAACGCGATTGCACAAGCATTTGATCTTATCCGCGGCACCAAGGGAATTCCTGAGGATGTTGTGATCGAAGTCCTGGATATCCTCGATTTTGGACGCATTAGGTTCGATGGTAATAAAACAGCAGCTTCGTTTACCGGCGCCACGCGCCCCATATATGACCTAACCTGGCGATATACGTTTACGGGACATCTGCTCTGGGGTGGCGGCACGGCATGGTCACGTATTATGTTCCCCGCCTTCAACGATTATGTCCGCACCCGCAGGCCCATGGCCGTGGTTGCAACACACATTACGGCAGCCAATGTTGCTGTGGGCGCCCGCGTCATCACGGGTATCGATTACCCGGTCATCTGCGTACCAACAGACTATGAAGTCGAAGGCTTTTGGCCCCACAAGGACACCGACCTGTTCTGCGTGGCCAACGAGTTTATGGCCGAAACGCTGCGCCCGCGCAAGGTTCCCGAGACCAAAATCCGCATTACAGGCATCCCCATCCGCGCCGGGTTTGATACGGACTACAATCGCGAGGAAGAACTCGAGAAGTTCAATCTCCCCATCGACAAGACCGTCGTGCTGGTGATGGCCGGCGCCAGTTTGCCTCAACCGTACGTTCGCTTTCGCGCGGAGATGGACCGCACACTCCCCTTCCTGCGCAGCTTCGAGGACATGCACTTTGTCTTTTTGCCGGGCAAGGATGAGGAATACGCCACCCGCCTCAAGACGCTCTTCGACGCCATGAAGCTCGAAAACGTCACGGTTCTGGACTACGTGGACGACATGGCAGCCCTCATGCACGGCTGCGACCTGGCAATCCTCAAATCGGGCGGGCTCACCGTCACCGAGTGCCTGTGCGCTCATCTGCCGATGATCCTGCTGGGCAAATCATACGGCCAGGAAAAGGCCAACACCACGATGCTCACCGGCATGGGCGCCAGCATGCATGTCACCACCGCACGAGAACTCATCGTAACCCTACGTCACTTGCACGACCATCCCGAATCACTCAAAGCCCTACTCATCAACGGCGAAGTACTACGCCGCCCCCACGCAGCCGAAGACATAGCCATCGCCACCATGGAGCTCGTAGGCAAACCCCAAAAGCGCAAACGAGTCTTCTGCCGCTTCTACTGGGGAGGAAAGCCCGCGCATATCCGCTAGTCGAATGTCCGCTGCTCGGCGGGAACCGCCCTTATATCATTCCATGCTCAAACATTCTCGCGGGGCGCTCGTATCCCTCCCGCCCGCTTCTCACACATATCATTCCATGCTCAAACATTCTCGCTTCGCTTCGCTCGCTGCGAAACTGCGCGTGGAACGATATGTGAGAGAAGCGGGCGGGCGGCTACTCGCTTGAAAACAACAATCAATCTTTCTGATAATCAGATGCGGCAAAGGAACAGTCCCTTTGCCGCATCTGATTACTGCAATTAATTACTTTGGTTCGCCTTTGCAGCTTCAAATATGGAGATCCGGCGCAGCTGGTAGTGCGTAAACGCAGCTGACCGGCCCGACCCGCCTATATTTCGTCCCACGCGCAGTTTCGCAGCGAAGCGAGAATGTTTGAGTATGGGATGATATATAGGCGGGTCGGGCCGGTCAGCGGACAGTGCGTAAACGACTAAGCTACGCCGCTAGAACCGAAACCGCCGGCTCCTCGGTCGGTTTTGTCTAGTTCTTCTACTTCTACGAGGTTGACCGTGGGGACTTCTTGGATGACGAGTTGGGCAATGCGGTCGCCTTTGTTGATTTGGATGTTGTTGGAGGGGTCCAGGTTGATGAGGATAACCTTGAGTTCTCCTCGGTAGTGGGCGTCGATGAGGCCCGGCGTGTTGACTATAGACAGGCCCTGCTTGATGGCCAAGCCGCTGCGGGGCTGGACGAAGCCGGCGTAGCCATCGGGCAGGGCGATGGCCAGCCCAGTAGAGACCAGACGGCGTTCGAAGGGCTTCAGGACGCAGTCCTCGTTGGAGCGCAGATCCAAGCCGGCATCGGTGGGATGGGCGTATTTGGGAAGCTCGACGGTGGGGTCGAGACGCTTTATGTTGACGGTAATGTTGGACATGGAATCACCTTAGCTTGTCGAGCTCTAGCAGAAACTCATCGACGTCTTTGAAATCGCGGTAGACCGAGGCAAAACGGATGTAGGCCACCTTGTCGATCTTGGCCAAGCGCTTGAGCACCATGTCACCCAACTCATGGGACGTGACGGCCGTCAGCGTGCGAGAGCGCAGCTCGACCTCGATGTCGTCGATAATCTCATTGAGCTTCTTAGTGTCGATATCGCGCTTGATGGTGGCGCGCATCAAGCCGACGAGCAGCTTATTGCGATCGAACCGCTGCTTGGTTCCGTCTGACTTAATGACCTCGATTGGGTCTTCGCATCGCTCAAACGTTGTAAAGCGATAGTTACACGAGCAACATTCGCGACGGCGCTTAATGGTGTTATTTGACTCCTGCATACGAGAATCAACGACGCGGGTATGTGCCTTGCCGCATTTGGGACAGCGCATGGTACCTCCTCTTAAACGATAACAAGGGTACCATGCGCAGCGCGATAATGATTACGAACGAGCAGGAACCTTAAGATGCGCACCGGCGGCGAGCGAACCATGCTCCAGATGATTGACGTTACGGATCATGTCGGAAGTCTCTTGCGTGGAAAGGCCTTCGATTGGATATTCCTCGGCAAGCGACCAAAGAGAGTCGCCAGGCTGAACGCGAATGGTCTCGTAGGTAACGTTGGAAACGGACTCGGCATACGCGGCGTGACGAGCGCTAAAGACCGACGTAGCGAGGACAAAGAAGAGCGTAAGCGCAACGGCAAAGGCGACAATCGTCGGAACCTTCAGGGCAACGCGGGCCGGCGCGACTACAGTCTGCTGATTGCGAGCAGGCTTTACAGTCAAAGGCTGAAAGCCGGAGCGGCCACCCTGAACAACCGTAAAAGTGGGTTCTGCAGGCGTCTCGAGCTTAAGGGCGAGGTTTCCCTGGACCATATTCGTTGCGTTCATCATGTTCTCCTCTCGCGTGTTTTGCTGAGAACAGTTTTATCAAGCCGCGCGGACAAAAATGTCTAGCGCGAGAACGAATGTTCGGTTATTATTATCTTCGAACAGTTGTTCCTGTCAAGCAAAATTCGAACATTTGTTTGACATGGGTAGAGAGGATGCCCTGATGGCTCGCAAAATTACCAAGCGTCAGCAGCAAATTTACGACTTCATCAAGGAATATCAGCAGGAGAAGGGTTATCCGCCCAGTGTGCGCGAGATGGCATCTGCCGTGGGCCTTTCCTCCCCCAGCACCGTGCACGCCCACTTATCTGCCTTGGAGGCGCGCGGGCTGCTCAAGCGCGATGCCACCAAACCGCGCGCCCTGGAACTCTTTAACGAGGACGGCTCCTCTGTCTCAATTTCCAAATCTGACGAGCCCACCGCACCTCGCGGAACGGTCTCGCTACCGCTCGTTGGTCGCGTCGCGGCTGGGATTCCCATTCTGGCAGAGCAGAATATCGAAGACACGTTTACTATCCCGACCGAAATCGCCACTGATCAGGGTTCCTTTATCCTTGAGGTGCATGGGAGCTCAATGATCAATGTCGGCATCTTCAATGGCGATTACATCATCGTCCGTGAACAAAAAAGTGCCATGAACGGCGAAATTGTCGTGGCCATGATTGATGGTTCGGCGACCGTCAAGACGTTCTACAAGGAGCAGGGGCGTGTGCGCTTGCAGCCCGAGAACGACACCATGGAACCTATCTATGCAACGAATCCCGTTATCCTGGGCAAAGTCGTCGGCTTGATGCGCCGGTTCTCGTAATGCAAAAACGCATAACCATCTTTGATACCGTCCGCGGGTTTACGATGATTTCTATGGCAGGTTTTCACGCTTGCTATGATCTCGCCTACCTGTACGGCTGGGATATGCCTTGGTTTACCCAGACTGTCTTTCAAGACGTCTGGCGCGCCAGCATCAGCTGGGTATTTTTGTTTATCGCGGGTTGGATGTGCACGCTCTCACGCAACAATGCCAAACGAGCGGCTAAGTACGCTGCCGCAGCTTTGGTCGTCTGGATCGCAACAACGCTCGTATCGGTCGACGATTCAGTGAACTTTGGCATCATTTATTGCATGGCGGTGTGCACCGCGGTGGTTGCGTTCACCCGTCCGTTACTCCAAAAATTACCGGGCTCATGGGGCATCGCAGCGTGCCTTGTTCTTTTTGCCCTAACCTGGGGCATTCCAAAGGCGGTCTACCCACTCCCCTACCTGGCATGGCTTGGATTCCCAGGCCCGGGTTTTGTTTCGGGAGATTACTATCCGCTCATACCGTTTGTCTTTATGTACCTTACCGGCTTTTTTGCTGCCCAGGCAGCACAAGCATCAAGTCTCGAAGCGCCAGCATGGGCATACGCCAATCCTATCCCGGCGCTCGCAGTCCTGGGTCGGCATGCCTTACCGTTCTACCTGCTCCATCAGCCAGTCATTCTAGGCGTGCTAGAAATCGTTTATTCCGTACGATAGCGCTCGAGCCGCGGTGCAATACGAGCCGGCAGTTTCGCCACAATGCGAACGCCGTCCTCGAGATATTCCTCATGCAGAAGGGTTCCCTGCTCATGCACCAGCGTGATGAGAGCGCCCTCACGATACGGGATATCAGCGGAGAGCAACACATCGGTGGCAGCTGCCTCGCGAGCAATCCGGTCGACGAGATCGTCGAGCCCCTCGCCCGTTTGGGCCGAGAACAGAACGGCCTCCGGATAGCGACGACGGAAACTCAATCGATCGACGCTATCGAGAAGATCGATTTTATTGAATACGGTCAGCGTTAAACGCTCTCCGGCGCCGATCTCATCAAGCACGCGGTCGACAGCCTCCAGCTGCCGCTCATAGTCCTCGTCAGACGCATCTACGACTTTGAGAATTAGATCGGCACCCAAAACCTCGGACAGCGTCGATTTAAAGGCATCGACCAGACCATGGGGCAGCTTTTGAATAAAGCCGACGGTATCGGTAATCGTCATGCCGCGACCGCCGGGCAGACGATACGAACGCGTCGTCGGGTCGAGTGTGGCAAACAATTTGTCCTGTGAAAGCACCGTAGACCCGGTCAGGCGATTGAGCAACGTCGACTTACCGGCATTGGTATAACCGGCTAAAGCAACGCGAAACGCCGGCGACTCGATACGACTCTTTGACTGAACATCGCGACGCTGTTCAACCTGCTTGAGCTCACGACGAAGCGCAGCGATCTTATTACGAATGAGGCGACGGTCGACCTCGAGCTGACTTTCGCCCTGACCAAAACGTGAGCCGATGCCGCCGCGCGTCTGCTCCTTGGCGAGATGGCTCCACATGCCACGCAGGCGAGGCAACAAATATTGAAGCTGTGCCAGCTGTACCTGCAGGCGTCCCTCACGCGTCTGAGCATGCAGGCCAAAGATATCCAGGATCAGTGCTGTACGATCGATAATCTTTACCGGCTCACCCACGGCTTTCTCCAAATAGGATTGCTGCGAGGGGGTCAGGTCGTCGTCAAAAATAACAACATCGGCATCCATGCGATGCACCAGGCCGCACAGCTCTTCAACCTTACCGGAACCGATAAACGATTTAGGATACGGCTTTACCAAACGCTGCGACAAGCGTGCCACGCACTGGGCACCAGCTGTGTGGGCAAGACGCTCCAGCTCATCAAGCGAGCGATCGAGCGGCCATGCATTGTCGCGCCACTCAACACCAACTAAAATGGCACGCTCGGGCTCGGGTGCCGTGGGAACAAGGGGGAAACGGGCCATTAGGCAGCCTCAATACGATGCAGGATATCCTCAACGACCTCATCGATCGTACATTCATCCATATCAAACCACACGATACGGTCATCGCGCTTAAACCACGAAAGCTGACGCTTGGCATAGCGACGCGAACGCATCTTAATGAGTTCGCGAGCCTCATCCATGCTCATCACGCCATTGAAAGCATCGATGATCTCTTTATAGCCAATTGCCTGCATCGACGTCAGGGCATCTCCCAGCCCCTGGTCCATAAGACCGCGGACCTCATCGACAAGACCCTGCTCAAACATCAGATCGACGCGCAGGTTAATGCGCTCGTAGAGCACCTCGCGATTACGGGTCAGGCCAAACCACAGCGCATGATAATACTCGCGCGGAACACTAAACTGACTTTTTTGCTGTGCATAGGAGATACCATCATCATGCATCTCAAGCGCGCGAATCACACGCCGCACGTTATGGGGATGAATAACAGCAGCTGATTCTGGATCGCGCTCGGCAAGCAGGGCATGCAGTTCTTCCTCACCAATACGCTCGGCAAGTTCCTGATACCCCGCGCGACGATCGTCCTCAAGTTCACCCGAGGGAAAGTCCATCTCATCGAGGGCGGCCTTGAGATACAGCCCCGTACCTCCGCAAAAAACCGGCAGGCAATCCGAACCAAGGAGACGTTCAACATGCGCGCGAGCGTCAGCCTGATAAAGCGCAGCAGAATATGCCACACCCGGCTCTACAATGTCGACGAGACGCAGCGGCGCCGTACACTCATCGGGCGCCATCTTTGCGGTACCGATGTCCATGCCGCGATAGATTTGCATCGCATCGCACGACAGCACTTCGGACGAAAGACGAGCTGCCAAACGGTCGGCAACATCACTCTTACCAACCGCCGTCGGACCGACGATCGCAACGGCGGAAAGTCCTGCCCTGGGAGAAACCATTAGCGCGGCTCGCCCACAACGGAGCCGGACAAATACCAGGTCTTGGCAACGTCAACGTCAACATCAACGATCTTGCCAACAAGCTGATCGATGCTGTAACCCTCGGGGATAGGCGCATGCACGGTCTGATTCTTGGGACTCTTGCCCAGCAGGACCGCGTCGTTCTTTTTACTCGTTCCCTCAATGAGCGCCGGCACCACAGTATGAAGCTCACCCTGGTTATACTCGTGTGCCGTAGTCTCGATAACCTTAACCAGGCGGTTGAAACGCTCGAGAATAACCTCATGCGGCGTAGGATCGTCAATCTCTGCGGCCGGGGTACCGGCGCGCTTGGAATAGATGAAGGTATAGGCCTGGGCATAGCGGACCGTCTCGGCAAGTGAGAGCGTCTGCTCAAAGTCTTCTTCAGTCTCGCCCGGGAAGCCAACGATGATGTCGGTCGAGAGCGCGATATCGGGCATCCGGTTGCGAATGCGATCGACCAGGCCCAGATAGTCCTCGCGTGTATAACGGCGATTCATCTCTTTGAGGATACGCGTGGAGCCCGACTGAACGGCCAAGTGAAGCTGCGGCATGACGGCAGGCGTCTCGGCCATGGCGTCAATGGTCTCGGGCAGCAGATCCTTGGGATGCGAAGACGTAAAGAAGATGCGCTCCACGCCCGTATCGCCCACGGCACGTAGCAGATCGGCAAAACGCGGCTTGCCAAACAGATCGCGACCATATGAGTTAACGTTTTGGCCCAGCAGCGTAATCTCACGCACGCCCTGGCGCACCAAACCGGTCACCTCGTCGACAATCTCCTCGAAGGGGCGGCTCTTTTCGCGACCGCGCACGTACGGAACGATGCAATAGGTACAGAAATTATTGCAGCCCGTCATGATGGGCACCCAAGCGTGATACTGGGTCTCGCGATGCCACGGCATGCTCATGGCATCCGTATCCTCATGCTCATTAGTGCGGATATGACGCTTGCCATCAAGGAACGCCTCGGCAATGAGCTCGGCCACATGTGCGATGGAATGCGTACCAAAGATGACATTGACGTTATCGACGTTGGTGAGCAGGCCCTCACCATCGCGCTGCGCGATGCAACCACCAACGGCAACCACACGCTTGCCCGAAGGCGAAGGCGGCAGGCTTTTACAGGAATTGCACTGGCCGTACAGGCGAGTATCGGCGGCCTCGCGCACGCAGCATGTCATGAAGACAACAATATCGGCATGCTCGGGATCGAGCGCCATGAGGCAACCATACGAATCGAGCAGACCGCTCACGCGCTCGGAGTCGTGCTGATTCATCTGGCAGCCAAAGGTGCGGATAAAGTAGGTTTTACCGGCAAGAATATCGCGTACGGAACGCTGGTCCATGTGCATAAGTCCTAACGATGGAGAGGGGGGGGCGAATCGAGGCAAGCAGAAGCTATGCCACAGGCTTAACATCATCCATGACGACGTTATCCATAGCAGCTCGATTGATCTGGTGAACGTAAATAGAAAGACGGATGGCCGTGCGCGACTCCCCGTTAATGAGGATGTCGGAGAACACGGGCGCGCAGGAAATATCAAACCCGGTTGGAATCAAAAAACCGCGCGCAATAGCAACGGCCTTTATGGCCTGGTTGACCGCACCGGCGCCGACACACTGAATGTTGACGGGCACACCATCCTTGACCATGCCGGCGATGGCGCCGGCAACGGATGCGGGCGATGATTTGCTTGATACCTTCAGGCAATCCATGAAGAAACTCCTGCGTTTAAAAGTACGTTTTAACTGCAATAACTGTATCGTACCGAGTGGACTCGGTAAAGGCACTATTCCTCTTTGGCAAGATCGAAGGTCACGGTGATTCGATCACGCGAAACGCGAATCTTTGGGTCGCCGCAAAGGTTGAGATAGTACCGGGCGGCAAGGTCATTAAAGTCACGCTCCACAGCACGCGAAAACTGTGCCATGTCATCCTTGGCAATACGTAGCCCGCGACGATCCTTCGCGAGATCGACAGGAGCCGGCGCATGCGAGGACGAATCACGCTCGCGCAGCAGACGCGCGGTCACACCGCGAACGGGCTTAATCTGCCCTGCCAAAATGCGATGTGCCGTGCGCTCGGACATCTCAAGACCCAAACCCGAGCAGATACGGATAAAGTCCTCGGCATCAGAGGCAAGGCCTAAACGATCGACAACCGGAAGCTCACTCTCGTCATCAATGAACAGGAGACGCGACGTATCGAGCCGACTTGACGCCTGAGCATAAAGGGTCGCGGCAATCTCAGACGGAGAACCAAGATAGACATCGCAACCACGCAACTCCTCGAGCGCAAACTCACAAGCAGCGCGAATAATATTATGCGGGCCGCGAGCACAGACATAACGTCCGTCCTCATCCTTGACGGCCTGAGGCCAGCTGGACTGATCGGCACGCTCACTGAGGCGGTCGGCCGCAACGCTCACCTTAAAGGCCGAGCCAAGGTCGACACCAGACGTGACCACACGGGCCTCGTCGGTGTTCTGCTTGATCGAAAACAATGCCATGCCACGACCGTGAACGCCCCAACGGTCCATCTTCATGCTCTCGAGCTTGGAGGTAACGCGGGCATCGAAGATTCGCTCTTGCATATCCTGCGGAACGCCCGAACCGTTATCCAGAAAGACAAGCGTGCGGACGCCATCTTCCTTGGTCGTAGCGAGATAGACTTTATCGGCGCCAGCATCGCGAGCATTACGGAGCATTTCGATGACGATATCCTCGACATGCTGAATGTCGTGCTTTGCCTGGCGCCGCTCGGCCTCCGAAACGCGGAGGCGGACATACCCCTCGCCAAGGTTCTCCTCGACGCGAAGGTTGCCCTCCCCCGACATCGACGCGATAAATGAGATGAGCCCGTTCGCGTCGCTCATGTTATTTAGCGATATCGACAGCGCGGCTCTCGCGAATCACGACGACGCGCACCTGACCGGGATACTCCATCTCTTCCTCGATCTGATGGGCGATATCGTGAGCCAGGACCGTGGACTGGGCATCAGAGATCTTGTCCGGCTGAACCATGACGTGGACCTCGCGACCAGCCTGCATGGCATAGGTACGCTCGACGCCATCATGGGAGTTGGCGATCTCCTCGAGCTTCTCAAGACGCTTGATGTAGTTCTCGGCAGACTCGCGACGGGCACCGGGGCGAGAGGCAGAGACAGCATCGGCGGCCTGTACCAGGACATCGAGCACCGTGTTGGGGTCGACGTCGGCATGGTGAGCCTCGATAGCGTGGACGATAACGGGCTTCTCGCCATAACGGCGGGCAAGCTCGGCGCCGATGACGGCATGCGGGCCCTCGACGTCATGGTCGATTGCCTTGCCCAGGTCGTGCAGCAGGCCGGCGCGCTTGGCGGTCACAACGTCCAGGCCAAGCTCGGAAGCCATCACGCCGCACAGGTCAGAGACTTCGAGGGAGTGCTGAAGCACGTTCTGACCAAACGAGGTACGGTAGCGCAGGGCACCAAGGGTCTTGACGATCTCGGGGTGCAGGTCGTGGATGCCGGTATCGAAGGCAGCCTGCTCGCCAGCCTCGCGCACGCGCTGCTGAACCAGGTCGGCAGCCTTGTGATACATCTCCTCGATGCGGGCGGGGTGAATGCGGCCGTCGGCGATGAGGTTCTCGAGGGCAACACGGGCGGTCTCACGACGGACCGGGTCGAAGCTCGAAAGAACGACGGTCTCAGGCGTGTCGTCGATCACGAGGTTGACGCCGGAAACCTGCTCGAAGGTCCGGATGTTGCGACCCTCGCGACCGATGATACGGCCCTTGAGGTCATCAGAGGGAATGTGCACGGAGGTAACGGTGACCTCGGCTGTGTGGTCGGCAGCGCAGCGCTGAATCGCCAGGGACAGAATCTCCTGGGCGGTCTTGTGGCACTCGGCGCGAACCTGCTGCTCGGACTCGCGAATGATCGTGGCAGCCTCGTGGGTGACCTCGCCGCGAACCTTATCGAGGAGCTCCTTGTGGGCGTCCTCGCGGGTCAGGTCGGCGATACGCTCGAGCTCGGAGGTCTGCTTGGCGCAGAGCTCCTCGAGCTCGCGGGAGCGCTTCTCGACCTGACCGGCCTGGCTGGACAGCTGGTGCTCACGCTTGTCGAGAGCGTCGTTTCGGCGATCAAGGGACTCCTCGCGCTGCATCACACGGTTCTCGAGCGTACGAATCTCGCTCTTACGCTGCTTGTCCTCGGCCTCGGCGGCCTGCTTGTTCTTGATGATCTCCTCTTTAGCCTCGAGCAGAGCCTCTTTTTTGAGGGTCTCGGCCTGACGCTTAGCATCACCGATCAGGGACTCAGCCTGTGCGTGTGCCGACTGGATCTTTTCGTCGGCCTCGTGAAGACTACCCTGCTTGGCGGTGCGCATGTAGGCAATGGCGGCGATGGCACCCAAAACGATGCCAACGAGCGCTGCGATGATAGGCATGCTCACTCCTTTTTATGGATTCGTTACACAACAAAGCGAACCGTCCTTACGAACGGCTCGCGACATTTGAGTAATATGGGCGCAGCTTATGCGGGTCGGATACAGATAAACATATAAACAAACTCATCACAGATGAGCACATATCACAAAGCAAATGACAGTGTTTATCGTACGTTGAACCACAACAACTGTCAAATAAATGGCCCCGGCACGGCGGCTAAAACGCGGTGAACGGCAGGGCCACAAAACGCATACGCCTAAACCGCACATTCCTCGCGTTCGGCATCGAGACGTGCCTTAACGGCATCGGCAGCGATGTGATACGAGAAGCCCTTGCCCATCAAAAACCGAACCAGTTTTTCGAATCCGCGCGTCT
The DNA here is from genome assembly GCF_040910185.1 of Collinsella aerofaciens. Lineage (GTDB taxonomy): Bacteria > Actinomycetota > Coriobacteriia > Coriobacteriales > Coriobacteriaceae > Collinsella > Collinsella aerofaciens_BF. Next base: position 100,780 of record NZ_JBDGBA010000005.1, on the reverse strand, counting down.
CTGGAACACGCCGCTTGGCGAGCAGGGCTGACGCACGCGCCAAATCGTCTTCGACGGCAAAATAATCCTCGGGATAACCGGGAATGTCATCGAGTACGACATGACGGCGCTTAAGCTCGGTCTCAATCTTGCGCTGTCCCCAGCCGCGTCGTTTGCGTTCCTCGATAAAGTACGAGCAAAAGCGGTTCTCATCTAAAAAGCGATACTCTGTGGCACGCTGGACGGCGAAATCAATTGCGGGCTGGCGAAAGCCGTAGCGTGCCAACTTGTCACAGACCTCACCCGTCGCATGGTCGCGTCGCGATAGCATCTCAGTCACCATGGTAAGTGCACATTTACGCTCGATGAGCTGCACCGCTTCACGAAAGTTATCCCAATCACAGGGAAGATCGGGGCGATTTTTGACATACAGGCGCGCGACCCGCACGGGAATCCAAATGGACCGCTCAAAACCGCCCTCAAGCTCACAATCGATATGTGCGCAAGGCTTTTTGGACGCATACCCGCTCGAGAACGAGGAGGCCGCCTTCTTATCGGGAAAGACGACCGTGGCCTCGGTCACCGTATACGACATGAGCGTAACCGCTACTCGTCGTCATCATCGAGCATGGCGGAACCATCGATGGCGTAAAGCTCGTCAAACTCCTCAGGCGCAGGCTGATCGGTCAGCTCGACCTCGGACGGAGCATCGTCATCAAACTCAAGCCCGCAGGCAAGGCGGACCTTATGCTCAATCTCGTCGGCACAATCGGGGTGTTCGCGCAGGAACGCCTTGGCGGCCTCGCGACCGTTGCCGAGCTTGTCCTCGCCATAGGCAAACCAGGAGCCCATCTTCTTGCAAATGCCGCACTCGACAGCCATGTCCAGAATCGAGCCCTCCTTAGAGATGCCCGTACCGTACATGATGTCGAACTCAGCAGAACGGAACGGAGCTGCCACCTTGTTCTTGACGACCTTGGCACGCACGCGGTTACCGATAACCTCATCCTTAAGCTTAATGCTGTCGATGCGGCGAATGTCGATACGCACCGAAGAGAAGAACTTAAGGGCGCGGCCGCCCGTCGTGGTCTCGGGGTTGCCGAACATGACGCCGATCTTCTCTCGCAGCTGGTTAATGAAGATGCATGTCGTGTTGGACTTGGACAGCGAGCCGGCGAGCTTGCGGAGCGCCTGACTCATCAGACGAGCTTGCAAACCGACCGTGGTATCGCCGATCTCTCCCTCGATCTCGGCACGCGGGGTCAGCGCGGCGACGGAGTCGACGACGATGGCATCGATGGCGCCGGAACGCACGAGCATGTCAACAATCTCGAGCGCCTGCTCACCCGTATCAGGCTGGGAAATCAGTACCTCGTCGATATCCACGCCAATGCGCGCGGCATACGTGGGATCGAGCGCGTGCTCGGCATCGATAAATGCCACCACACCACCCATTGCCTGGGCTTCGGCCAGGATCTCGAGCGAAAGCGTCGTCTTACCGGAGGACTCAGGACCGTAAATCTCGACGATACGGCCGCGCGGCACACCGCCGATACCCAGAGCGGCATCGAGTGCCAGAGCGCCCGTGGGGATGGCCTCAACCTCAAGCTCGGGGCCGCCGTCACCATACCTCATGATGGAGCCTTGACCGAACTTCTTCTCGATCTCGGCCTTGGTGGTGGCGATCATCTCATCGCGCTCTTTACCCGTCGTGCGAGCATGAACGGTACGTACGGGACCTGAATTCTTGGCCATGAATAGCCCTCCTCTTAACAACCTGCATCGATAATAAACGAACGGCTGTTCGTGGTCAACCGTTCAGGCCAATCATATGCAGGCAGTCTTTCCAAAACCCAACCAAACGCCGACCAAACACTGACCAAATGCTTGACCACAAAGGGGCAAATAAGAACAAGAAAGGCAAAAATACACCTATGACCAGCGCAAACGCAAAATTCGTCAGGGGTCCCTATCTCCACAATTAAGGGGCCCGAAGGCCCCTTAAAACACGTCTATTCCATAGAGTTAAGCACAAGGGCAATGCGTCCCAATGCCTCCGCGACCGCATGGGCACGAACACACGAACGGTCGCCCTCATAGTGGCAGCGCACAGAGTCCACGACCGGCACTTCCCCATCAGCCGAGCGATACGCCCAGCCAATATAGAAAGTGCCAGCCGGATCGTCCTCGGTCCCTCCACCGGGGCCGGCATAGCCAGTCGCGCTCACGGCAATATCGCTCTGATACAGCTCCAGCGAACCGGCAGCCATCTCGCGCGCCGTCTGATACGACACCGCAGTGTAGCGGTCGAGCGTCTCTTGCTCAACGCCGAGCACGCGATGCTTAATCTCGTCGCAGTACGTCACCGCACCACCGCGCAGCACCGCCGAGGCACCAGGGATATCGGCGATCGTCGAGGCGATCATGCCGGCTGTCAGAGATTCAGCCGTCGAAACCGTCACGACCCGAGCGCTCGCACGCTCGACAATATCGCGCGCCAGCTCCTCGTTATGTGCGGAGATCTGCTCAAAAGAGACCGTCATACCCAACAGGACCTAGACCGAAAAGACGATCTTGCGGCAGTTCCAGAAGTACTGGGCGCCCGAGATAACGGTCAAGACAACGGCAACGGCATACAGGAAGCGCGACACCGAGTAGATGCCGAGCGTCAGCGCCACCGGGCCAAGGTGCAAGCCGGCCATAGCAAAAACGCACAGGTAACCGCAGATGGAAACCATCGTGGTTGCCGTCTTGTACTTGCCGAGCTTATCGGCTGCAACGACCACACCGGCCGCACTCGCGACCATGCGCAGGGCGCTCACCAGCAGCTCGCGGAACAGGATAATGAACACGGACCACACGGTCACCGCGCCAAAATCCAAGAACAGCAGCAAGGCCGAGAACACCAGCAGCTTATCGGCGATGGGATCCAGAAACTTACCGAAGTCGGTGATCTCGTTGCGCGAGCGCGCCAGATAACCGTCGACCTTATCGGTGCACGACAGGATCACATACAGAATGAAGGCAGCGGCGGCGAGCGGGCCGTCAAAGATGCTCCAATCCGTACCGGCAACACTCGTGTGAGACAGAGCCGAGACGATCATGAACACCGGGATAAAGACGATGCGAACGCACGTCACGATGTTGGCGGGCGTCCAGACACTCGTCAGTTCCTTATTGCTCTCGTTTGCCACGACGCTCTCCTACTCCACAACATGACCGATAAGCTCATAGCAGAAGCTATCGGTAAACTCGACAGTCAGAATATCGCCCACGGACGCCTCGCTGGCGTCCAGATGCACCGCTCCATCGGAATCGGGCGCCTGGAACCAGGCATGGCCGATCAGCTCGGCGCCGTCCTCGGTCTCTTCGATACCGTCGACGATCACCTGGGCGCGCTCGCCCACATGGGCGGCGGTGGCGGCAAAACCGAGCGACTCGGCCAGGTCCATGGCCTCCTGGGCGCGCTCGAGCTTGACCTCTTCGTCGACCTGACCCTCCATCTTAGCGGCCAGGCTGCCCTCCTCCTGCGAGTAGGCAAAGACGCTCGTGTAGTCAAAGCCGACGGTGTCCATAAAGTCGATAAGGTCGCGGAACTCGTCGTCGGTCTCGGTCGGGAAGCCGACCATGGCCGTGGAACGGATCACGATGCCGGGGATACGCTCACGAAGGTCGCGGAACAGATCCTCGAGCTCCTGGCGCGAACCGGAGCGACGCATGGCCTTGAGGATGCGCGCGTCGCAGTGCTGCACGGGGATATCGATATAGGGCAGCACCTCGGGCGTATCACGAATGGTCTCAATGAGCTCGTCAGTCATGCCCTCGGGCTGCAAGTAGAGCACACGGACCCAGACGTTGTGCGGGCGCACGGCCTCGGCGACGGCACGCAGCAGCTGCGCCAGATTGCGCGGCGAGCCCTCGGCGACGTCCTCGTCGGCAAAGTCGATGCCCCAAATACCCGTGTCCTGGCCGATCAGCACGATCTCGCGCACACCGCCGGCAACCAGGTCGCGCACCTCGGAGATAATGCTCTCGGCATTGCGCGAATGATAGCGACCGCGAATATAGGGGATCATGCAGAAGCTGCAGAAGCGGTTGCAGCCATCGGAAATCTTGACGTAAGCAACGGCGCCCTCGACGGTACGCTTGACCTGAGGGATATAGGCCGCGATCTCACGCTCGACACCCAGCACGCCATCGATGACCGCCACGATGCCGTCCTCCTCGTCGGCCTTCACAAAGGCAGCGACCTCGGGCAGCTCGTCAGGCAGGTCGTCGCCATAGCGCGACGGCACACAGCCGCACATAACGATGGGGCAAGAACGAACGCCGTCCTGAACCTCGTTGGCGAGCTCGAGCGTGGTCTCGATGCTCTCGGACGTTGCGGAGGCAAGGAACGAGCATGTATTGACGATGGCGATATCGGCATCCTGCGGGTCGAATGCCTCCTCGTAGCCCGCAGCAGTCAAAAGAGAACGCATGCGGTCGGTGTCGACCTCGTTCTTAGCGCACCCGAGGGTGATGTAGAGCACGGAGCCCAACGGTGTATCCATGTTGGAGAGCGGTCCTTTCGAATGATATTAGCGGTAGTTGGTGAACTGTAGCGGCTGGCCGTAGTCCTGGTCGCGCAGGAACTGGATTACGGTCTGCAACGCATCCTTCGAAGCAGAGGAAACACGCAGCTTGTCGGCCTCGATGGTCACCTTGACCTTGAGCTTTTGGTCCTTGATGTCCTTGTTGATCTTCTTGGCGGTCGCCTGGTCGATACCCTCGACAATATGGCCGAGCACGCGCACGGTGCCGCCCGATGCCGCCTGAGGAGCATCCCACGAGACAGCCTTGAGGTCAATGCCGCGCTTGATGAGCTTGGAACTCAGCACGTCGACAATCTGTTTGGAGACAAAGTCGGCCGGGGCGTTGATCGTAAAGAGCTTGTCGCCCTTCGAAAGCTCGATCGTGGCGCCGGAATCCTTAAGGTCATAGCGCTGGGAAATCTCGCGCGTGGTCTGCTGGAAGGCGTTGTCGACCTCTTGCATGTTGACCTCGGACACGACGTCGAAGCTGGAATCTTTAGCCATGATGTTTCCTTTCGCGTACGAGCGGCTTAGTAGCTATCGTACGAATAGTCGGTAGAATCGGTGGGTGTCTGACCGTCAGTTGCGGTATCGGCGCCATCCGTGGACTGGGCATCGGTAACGTCGGTGGTATCGGCACCATCGGTGGTATCGGTACCATCAGAACTTTCACCATTCTCGGAATCAGTCGTCTCCTTCTTGGGAACGGTGATCGTCACACGCGCCACGCCCGAGGTCTTGGTATCGTAACGAACCTTTTCACCGTTCTTGGTAACGGTGACATCGGAAGGCTTGGACGTGGTGATCTCGATCGAGGACTCGGGCGAGTACTCCTGCTCAAAGGGGCCAGTCGCTTGGGCGCCATAGACCGACTTGCCGTCGACCTTGACCTCAATCCACGCGGTCTTTCCCTTGGCAACGGAGACTTTGACCTTCGTGACCTCGTTCTCTTCCTTCTTGGCCGTCGTCTTGGTAGCGTCCGAGTCAGTCGACTCATCCGTCGCCTCATCGGTGTCTTCGTCCTCGTCGACCGTTTCGGTCTTCTTAGAAGACTTCTTGGTCGTCGTCTTGGTAGCAGTGGGCGTCTCGGGCGTGGTCTCGGGCGCCGAAGATGCGCAGCCGCGCAGAAGCACCACGATGAGCACAATCAACAACAGCGCAACGGCACCGATGCCGGCGTAGACGATACGCGGATCGAGCCCGTTGTTTTGAGGAGTACGTGATCCGCCGCGTCCACGATTGGAACTGCTGCGGCCGCCTCCCTGAGGCATACGACCACGATTGCTATCGGAACGGCCGCGATAGCCGCCCTGGCCCTGAAGGCTGCGCTGACCCGAGCGGGGCGCAAGTTCACCGCGGCCTTGATAGCCACGTTGGCCCGAACGCGGAGCCGAAGAGCGCTGGCCATACGGCTGTGATTGAAAGCGAAGACGCGGCGTCACCTGCGTGGTATCGGCATCCGCATAGCCACCGCGAGAGCGTCCGGTGGAGACACCACGGTGACCGCGATCGGAATAGCCGCCGTCGCCGTAGCCGGCACGAGGGTCACGCGCCACGCCGCGGGCAGTGGGAAGTGCACGGTCCTCAGGCATCGGCGTACTGCGGAACCGGTCACGCTGTGAGCGAATCTCCTCGCCCGAACCCGTCTCAGTAATATAACCGGCCTGCTGAGGACGCTGTCCATAGCGGGTCGAACGACCGCCCTGAGCCATCAGGAAGCGCCCGTTATCGACCGAGGAACGCGAATTGACGTAGCCGGCGGCGTCCTGAAAACGACCGCCCTGCTGCGACGTCTCGCGCTCATATGCCATCAGGTCGTCAAAGTAGGCATTGACGACCTCGCGCGGATTGAGGCCCAAAAAGCGAGCATAGCTCGAAATCATGCCCTGTGCATAGCCGCGCGGCGGCATCGAAGCAAAGTTACCGGTCTCGAAAAACTCGATGATCTGCGGCCTGATTTTGATGGTGTTGACGACCTGCTGAATGGAAAGGCCCATTCGGCGACGCTGCTCGAGCAGCATGTCACCAAAGCGTGCAGCCATCAGAATCCTCCAAACTCACGATCTTCACGTGCCATCTCGGCGTCGACAGATTCCAGCGCGGCAAGCCCCTCCTCGTCCAACAGGACCTCGCGCGGCTTGGAACCGTCGGGCGGGCCGACGACACCCTTTTCTTCCAGCATGTCCATAATACGCCCGGCACGCGCATAGCCAACCTTCAGACGACGTTGCAGGCCAGATGTGGAGCCAAGCTGCGATTCCACCACAATATGGGCGGCTTCCCAAATGAGCGGATCATCGTCTTGCGGCTCGGCTACTCCGGTGCGGACAATACCGCCGCCACCCGCCATGGACATGGAAGCGGGCGCCACGGCAGACAGAATCTCCTCGTGGTAGTCGGGCTCGCTCTGCGACTTGACGAACTCGACAATCTCGTTGATCTCATCATCCGAAACAAAGCAGCCTTGAATACGGCGGGGCTTGCCCCAGTCGACCTTGGAGAACAGCATGTCGCCCAAACCGGTGAGCTTTTCGGCACCCATCTGGTCGATGATGACGCGCGAGTCGATGCCCGTAGCGACGTTAAAGGCGATGCGGTTGGTGATGTTGGCCTTGATGAGGCCCGTCACCACGTTGGAGCTGGGGCGCTGCGTGGCCACGATAAGATGAATACCGGCGGCACGGCCCAGCTGTGCAATACGTACGATCGAGGCCTCGACATCCTTACCGGCGACCATCATCAGGTCCGAGAGCTCGTCAATGATGATGACCAGGTAGGGCATCTTTTGCGGCGGATTGTCGTAATGCTCAAACTCGCCGGCGGCCTGCTTTTCGTTGTAGGTCGAGATCTTACGCACGTTAAGACGCTCGAAGACCTTCAGGCGACGCTCCATCTCGGACACGGCCCATTGCAGAGCGCTCGCGGCCTGCTTGGGCTCGGTCACTACAGGCACGTAAAGATGCGGCAGACCGTTATAGCCCGCAAGCTCGACGCGCTTGGGGTCGACCATGATCAGGCGAACGTCCTCGGGAAGAGCGCGCATGAGCAGAGTCGTGATGATGGAGTTGATCATGACCGACTTACCGGAACCCGTGGTACCGGCGATCAGCAGGTGGGGCATCTTGGCAAGGTCGGCGACGACCGGCGTACCCTCGGCATCTCGACCGATGGCGAGCTCGAGCGGACCGCCCTTCACATAGGGAAGCACGTCGCCCAGGTTGACGTTCTGGCGCTTGCGATTGGGGATCTCGATACCCACAAGCGAGGTGCCGGGGATCGGGGCAAAGATACGCACCGACTGGGCAGCAAGCGATAGCGCGATATCGTCCTCGAGGCTCGAAATCTTGCTCACGCGCTCGCCCTCGCCAGGTTGCAGCTTAAAGGTCGTCACCGTGGGGCCGGCGATCCAGCCGACCACGCGGGCACTACGACCAAACTCAAGCAGCGTGGACTGAAGTGACTCGGCAGTCTGCTCAAGCTCCTTGTCCGAAGACGCGGCGGAAGCCGACTGCGGGTTGGCATGCAGAATCTCAAGTGGCGGAAGTTTGAGGCCGTCCTCTTCTTCGCCCTCGTTATCTGCGGCGCCGCCGTCCGCTCCCCCATCGCTAGCCGCAGCCGATTCGACAGCACTCAAGGCAGGCGCATCGGCAACCTTGGGATGCTTCAAGAAGTCGGGGATCTGAGGTGCTGCCGAGACAGGATTCACGGCAAACGGCGGCTCGGACTCGTCGATCTTATCGGGGTCGTCTTCCATCGAAAGCTGACCGGTTACCTGGTCGCGCTTTGCATGGCGACGCGGTAGCAAAGTTGTCTTTGCGGTCTCAATCGGAGCCTCGTCGTCCTCGTCATCGCCCTCGGTGAGCTCAATCTCGCTCTCGGACCAAGACGGGTCGGGCTCACTCGTATTGAGTTTGGGCGCAGCCTTGCCCTTCTTGGCATGGCGGCGCGGCAACAGCGTCGTCTTAGCGCGCTCAGCTTCCACGGCATCGGACACGTCGACAAACGGATCCTCGTCCTCGTCGTCATCGTCCAAAACCGGGTCCACATCGTTGCCCATGACTGTGGTCACGGCAGCATCGGAGCCCTTTTGACGAAGAATGCTCAGGTGCGGACGGGCAACGCCGGGCACCGACAGGGCCTCATCGTCACCCCACGGGCTCGCGTTGACGTCGGCACGACGGCGCTCGGCAAAATCGGCCGCACGGTCGCGAGCAGAGCGCAGCACGCCACCCACCGAAAAGCCGATGATGACAAAACCAACGACGGCCAGACCCAACAGGACCACCATCGCGATAGGCTTACCCAGGGCATTCTGCAGCGCACTCGCAATAAACGCACCGATGTAGCCACCCGAGGCGGACAGATTTTGCGGCGTGAACATAAGGTCACACGAGTCGCTCGTACCCGGCACCATCAGAGAAAGAATGGAGACAACGGCGATAAAGACCACGGCTCCGCCCGCGACCGAGCGCGCGTTGAGCGGCGAGTCCTCACCTAAAAAGAGCGTGGCGGCAAACAGCAAGATGACGATCGGCAGCACGTAGGCGCCCAGACCAAAGCCCAGATGGTAGAAACCGGCAACCACAGCCGTAACGGGTGCGGTCGCCGGCGAAATCACGGCAATGAAGGACGCAATCGCCAAAACGGCGATGACCACGCCGGCGATATCGCGGTTGGCCGAAGGCTCGACCAGGGGCTCGAACTCATCGAAGTCCGCCTCGTGGCCCTTGTTGGCACGCAGATGGGAACCGGCACCCTTAGCAGATGCCGGTTGGTTATTGGCCTTATTGCCTTTGGCGTTTTGTGCAGATCCACGCGCCAAACTAAACCTCCATGACGACCGGGATGATCATCGGACGGGTGCGCGTACGGCTCCAGATAAAGTTAGAGAGCGAATCGCGCACGGCCTTACGAATAGCATCGGAACCGCTGCTCGTAAAGCTGAACTTGCCCTTCTCGATCGTCTTCATGATGGACGCGGAGGCATCCTCGGAGAACTGGTCGTCGATGGCAAACGAGACGCCGCGGCCCGAGAACTCGATGGCCTCAATCTTCTTGTGCTTGAGCGAGACGATGGCAACAGCGGTAACCATACCGTCGTTGGCGAGCTTCTGACGATCGCGCAGGACGATGGGGTCGGTATCGCCAATACGCAGGCCGTCGACGTAAACGACACCGGACTCGACGGGCGTACCGCGTTTGACGATACCGCCGCGCATCTCGAGCGTGTCGCCGTTATCGAGGATAAAGATGTGATCGTCCTTGATGCCCATCTTGCGAGCCAGCTGGGCATGGGCGCGCAGATGCACGGCTTCACCGTGAACCGGCATAAAGTACGTGGGCTTGGCCATGGCCATCAGGAGCTTGAGCTCCTCCTGGCTACCGTGGCCCGAGACGTGGACAAGAGCGCGGTTCTTATCCCACACGTCGCAACCGAGCTTGGCCAGGCTGTTGACGACCTGCTGGACGGCTTTCTCATTGCCGGGAACAGGAGTTGCCGAGAGGATAACGGTATCGCCCTCGTGGATGGAGAGCGTCTTGTGCTCTCCGTTGGCCATGCGGGACAGGGCCGACAGCGGCTCGCCCTGCGAACCGGTGCACATGACGACGATCTTGTCGTCGGGCAGGTTATCGATATCGAAGGCATCGATGATATCGGCATCGTCGATGTTGAGGTAGCCCAGCTCACGCGCCACGCGGGTGTTCGTGAGCATGGAGCGACCGGTCACAACGACCTTACGGCCGCACTTGCGGGCGGCATCGCAGATCTGCTGCAAACGATGGATGTGGCTCGAGAACGACGCGACGAACACGCGACCCGGGGCGTTCTTGATGGCGTGCAGCAGGTTGGGTCCAACCTCGGCCTCGGACTTGGTAAAGCCGGGAACCGTGGCATTGGTGGAGTCGGACAGCAGCAGGTCGATGCCCTGCTTGGCAAAGCGGCTGATAGCGGCATAGTCGGGCGTGACGCCGTCGATGGGCGTCTGGTCGAGCTTAAAGTCGCCGGTGTGCATAACGGTGCCCTGATTGGTGCGGATGAACACGCCCAGAGCGCCGGGGATGGAGTGCGTCATCGAGAAGAAGTCGAGCGAGATGCCGCCGAGGTTGACATGACTGCCGCCCTTGACCTCGCGGAACTTGGGTGCGCGGATGCGGAACTCAGAAAGCTTGCCCTCGATAAAGCCAAGCGTCAGCTTGCTCGAGAAGATGGGCACCTTATTGTTGAGGTCCTGCAGCAGATACGGAAGCGAACCGGTGTGGTCCTCGTGGCCGTGGGTGACGACGATACCGCGGAGCTTCTCCTCGTTCTCCAGAACATAGGTGTAGTCGGGAAGCACCAGGTCGATACCGGGCTGGGAGTCGTCAGGGAACATGAGACCGGCGTCGACGAGCACCATGTCGTCGCCGCACTCGAAGACCGTCATGTTCTTACCGATGCCGTCAAGGCCGCCGAGCGGGATGATCTTCAAGGGAGATGATTTTTTAGCTGCCATAGGTTAGTGTGGTTTCCTTTCTTCGAAACGGGTCTGGAACAACCGACGGGGCGCTTCTGGCAAACCGACCGTCGGGAACGTACAAACATGCATCACAGAGTCGACGAAGTAACCACAGTATGATACCCATTTGCACAACAACAGACCACCCATGCATCAAAGCCCCATCTGAACTGGTCCATCCCGCCGGTTTCCCGTGGGGCGGGCACTGATGAAGTTTCCTGCTCTACAGTCCTGCTCACGACGGAGGCCACATTAAGTGGCCTCCTGTTCGTGCGGAACTCGCGATAAACTTCATCAGTGCCCGCCCCACGGGAAACCTGCCAAATAGAGACAGGTTTATTTTGGTCGGTTTTATCTGGGAAGATGCTGCTGCGGCTATCTACAGATCTGTAATCTGACTACTGAATAGACTGTCTAACTAAATAGCAAGCGGCATTAACCAGCCCTTTTGCTTGCGCCCGGGAGGGACGCATATGAAGTTTATCGCGAGTTCCGCACGCAAAGGAAAGCACTTAATGTGCTTTCCGTCTTGCGCAGGACTGTAGAGCAGGAAACTTCATATGCGTCCCTCCCGGGCGCAAGCAAAAGGGCGACCCCATTGCGGAGTCGCCCTTGTTGAGCTGCTTATGTGTAGCTGTTACTCGGCGTCGTGGTGACGGCGGGGCTTGCGGCCTCCGTTGTCACCGGGACGGCGCGGACGATCGCTGCGCTCGGAGCGCTCGCGACGCGGACGTTCACGGCGCTGGAAGTGCTCGCCGTCGCCTTCGGAGGCACCCTCGGCGCGAGCCGGGGCCTCGGGCTTGTCAAGACGATCGAGCGAGATCTTGCCGCGATCGTCAACCTCGATGACGACGACCTTGACCTCGTCGCCCACGTTGAGGACGTCCTCGACCTTCTCCACGCGGCCCTTGGCGACACGGGAGATGTGCAGCAGGCCGTCCTTACCGGGCAGCAGGTTGACGAAGGCGCCGAAGGGCTGGATGGAGACAACGCGACCGGTGTACTCCTCGCCCGGCTCGGGAACCTTGATGATGAGCTTAATGCGCTCGACGGCCTGGTCCACGGACTCGCCGGTGCCACCGACAAAGACGGTGCCGTCCTCCTGGATGTCGACAGAAGCGCCGGTCTCGTCCTGGATACCGCGGATGACCTTACCGCCGGAACCGATGACGTCGCGGATCTTGTCAGTCGGAACCTGGATGGAAACGATGCGCGGGGCGGTGCTGCGCGTGGTGTGGCGCGGCTCGGGGATCACATCGAGCATCTTCTGCAGGATGAAGGCGCGACCCTCCTTGGCCTGCTGCAGGGCACGAGCCAGGATGTCGAAGGTAAGGCCAGTGGCCTTGTTGTCCATCTGCAGGGCGGTGATGCCCTCGGTGGTGCCGGTGACCTTAAAGTCCATGTCGCCCAGGAAGTCCTCGAGACCCTGGATGTCGGACAGGACCACGGTCTTGCCCTCCTCCTGGATCAGGCCCATGGCGATACCGGAGACCGGGCGCTTAATAGGCACGCCGCCGTCCATAAGGGCGAGCGTGGAGCCGCAGGTCGAAGCCATCGAAGAGGAGCCGTTGGACTCCATGACCTCGGAGACCACGCGGATGGCGTAGGGGAACTCGTTCTCGTCGGGGAGCACCGGAAGCAGGGCGCGCTCGGCAAGGTTGCCGTGACCGATCTCGCGGCGCTTGGGGCTGCCCATGCGACCGGTCTCGCCGGTGCAGAACGGCGGGAAGTTGTAGTGGTGCATGTAGCGCTTGCCCTCGGTGGGCTCGATGGTATCCAGACGCTGGCCCTCGTTGAGCATGCCGAGCGACAGGACGGAGAGCACCTGGGTCTGGCCGCGCTGGAACAGGCCGGAGCCGTGAACGAGCGGCAGGTAGTTGTCCTTCACCATGATGGGACGGATCTCATCGGCGGCACGACCGTCGACGCGCTCGCCGGTCTCAACGACCATGGTGCGCATGGCCTTCTTCTCGAGCTTCTTGAGCGCCACGGGGATCTCGCGCTCCCAAGCGGCCTGCTCCTCCTCGGTGAACTCGGCGCGGATGGACTCCTTCAGAGCCTCGACCTTACCGATACGGGAGAGCTTGTCGGCGTCGCGAAGGGCGGCTGCCATCTCGTCGTAGTGGGCGAAGATGCGCTCCTGGACCTCCTCGACGGGCTGGTCGAGCGGGTACTCCTTCTTGACGATGGGGCCGTTAACCTGCTCCCACTCGGCGACGAACTCATCCTGAGCCTGGCAGAAGGCAGCAAGGGCCTCCTGGCCAAACTTCATGGCGGCGAGCATGTCGTCCTCAGAGATCTCCTCGGCGCCGGCCTCGACCATCGAGATGAAGTCGGCGGAGCCGCCCAGCTCCAAGTCCAGATCGGAGTTCTCGCGCTCCTCGTAGGTGGGGTTGACGATAAACTCGCCGGTCTCCACGTTACGGCCGATGCGCACGCAGGCAAGCGGGCCCTCGAAGGGCACGCCGCCGAGCGTCATGGCCAGGGAAGCACCCATGACGTTGATGACGTCAAAGGGGTTGACCTGGTCGGCGACAAGCGAGGTAGCGACGATGTGCACCTCGTTGCGGAAGCCGTCCGGGAAGCTCGGGCGAATCGGACGGTCGATCATGCGCGCGGTGAGCGTGGCCTTCTCGCTGGGACGGCCCTCACGCTTGAGGTAGCCACCCGGGATGCGGCCGGCAGCGTACATCTTCTCGTTGAAGTCGACGGTCAGCGGGAAGAAGTCATAGTTCTTGCGCTCCTTGGAGACGACCACGGTATCGAGCATCGTGGTGTCGCCCTGCTTGACCAGGCAGGCGCCGGTGGCCTGCTTGGCAAGCTCGCCCGACTCAAAGGTGTAGGTCTTGCCGTACAGCTCAAAGGTCTTGGATACGAGTGTCATTGTTCTCCTTTACCCCACAGGCCCCTTGCCTGCGGGCTTCTCATGTGACGCGGACCCCCTGCCCCCGCCACGCTTCAGAGCGTGATTGTTCGCGCCCTTACACAAAAAGAGCGCCCCGCTGCGCAGGACGCTCTTAGCATGTACAAATCCTACTGGATGTTGTCGCGGATGCCCAGAGCCTTGATGAGCTCACGGTACTCGACGATGTCGTTCTTCTTGATGTAGGAGAGAAGACGACGACGACGACCGACGAGCATGAGCAGACCACGACGGGTGTGGAAGTCCTTCTGGTGGGACTTCATGTGCTCGGTCAGCTCCTTGATGCGCTCGGACAGGATGGCGACCTGAACCTTGGGGTTGCCGGTGTCGACCGGGGTGTTACCGAACTGGGCAGTCAGCTCCGCCTTGCGCTCTTTGGAAACAGTCATTGTTTCACCTTTCTTTTTGCGTCGCCATCGGGCGACTCGATTCGCCTCGGACTGGGAAGCCGCCGGTGGAGCGAGCAACCAAGGTCGAGGTACCAACAGGTCGGTATGTTACCACAAGCAGCCCGCGCCTGCGCATCATCACCGACCCAACATGAATTCCATCGCACGGAGGCGCTGATCGGTGTGCGTCGCAGCCCAAACATGCGAAAGCCCCAGCAAAAAGGCTGCGGTATGCGGGTCGATTCGCTCGGCCAAAAGCGCATCGAAGGTCATGGACATGAGGGCGCGCAGCCATGCGGCCTCACCGGTCGACACCAGTTCGGCACCTGGAACGCTCGACGCGCACGACCCGCACATGAGGCCGCCCGCCTGGGGCGAAAAATACGACAGCATGGGGTCTCCGCACAGCACGCAGGCCGAAAAATCGGGTCGATAGCCAACGTGCGACAGCAGCTTAAAGACATATGCCGCCACAAGTAGATCCATATGCGCCGTGTCGAGCCCGCTGCCCACCAGGGCAAGCGCTCGCTGCGTTATAGCAAAGGTAAACGGGTCCTCGGCGTCCTCGAACGAGCACACGCGCGCGACCTCGGCGATCGCGCTTGCGGCGCAGGTCGTCTCGTAATCGGGCGCAACGCCGAGCGGCGCCTCCATAAGCTCGGCCTGGGAAACCACGTCGAGTGACCGTCCATGTGCGAGCAGCATATCTACCGTACAGAACAGCTCGCAGCGCGCAGCCAGGCGTCCGCCGGGTTTGCGGGCGCCCTTTGCCACGGCACGAACCTGCCGCCCCCGCTCGTCAAGCATCGTCAAGATCAGGTCGGTCTCTTTGAGCTTAGTCTTATCGAGCACGAGCACTTTCGTGCGATATGTCCGGGAGCCTGCCATGCGCGCCGCGCGTCCTTAGTCCTCGGCGTTGTAGCCAAAGCGGCGAATCTGGGCCTCGTCGTCACGCCAGCCGGCCTTGACCTTCACGTCCAGCTCCAAAAAGACCTGCGTGCCAAAAATGCGCTCAAGATCGCGACGGGCGTCGATACCGATATGCTTGATCATCTCGCCGCCCTTGCCGATGATGATGCCCTTTTGGCCCTCGCGCTCGACGTAAATGGTGGCGTGCACGCGCAGCACCTTCTTGGTCTGCTCGAGCGCATCGCAGATCACGCCAACGGAGTGCGGGATCTCATCACGGGTGCGGCGCAAGACCTTCTCGCGCACAAACTCGGCAACGAGCGTCTCATCGGAAGCGTCGGTGCCCATGTCCTCGGGGAACCAACGCGGGCCTTCGGGCAAAAAGTGCGCAACGGTCTCGATAAAGGCATCGACGTTGAAGTTCTTGACCGACGACGTCACGATCTCGTCGTCATATTCCATGAGTTCGTGGGCTGCCTTAAGCTGCTCCATGACCTGTGCGGGGTCGGCCTCATCGGCTTTGGTGAGCACCAGGACCTTCTTGGAACGAGCGTTCTTGACGCGCTCGGCAACCCAGGCGTCTCCCCTGCCGATCGGTTTGGTGGCATCAATCAAAAACGCGACGACATCGACATCGTTCAGCTCGAACAACGCGCTCTTGTTGAGCTCGGATCCCAGGCCGTCCTTAGGCTTATGAATACCCGGGGTATCGACAAAGACCAGCTGGTAGCCGGGACGGTTGACGACGGCGCGCATGCGGCGGCGAGTCGTCTGGGCCACCGGCGAGGTGATGGCGACCTTCTTGCCGTAACAGGCGTTGAGCAGCGTGGACTTGCCGGCGTTGGGACGACCGACCAGGGCCACAAAGCCGCTGCGGAAACCGGGTTCCACGTCGCCAAAGCCCGCGAGGCTGTCGTCCTCGTCGCACAGGGCGTCGAGCCCCTCATCGCTCATGCCCTCAAACGGGTCAAACTCCTCGACTTCCTCATAGGCCTCGGTCGCCTTAGCATCCGGGGACTCGTCGTCCAAAATTTCATCGATAGGCTGCATATTGTCGGACATGGGAATCCCTTTCTAAATAAAGCCGAGCGCGTGGGCAAATACCAGCAAGCCCACAATCGCGGCGGTGATGGAAAGTACGTATACCGAGGCGGCGGCGATGTCCTTGGCGCGTTTTGCCAGCGGATGGAGCTCCTGGGTCGCCAGATCGACAATGGCCTCCATGGCGGTATTGCACAGCTCGCCGTGAATCACCAGGCCGCAGCAGATGATAATCGTGGCCCACTCGGCAATGTCGAGCCCCACGATGCAGCCGGCAATGACGGTGCACACGCCCGCCACGAGCATGACCTTGATGTTGCGCTCGGTCTTGACGGCGGTAACGAAGCCCTCCATGGCGTAGGAAAACGACTTTAAGAAGGACGGATGGTCCTTGTTCGATCCGGGAATCATAGACGGCTCCTAGTCGTGGGCGTGGTTGGTGATGGGGCCGACGTGGACTAGCTTGGGGTCCTCGCCGCGCTCGAACGCCAGATCGCGCAGGATGGCGTCCTCGCGGGCCTCCATGACCTCGGCCTCGTCGTCCTCGATATGGTCATAGCCCAGCAAGTGCAGCATGCCGTGTACGAGCATCAGACGACACTCGTCAGCGGAGCTATTGCCAAAACCGGGGGCCTGACGGGCAATAACCTGCGGGGCCAAGATGATATCGCCGAGCTCGAGCGTCTCGTCGGCGGGAATATCCTCGTCAAAGGCCGAGTCGCATTCAAACGAGAGCACATCGGTGGTGCGGTCGATACCGCGCCACTCGTGGTTGAGCTCGTGCATCTCGTCCTCGTCGACATACGAAAGGGAAATCTCGACTTCACGCTCAACGCCCTCGGCGGCAAGCACAACCTCGCAGATGTGCTCCACCTCCTGGGCATCGAGCAGCGTATCGAGCTCGGCATCGTTGCTGATCAATACACTCAACGGGACTCCTTTCGGTCACGTACGCGCTTCTCGCGCACATCATCATAAGTATCGTATGCCTCGACGATACGTCCCACCAAGGCATGGCGCACCACGTCGGCGCGCTCCAGGTGTGCAAACGCCACATCGTCGACACGGCCCAAAATCTGCTCAACGTCAGCAAGACCGCCGCGACGACCCACCAGGTCGCGCTGGCTCAGGTCGCCGGTAATCACGAACTTGGAGTTGAAGCCCAGGCGCGTCAGGAACATCTTCATCTGCTCGGGCGTGGTATTTTGTGCCTCGTCGAGCACCACGAAGGCATCACTCAGCGTGCGGCCGCGCATGTAGGCAAGCGGGGCGATCTCGATCACGCCGCGCTCCATAAGCTCATCGGTGCGCTCGCGATCCATCATGTCAAAAAGGGCGTCGTAAAGCGGACGCATGTAGGGATCGATCTTTTCCTCGAGGGTGCCGGGCAAAAAGCCCAGATTCTCCCCCGCCTCGACAACCGGACGCGTCAAGATCAGACGGCCCACCTCGTGACGCTTGAGCGCGGCAACGGCGAGCGCCATGGCCAGATAGGTCTTACCGGTGCCGGCAGGACCCAGGCCAAACGTGATGGTATGCGTGCGGATGGCATCCACATAGCGCTTTTGGCCGAGCGTCTTGGGGCGAATGACACGGCCGCGATACGAAAGCAGCACGTCATCGCGAAGCGACGTAGCCTCGTGCTCACCGTCGCGCAAGACGGCCAGGCAGCGAGAGACATCGTCGGCAGACAGCGTGCGCCCGGCGGCCGCCTCGCGAAAAGCGTGCTCGAAAAAGCGCGCCACGAGTTCGACCTCGTCCGGGTCGCCGCTCACGGAGATGCTATCGCCACGGGCGACCACATGAGCGCGAACCAAACTCTCGAGCGCACGAAGGACGCCGTCGCCGGCGCCCAAAACGCGCGAGGGATCAATCCCCTCGGGAACGGTAAGTCTAATCTTCGAGGCTTCCATGAACCTCCCTGCGTGCATGGACCAAGCCGGAATCATCGACTCCGATGATAGCAACATCGAGCAGGCACGGGGCTGTAAGTCCACAGGTATCGTCAAGACGGGCATGATGGAACGAGCCGAGCGTCAGGTTGTCGCCATACTCGAGCACGGCACGCTCGACCGTGCCCACGCGACGGCGAGCGTCGGCAATAGCGAGCTCCTGTGCAGCGGCCCGCATACGGCGGCTGCGCTCGGCCATAACCTCGGGCGGAACCTGGTCGGGCATGTCGGCAGCAAGGGTACCGGGACGCTTGCTGTAGCGGAACACGTGCATACGCGAGAAACCCACACGGCGGCACAGCGCCAGCGACTCCTCGAACTCCTCGTCCGTCTCGCCAGGGAAGCCGACAATAACGTCGCAAGAAAGTGACGCCTGCGGCAGATTGGCGCGAATCATACGCACCGTGTCCTCAAAGGCCTCCGCACTATAGGGACGGCCCATGCGATGCAGGGTCGCCGTGCAGCCGGACTGCACGGGCAGGTGCAAAAACGGGGCGATACGCTGCGGAAAGCGCGCCATAACCTTAAGCAGGCGCTCAGAGATATCCATGGGCTCAACCGAGGAAATGCGCACATGCGGGATAGACGTGCGCTCCATGATGGCCTCGAGCAGCTCATCGATTTCGACATGCTCGTCGGTCGCGCTCTTGCCATCGTAGGCGCCCAGGTTCACACCGGTCAGCACCACCTCGGGCACGCCGGCCTCCTGGGCCTCGCGAACTTGCTCGAGCACGGACTCAACGGGCACGGAGCGCTCGGGGCCGCGTGCCTTCCACACAATGCAATAGGTGCAGCGATGGTTGCAGCCGTCCTGAATCTTCACGCCCAGGCGAGAGCGACCGAGCGCATCGACCACCTCGCCATCGCTGCAGGCGGGAACGCTATCGGACTCAACGCCCAGCACCTCGCAGACGCGTTCGGCAACATCAATCTTGGACGGCTCGGCGATCACGCGGTCCGAAAGCTCCAGCAGCTCCTCGGGGTGCAGATTGACCACGCATCCGGTCACGACCACATAGGGCTCGTTTGGATAAGCCAGCGCATGACGGACGGCCTTACGGGTCTTGGCCTCGGCCTCGCCCGTAACGGCACAGGTGTTAATAACGATCAGATCGGCATCCTGGGGCTCCACAATAGCAAAGCCCAGGCGCATAAGATCGGCAGTGATACGGTCAGACTCAACCCGGTTGACACGGCAGCCGAGGTTGACGACGGAAATATGGGGTGCGAGCACGCGGGCTCCTTAATCGAGGATATCGTCGAGGGCACTCTTGATACGGTCGGTCACCGACTTCTTACCGGAAGCGACGTCATCGCCCATCTCATCGGCAAAAGCACGGAGCAGCTCGCGCTGCTTATTGGAAAGATTGGTGGGAACGACCACGCGCAGCTGCACGATCAGGCGGCCGCGCGAACCGCCACCGCCAATGCGCGGCATGCCGTAATTATTGACGCTCACGGTGTCGCCGTACTGGGCGCCGGCGGGAACCGTCACCTTAACGACCTCGTCGGGCATAATGCCCTCGACCTCGATCTCGCAGCCGAGCGCAGCCTGTGCAATCGAGATATCGCTCACGAGGTACAGGTCGTCACCGTTGCGCTTAAAGCGCTCATGGTCGGCAACACGCACGTTGACAATCAGGTCGCCCGAGGGCTCGCCGCGAAGGCCGGCCTCGCCAAAGCCGCCCACACGCAGCTGGCGACCGGTCGAAACGCCGGCGGGAATATCGATGTCGATCTTCTCATGCGAAGGCGTGCGGCCCTGACCGTCGCAGGTCTCACAGGGATGGTCGATAACCGTGCCCTCGCCATGGCAGTCGGGACAAGGCGAGGAAGACTGAACCTGGCCCAAGAACGAACGCTGAACCGTCGTGACGTAGCCCGTACCGTGGCAGCGGCCGCACTGCTTTTCCTGTGCGCCCTCTGCCCTACCGGTTCCATTGCAGTCCTCGCAAGGAGCAAGGCGGTCATAGCTGATCGTCTTTTTGCAGCCGAGCGCCGCCTCCTCGAGCGTCACCGAAAGCGAGATGGCCATGTCGCGTCCGCGACGACGCTCACGACGGCTGCGGGCGCCACCGCCGGCACCGCCGCC
This sequence comes from Collinsella aerofaciens, assembly GCF_040910185.1. Taxonomy (GTDB): domain Bacteria; phylum Actinomycetota; class Coriobacteriia; order Coriobacteriales; family Coriobacteriaceae; genus Collinsella; species Collinsella aerofaciens_BF. The sequence goes on along the minus strand of NZ_JBDGBA010000005.1, from coordinate 80,424 downwards.
AAAGAACGACGAGAACAAGTCGTCCATGCCCATGCCACCAAAGATATCGTTGATATCGACGTAGCCCGAACCACCAGGACCGTCGGCGGTGCCGTAACGGTCGTAATTAGCACGCTTCTGCTCATCGGAAAGAACGGAATAGGCCTCGTTGAGCTCCTTGAACTTGGCCTCGGCCTCGGGGTCGTCCGAAACGTCCGGGTGTACGGTACGGGCCTTCTTTAGAAACGCGCGCTTAATCGTCCGCGCGTCGGCATCCCTGTCGACGCCAAGCACCTCGTAGTAATCCCTATTTTCCGACACGACCGAATCCTTCCGACTTTCATTATTGTCACAGTGCGTCCTATACCCAAGCTGGGCTGGCCGCAAACAGAGGGTTTGATGTTATTGCATTTGGTACGGCGAAAGCATGGCCCGTTGCGAGCAGCTCGCGAACCAAACTGACACGAGCGCGAACATGAAGCCGTTGGCAAAACCGTTGGCAAACTGCATCGCACCGCGCTTCCACCACAGCAGACTACGATGAAGCACACCGTCCGAAAGCACCATAAACAGGCCCATGGTAAACGGAATAAAGCACATCACGGCAAAGGCCGAGAACACGCCCGAAATGGCCGACAGCACCAAAAACGGCGCCACGATGCCCATCAGGTAAAAACCGGTACGAGCTTTGCCTTCCAAGCGCTCGGCTTCAACATGGGCGCGGCCGACCAAGTCGCCGCCCGCGGCACCGTTGGTGCCAGCATGTCCCATGCCGCTAATGCGGACCTCGTCGCCATCGTGCGTGCCGGCAGGAAACTCAATCGTCTGCTCGGAGGTTGCGCGAGTACGACCGCTGCCACCACAATCGGGGCAGGGGTCGGCCACGACCTTACCGGAACCGCCGCACTCGGGGCAGACCGACTGGAACGTACCCGCACCAAACAGGAAGGACAGGTCGACGTCGATGTGGCCGCGGCCGCCACAGCTTGGGCAGGTATGGGCATGCTCGGAGGAGACAGAACCCGAGCCGCCGCAATGTCCGCACGTATCGAAGCGCGTGTAGCGGACGGTCTTGCGGGCACCGCCCTTGGCCTCCTTGGCGTCAAGTTTGATATCGACGACCACGTTGGCGCCGTTCTCGGGATTGTAGGCAGCCTGTCCACGACGCTGCTGGCCCCAGGCGCCACCAAAGGGAAAGCCGCCCTCAAAAGGATTGCCATAACCCGTGCTGCCGGCGTAGCTGCCACCATAGGGCGAAGCCGTAGGAGCACCGGCAAAGGGATTGCCAGAACGCATGGCGTCGTAGCGCGCACGTTTTTGCTCATCCGAAAGCACGGCGTAGGCCTCGGAAACCTCTTTAAACTTTTCCTCGGCATCCGGCTCTTTGTTGACGTCCGGATGGAGCTTGCGGGCCTTTTGCTGGAAGGCCTTTTGAATATCACGCGAGGTGGCGTCCTTGGAGACACCCAAAATCTCGTAGTAATCTTTTTCGTTCATCGTCGCCATGCGCGGCAACCTCCTGCTCACAGCAGCGTATATATTCCGGTAATTCTACCCGAGCGGCCTAAGCTAGATCCCAAAACAGCTCGAACAGAACATTTCCATCGAGCCAGCCCAGGTGTGTCGGCGCCAGACGAGCTCGAACATGGCCCGCGACGACATCTGCCGAAGTGAAGGGTCCCTCATGGACCCCGAGCGTCTCGGGCACCCAAGTGGCAAGACCCAATTCGAGCGCGCGATCGCAGGCAGCTGCCAGCTCGCCCGTTGGGATGACACGAACCGCGCGAACCAACAGGTCGGACGCGACACCGCGCGTCATGCGGCAAGCAAGCATCAGGTCTTCGGCCGCGGCCTCGCGCTGCGAGAGATATTCGGCCTCGAACGCCGTCGCGTCATCGTCACGTTGCACCAGACGCACGCGGTACGCATCGCCTCGAGAAGACACGCCGGGGAACAAACCCGCAAGACGGTCGAAATCCTCGGCGTCGAGCATGCCCGCGGCAGAACGACCCAGGCCCAGGTAGCCCCGTCCGGTCCAGTAGGCAATGTTATGGGCGCACTCATGGCCGTCGAGCGCGTAACTCGCCACCTCATACGGGTGATAGCCGGCGGCACCCAGGAGCTCGCGTGCCACGTCCATGCATGCGGCCTGAAAATCCTCATCAGGCTCGAGCGACTCGTCACGGCACGCCATGCGATAAAGGGGCGTCCCCTCCTCGAGCGTGAGCGGGTAGACCGACACATGATGCGGAGCCGCCGCCAGCACGCCATCGAGCGTGCACTGCCAGCTTACGGCGGTCTGCCCGGGAAGACCACACATCAGGTCACACGACACATCGAGCCCAGCGTCCTTAACCGTCGTGATGGCAGCGAGCGCCCGATCGGCATCGTGAATGCGGCCGATGGCGGTAAGTTCGGCGTTATCGAGCGTTTGCACGCCCAGAGAGATGCGTGTGACACCAACCTTGGCAAGCGCAGCGGCAAGCTCGGCGGTCAGCGATTCGGGATTGGCCTCACAGGTAAACTCAACAGGGGCGCACCACGCACGAATACGCCGCGCCAACTCCACAAGGCGCTCCCCCGCCAGCGACGGCGTACCGCCGCCAACATAGACGGTGCGGATTTGGCCAAGGGCCCCAGCCTTGCCAAAAGCATCGAGGCGCGCGAACAACTGCTCAAAATAGGCATCGAGCGCAGCGCTCGGGTCGCATGGAGCAAAACTGCGCGAATCAAAGTCGCAGTACCGGCACTTTTGGGCGCAAAACGGAACGTGCACGTACAGCGCGGTAACGGCCACCCTTAAGCCTCCAGCGGATGAGGGGGCACCGATTCGCCGGCGGCAAGGGCAGTCTCGCAGGCCACCACATCGCGCTCGATCTCATCAACCAGCGCCATAAATTCCTCGTAAGTGGAACAGCGCACCACATGGGCACGCCAAGCGGCGGCATGGGGCATGCCTTTTAAGTACCAGCTTGCGTACGTACGGGCACGCGCCATGAGCGGCAGGAGCTCATGTGTCAGCGTTAGGTGCTCACGCAGGGCGTCCAGGCGCTCGACGGAGCTGCGAACCGGCACCGGTATGCCATCGAGCGCAAGGGCGCGAGCATCGCCAAACACCCACGGGTTCCCGTAGATACCGCGCGCGATAAACACCGCGCTGGCGCCCGAGTTGCGCAGATGCTCCGCGGCATCCTCGGCGCAGAACACATCGCCCGAACCGATCACGGGAATCTCGACGGCATCTGCGACCTCATCGACGACCGACCAATCCGCCTGGCCCGTGTAGAGCTGCGTAGCGCAACGACCATGCACGGCGACTGCGGCAGCCCCTGCGCCCTCAAGCATCTGGGCAAACGTCGCGGCATTACGGTCCTCGGCGTAAAAGCCCTTGCGGATCTTTACGGTCACGGGCACGTGCGCCGCACCCACCGTGGCCTCGACGATCTTCTCGGCCAAATCGGGCGTGCGCATGAGCGCCGAGCCCTCGCCCTTGGTAACGACCTTGCGGGCGGGGCATGCCATATTGATATCGATGAGCGACAGGCGATCGCCAACGCGCTCCTCGACGGCGGCGACGGCACTCGCAAACTGATCGGGCTTGGAGCCAAAGAGCTGCACACAAATCTGCTGCTCCTCGTCGGCCGGCAGCACCAGGCGCCACGTTTTGTTGCTGGCATATGCAAGGCCTGCCACGCTCACCATCTCGCTGTAGGCAAGGTTGGCACCGCGGCGGCGGCACATGATGCGGTAGGCAGGGTCGGTCACGCCCGCCATGGGAGCCATAAGGAACGGTTGCTCGGCATAGGCGCCCAGCAACCGCTCGCTGTATTCGGAAAGCGCCATAGGCCTACTCGTCCACCTTGAGAATCGCCATAAAGGCCTCCTGCGGGACCTCGACCGAGCCGATGGCTTTCATGCGCTTCTTGCCCTCTTTCTGCTTCTCGAGCAGTTTGCGCTTACGCGAAATATCGCCGCCGTAGCACTTGGCAAGCACGTCCTTGCGACGCGCCTTGACGGTGGAGCGGGCAATGATCTTGTTGCCGATAGCACCCTGGATGGGCACCTCAAACAGCTGACGCGGGATGATCTCCTTGAGCTTGTCGCACAGACCGCGGGCCAGGCCATAGGCCTTGTCCTTGTGCACGATAAACGACAGCGCGTCCACCTCATCGCCCGAAAGCAAGATATCGAGCTTCACAAGCTCGGAAGGACGATACTCGTTGAACTCGTAGTCGAGCGAGGCATAGCCCTTAGTGCGGCTCTTGAGCTGGTCAAAGAAGTCCAAGATGAGCTCGGCAAGCGGCATATCGAAGCGCATCTCGACCGATTTGCTCGTCAGGTGGATCATGTCGGTCGTAACGCCGCGGTGCTCGATGGCGAGCTGCATGACGGCGCCCGTGTACTCAGGCGGGCAGATGATCTTTGCCTTGAGGTAGGGTTCCTCGATACGCTCGATGCGCGTGGCCTCGGGAAGGTCCTGCGGGCTGCGGACATCGATCATCTCGCCGTCGGTCTTGTAGACGTGATAGTCGACCGAGGGACTCGTGGCAATGAGGTCCAAGTTGAACTCGCGCTCCAGGCGTTCCTTAACGACTTCCATGTGCAGCAGGCCCAGGAAGCCCACGCGGAAGCCAAAGCCGAGCGCCACCGAGGTCTCGGGCTCCCACACCAACGACGGGTCGTTGACGTGCAGCTTATCGAGTGCGTCACGCAGGTTCTCGTAGTCCTTGTTATCGATCGGGAACAGGCCCGTATAGACCATGGGCTTGGCCTCGCGGTAACCAGGAAGCGGCTCGGGGCAGGGGTTCGACGCCCAGGTAAGGGTGTCGCCCACGCGAACGGCCTCGGGGTCCTTCAGGCCCGTGACCACGTAGCCGACCTCGCCAACCGTCAGCGTGTCAACCGGGGTCTCGGCAGGACGCTTGACACCCACGCCGTCGACCAAAAAGTCGCCCTCTGCCTGCATCATGCGCAGGGTATCGCCCTTTTTGATGGAGCCGTCAAAGACGCGCACCGTGGCCACCACGCCGCGATACTCGTCAAAGTACGAATCCAGAATGAGCGCTTTGAGCGGAGCATTTGCATCGCCCTTAGGCGGAGAGATCAAAAAGACGATGGACTCTAGCAGATCGTGAATACCCTCGCCGGTCTTGCCCGACACGCACACGGCATCATCGGCGGGAATCGCCAGGTCATCCTCGATCTCGGTCTTGACCTCGTCGGGATGGGCCGAGGGCAGGTCAATCTTGTTGATGGCAGGAACAATATCCAGATTGGCGTTCATAGCGAGCGTCGCGTTGGAGACGGTCTGCGCCTCGACGCCCTGCGTGGCGTCGACAACGAGCACCGCGCCCTCACAGGCTGCCAGCGAGCGCGAGACCTCGTAGGTAAAGTCAACGTGGCCCGGCGTATCGATCAGGTTGAACTGATACGTCTCGCCATCGTCGGCGTCATAGGAAACGCGGACGGCATTGGACTTGATCGTAATGCCGCGCTCGCGCTCGATATCCATGGTGTCGAGCAGCTGCGACTCCATGTCGCGCTCGTCGACGGTATGGGTGAGCTCGAGAATGCGGTCACTGATCGTGGACTTGCCATGGTCGATGTGCGCAACAATTGAGAAGTTGCGGATGTGGGAAATGTCAATTGAAGTATTCATGCGGACTATCTTACCCGAGCGGTACAAAAAATGGAGCCTGTTCCATAAAACAGGCTCCATTTATGCGCGTAATCTGTGTGGTGTGAAATTTACAACTTAGGCGTTGATGCTGTTCACGAGCTTGGCAAGACCGGACTTGCGGTTGGAAGCCTGGTTCTTGTGGATAACATGCTTGGCGGCAGCCATGTCGAGACGCTTGGTGACGGTCTTGAGGGCAGCCTGGGCCTTCTCGGCGTCGCCCTCGGCGACGGCGGACTGGACGTGCTTGGTCAGCGTCTTGAGCTCGGACTTGACAGCCTTGTTACGCATGCGAGCTGCCTCATTGGTGCGGATACGCTTCTTCTGAGACTTGATGTTTGCCACTTCTGGAGTTCCTTTCGAGTTCCTTGCAAAAAATGTATGACACCTCTGAGACACGGTGAGGTCATGCAAGCGCCTACTATAGCACGCTCCCCCTCAAAGGGATAGAACGAATTTGTCAAATAGGCAGGTATCATCACGATTTTCTCAAGATGTTCGTAATCCAGAGCAAAAGCGCGGTCTGAGAATCGGCCGAACCCTTCAGTGCGAGCTCCACATCGACCGCGCCCTCGAGCGCGGCAACGAGCTCTGCCATCGAAAAGCGACGTGCCCAGGTCAGGTGATTCTTGACCTGCCAGGACTGGAGCTTAAGTGTTGCGGCCAGCTCACGACCCTGACCGCGCGCATCGAGCGCCTTGGCGACGATCAGCTCGCGGATGCGGCCGCACAGCAATGTATAAGTCCACACGTAGCTCTTAGCGGGCAATAGATTGAAAAGCTCGAGCGAGCGTCGCATGTCACGGGCCGAGACCGCATTGAGAAAGTCCCAGGGTTGAACCTCGGCAGTGCGCACAATCCAGCGCTCCACATCGGCAAGCTCAATCTGGGGCGCCTCGACCATCTGAGCAAGCTTAGCCAAGTCGTTATCGAGCATGCGAGTGTTTTCACCCGAACGCGAGACGAGCTCCTCGGCGGCCGCCGTCGAGATCGACTTGCCGTGCTGCGTCGCCATCTGCTGCACGCGGCGCGGTAGCTCCCAGCGCTTGGTGCCGGAGCAATCGATCACAGCCTTCTTGTCGATCTTGGCGATCGCCTTATACAGGCGCGTGTTCTTGGCAAGCGAGTCGGCGATGATGAGGCAGACCGTTGTGGGGCTGGGACTCGCCAGATACTCGACGAGCGGCTCCGAGACCGCCTTGGCGAGCTTTGAGCAGCCGTCAAGGATTACCAGGCGAAACTCGCTGCCCATCGGAAAGGTGTTAAGCGATCCGATAATGGACTCGATATCGGGGTCCTTGGTCATGTCGCGCTCGTCGAGGTTGAACTCAACCATACCCGACTTTTCCAGACGCGCTTTCATACGCGAGACGGCGTGATCGCGCTTGACTCCGTCGGTACCGACAATCAGATATGCCGGCAGCAGACCGGTTTCGGACATTGCGCTCCCCTCCCGCAGGCCTTCGTATTCGTTCCGTGCCATTCTAGCCCAGGGGCCCACCACACGCCAACGACGTCGTCACGGTCGCTGGCATCGCATCGCAAAGCCATTCGCAGTCGGCGTGACGGTAATGTCTCCGTGTTCGATGGTGCACGCGAACACGCCGCCCGCTTCCTTAACGGCATCGATGCAGGCATCGGACGGATGGCCGTATCGATTCCCCTCGCCCGCGCTCGCGAGGGAAAGCTCGGGCTTCAGGACGTCCAGCAACTCACCATCAACTGAAACCTTAGAGCCGTGATGCCCAAGTTTAAGGACATCGATATCCCCCACTTCCTGCACGAATTCCCGTTCTTGGTCAAGCTCGGCATCACCGGTGAGGAGTATGCGCAGGCCCTTGCCTTCCTGAACATAAGAGAGCAACAGGACAAGTGAGTCCTCATTTCCCTCGCCATCCACGGACTCGAATGGCCACACCACGCGGGCGCAAAAAGAGCCGATGTCGACCGTATCCCCACGGCACACCTGCCGATACTCCACGCCAGGTCGGTTCAATACCTCGGCAGGAGCATCATCCAGCGCATCCGCCGCCACGGCAATCGTTCCGACCGAAAACTGTTCGAGCACGGCAGGCAGACCACCCCAGTGGTCCTCATCCCAATGCGTCACAAAGACGGCATCGATATGGTGCACGTTATTGCGAACCAACGCCGCCACCACGCGCTCGTCGAGCCCGCAGTCGACGAGCGCCACTGCGCCGCCCTGGCGAATAAGAATCGCATCGGCCTGGCCCACATCGAGCACCGTCACCGAAGGCGGAGCGAATCGATCCCAGTAGGCGTACGGAATCGCAGCCAAGAGCACCAGGCATGCAAGCCCCACCGCCATAGGACGTGCACGGGGACGCGGCCACCAGACCAGCAGAACCGCCAGCAAACACGGCACTAGGTAAATCCACATGCTATCGGGCGGCACGCTCACGGATGCACCCGGCACGGCGGCAAACAGCTGCTCAAAGAACAGCGCGCAACGGGCGGCAATCATGGGCACAACGAGCGCCCAAGTCCGCAACGGCGCCACGAGCGAAAAGGGAACCAGCACGATCGACACGACGAGCAGTACGCTCACCACCGGACCGAGGACCGCATTTGCCAGCGGAGCAATGAGCGAGAACGTACCGAAGGCAGGAATGGTAATGGGAAGTGTCGCCAGTTGCGAGCACAGCGTGACGGAAAGCATGCCGGCAACGCCCGACGGAACACTAAGCTCACCCAAAGCGTAGGTCGCATAGGGGCAAAAGCACAGAATGGCTAAGACGCTGGCACATGAAAGCTGAAAGCCCATCTCGAACAGCACCGTCGGCCGCAGCAGCACAAAGATGGACATGGTTACGAAGAGTGCCGAAAGTCCGTGCCGGCGACGCCCCGCGCCGTTTACGACAAGCGTCGCGAACACCATGCAGCACGCGCGCACGGCCGAGGGAGACGCGCCCGTAAAGGCAACGTAGCCCACAAGCGTTATCGCCAATATCGCCCGCTGAAGACCACGTGAGCACCGAGTCTTTTGCAATACACCCTCGATTACAAACCCCACGATAGCCAAATGGCTGCCCGAGACGGCGATAAGATGCGCCGTTCCCGTCACCGAAAACCAGTCGCCCGCCGGCTGGGCGCGCAGCTCGGCCGAACGACCGCAGGCGACACCGGCTATGAGTGCACGCGCCGGGTCGGTCGCAGGCGCGATGGACGCAAGCAGCCCATTTCGCATCCGAAGAAGCGGCCCCGGAGAGTCCTCATCGACCGACAAAATCCGAACGACTTTAACCTTACGTACCTCGCCTCGGAGCACGCGCGATCGTCCATACGCATCGTTCTCAAAACGTGAAACGCGACCGATAACACGCGCGTGCGCCCCGACCTTGAGCTCGCGGTCACACGATAGGCGAACCGTTGCCAAGTTCTTACCGTCCGCGCGTGCCTCGCAGGTATAGGAATACACGTCGTCGTTTATGGATGGATCACCCTGCACGACAAACTCAAGGCTGCTTGCCGCTCGACCGTCGAGCGCCTTCGAGGCGCTGAGCGCGCCCACAGCCCACCAGGCCGAGACGACCGCTCCCGCCACAAGACCGACGGACGCGGCATACAGCCACCGCTTCCAAGGGACAAGCCACGCACAAGATTGAGCCAGCACAACGAATACCGCCGCCGCAACGGGGATGGCCCAAAGCGGCCCGACCGCCGAAGCCCGCTCCCACAGCAGCGCATCGGCGGCCACGTTGAGCACCAAGGCGCAGCTCATGCACATGCCGGCACACAGGGCCATCGTCCACGGCATCAGAGGCCGCGGAGGCATCACATGCTCGCGCTCGGTCGCACTCATACGCAGATGGAATCTTTGATTTTGGCAAGCTTCTTCTCGCCGATTCCCGACACACGCATCAGATCGTCAACCGAGGCAAAAGCACCGTTCTTTGTCCGCTCATCGATAATCGACTGGGCCATGGAGGGACCGATGCCAGAGAGCGTCTGCAGTTCTGCCGCGCTTGCCGTATTGATATTTACTAGGCCTGTTGCGCCACTCACGCCCGATGATGCGGAAGCCCCACCATCAACACCAGCTTCCGCAATGGACGCCTGCTGCTCCCCTACCGTTGGAACGTGAATCTTCTGTCCATCGACGATCTTAGATGCCCGATTGAGCCCCGTAACGTCTGCCTCGGGCGCCAGCCCGCCGGCGGCATCAATCGCCTGAGCCACCCGAGCGCCGTCCTTGAGGCGGTATACACCGGGCGACACAACGGCGCCATCAACATCGACATAAACCTCTGCCGCGGCAGACGCCTTAGGCGAAGAGCCTTCGGATGTCTTTCCGCTCGAGGCATCGCCGGATCCCGGCTCCACTAACGAACCCGAACCATCAGTGCGCTCAAACGACACACTGCCGGCACCGCCGCCAAGGTTCGCCATCGCCAGTCCACTCGCCATCGCAATGACGACCAGTATCGCCATCACCACTGCCTTATGACCGAGCAGCTTGTCCGCCAAGCGGTCCATCCGTTTGACCCGTTCGTGTTGTTCGCGCTGCGCCATAGCAAAACCTCCCAACAACATCGTGTCAGGAAAAGAGCCCTGCAACAGCCACGCTCCAAAACCGGTTTTAGCGGTCAAACCAAAAACCGACCAAAACCTTGCACAAATCTGTCCAATTATTCAGGCACACGTCAGCAAATGAACACTTAGCCGCAAAATGCCCAGATAGCAAAAGACCGACGATGCAGGCGCATCGTCGATCTATGCACAAAATTACTCGTGATCTTGGTAAATCTCACGCGGAGCAAGCTCCGAATGTTTGCGTTTTAAGGTCTTAGGGGCCTTATACGTGTTGCTCTCGAAGTCGATGTACTCGGTCTGCTTGAGCAGGCGCTCGATCATCTCCTCGTGATCGAACAACTCCCAGGCCTCATGCACGGCATCGAGTTTAGCGTGCGTCTCGGGACGACGCGGCATAAACAGCGTGCAGCAGTCGGGCGCAGCCTCAGTCGAGATATCGAACGTACCGATCTCCTCGGCGCGCGCGATGATCTCCTGCTTATCCGAACCGATGAGAGGACGGAACACGGGGATCTTCACGGCCTCGTTGACGGCCATGATGTTCTCAAGCGTCTGGGAGGCAACCTGACCGAGCGATTCGCCGGTCACGATAGCCTTGGCGCCCTCGATGTGCGCAATGCGCTCGGCAACCGAATACATGATGCGACGGTACATAATCACGCGCAGATTGCTGGGGCAGGTGGCCGAAATCTCGCGCTGGCAGTCGCCAAACGGGACTACGTACAGGCGACCGATCTGGACACCCGGCTCAAGCGCACGGATGATGTCCTGCACCAAATACTCGCTCGTATCGGGCGTCTGCGGACGGCCGGAGAAATGTACCGGCACGCACACCGCGCCGCGACGCGCGAGCATCCAGGTCGCCACCGGAGAATCGATACCCGACGACAACAGCGTCACGACCTTGCCGGCAGAACCCACCGGCAGACCGCCAACGCCACGCTCGGAGCGCGCGTAAACATAAACGCTACCCTGGACCACCAGTACGTGCACCATAGCGTCGGGATCGTGCATCTGAACCTTTTTATCGGGGAAGGCCTCACACAACACCTCGCCCACCTGACGATTGATGTCAATCGAAGTGAGCTCATAGTCGGTATTGGAGCGCTTGGCGTGCACCTTAAACGACTCGAAGGTACCGAACTCGCGCAGCGCCTTCACGGCGGCGGCGCAGTACTCCTGCGGGTCGCGGTTCGTGTGATATGCCAGGGACACGCGGGCAACGCCGGGAACGGTGCGAATGACACGCGCCGCCTCGTCGGCCTGATGCTCGTTAAAGGTCACGAGGATATAACCGGAAATTCGAGACACGGCATTCACGGAAAAGGCGGCCAAGGCCGCCTTGATGTTATCCATGAGGATATGCTCAAAATGTGCGCGGTTCTTACCCTTCAGTCCAACCTCGTGATAGTGGACCAGGCAGACGCGAGCCGCCATTTAGGCTTCAGCAACCTTGTGGCCGAGCGCCTTCTCGTAACGGGCCTCGTCGTAAGAGATGTCGCCGTCGACAATCTCGTCCATAGCCATCGAGATGGTATCGGCACCGGAAAGCCCGATGGTGATGTCATCGACATCCTGGACGGCAAGCACACGGTTGTGCTGGCCACGCAGCATGCTATTGATGTCGCAGGCGCGCTTGGAGGCAAGCGAAGCGAGCAGGAAGCGGTTGTGATCGGTCTTCTCCAGAAGATCGTCAATGCAAGGCTTTACAACGGACACGGACCTCAGATCCTTTCATGCATATCGAGAACGCGAACGAGCTCATCGGTCGCGCGGTCGAGATCGTCATTAACCACGACGTCGTCGTAGCGGTCGGCAAGGGCAAGCTCATCGGCGGCGTTTGCCATACGCAGCTCAATCGTCTCGGGCGTCTCGGTACCGCGACCGACTAGACGCTCGCGGAGCACCTCAAGCGAAGGCGGCTTGATAAAGATCAGCACGGCCTCGGGGAAACGCTCCTTCACCTGCAGGGCGCCCTGGACATCGATCTCCAAAATCAGAGACGCGCCCGAGGCGAGCTTGGATGTGACCTCGCTCACCAACGTGCCGTAGCAGTTACCGTGGACCTCGGCCCACTCAACAAACTCGCCGTTTGCCACGCGGCGGTCGAACTCCTCGCGCGTCAGAAAAAAGTAGTTGACGCCGTCGACCTCACCTTTGCGTGGTGCTCGCGTGGTAGCCGAAACCGTCAGGCCCAGGTTCGAGCGGCGCTCGCGCACACGAGTGACGAGCGTACCCTTGCCTGCGCCTGACGGTCCAGAAATCACAAAGAGCTTGGAATCCTGAGCGCTCACTTATTTGGTCAGCTGCTCGAGGAGCTGCTCGCGCTGACGGACGCCGAGGCCCTGGACGCGACGGGTAGCGGAGATACCGAGCTCCTCCATGATCTTGGCGGCCTTGGCCTTGCCATAACCAGGAAGAGACTCGATGAGGGTGGAAACCTTCATGCGGGAAGCGATGGGGTCATCGGAGTTGAGCACGGACTCGAGGGACTTCTCGCCCTTCTTGATCTGCTCGCGAAGCTCAGCGCGGGCGTGACGTGCGGCAGCAGCCTTCTCAAGAGCCTGCTTGCGCTGCTCATCGGTAAGCTGAGGGAGTGCCATTCGTACCTCCAAATAGTTGGGTTATATCTGATTCAATAATTGGCATTTTAGCACGTAGAACGTACAAAATGCCCAGTCGCGGCTCCATAGGTTAGACGATACCCGCAAAAAGTGCAATATACTGCGCCCAAAGTTAAGCCCCTGACCTGCGATTCCACACAAAGGATGGGAAAGTTTACGCAGGCACAGGGGCTATTTTGTGCTAATGAGACCCAAAAGTGGTGACTTAGGGGAATCTTTTACGCGACGTTTTCGACCAGCTCAGCGACGATGGCGTCAAAGGCGGCAACCGGATCGTCGGCACCGGTGATGGGACGGCCCACCACAATGTGGCTTGCGCCACGCTCGATAGCCTGGGAAGGCGTCGCCACGCGGGACTGGTCACCAAGGGCGGCACCCACCGGACGCACACCCGGAGTCACGATCAGGGCATCGGGGCCCAGCAGCTCACGCATGTCGTGAGCCTCCATCGGCGAGCACACGATACCGTCGATGCCGTTGGCCTGAGCGAGCTTTGCCAGGCGGGCGGCCTCCTCGGCCACGGGCGGCTCGACGCCGATCTCGCTCAAGGCATCCTGGTTCATGCTCGTGAGCACGGTGATGGCGACGAGCTTGGCGCGGTCCTCGCGCGCCTCCTCGGCGCCCTCGCGGCAGGCAGCGAGCATGGCGCCCGAACCCAAGCCGTGGACCGAAAGCAGATCGGCACCGGCAAGCGAGGCCGAGCGGGCAGCACCGCGAACCTGATGCGGAATATCATGGAACTTAAGGTCAAGGAAGACCTTAAAGCCCAGGTCCTTAAAGGTCTTGACGATCTCGGGGCCCTCAGCGTAATAGAGCGTCATGCCAACTTTGAGCCAAGCGGCATGACCAGAAAGCTCGTGGGCGAGCTCGAGTGCGCGCTCACGGTCGCAGTCGAGGGCGACGATCACACGGTCGCGGGCATCGGTCTCTAGCATTCGAAAGCACCTACCAGCTCGTTGATGTCCTTTACGCCCTGGGACTCCGCCCAGGCCTCGAGCTCGTGCGCGATCTTGAGCGAAGCGCACGGATCGACGAAGTTGGCCATACCGACCGACACGCAGGTGGCGCCAGCCAGGATAAACTCGGCCGCATCCTCGCCCGTCATGACACCGCCGACACCGTTGATGGGGATATCGACGGCCTGGGCAACCTCCCAGACCATGCGCACGGCGATGTGGTGGCACAGCGGGCCCGAAAGGCCGCCCTTGGGCTTGGCCACGCGGGACTTGCGGGTATGGACGTCGATGGCCATGCCCTGGATGGAGTTGATGACTGAAAGACCGTCGGCGCCGGCAGCCTCGAGGGCCTTGGCGATCTCGGCGACGTTGACCGGCGCCATCTTCACGAACAGCGGCTTATCAGTCACCTTACGGCAGGCAGCCATAACGGAAGAGGCGCCCTCGGGCGTAGAGCCCATGGCGGCACCGCCGGCGGCGATATTAGGGCAGCTCACGTTGATCTCATAGCCGGCAGCCCAGGGGCACAGCTCAACATACATCTCGAGTGCGCGGACAAACTCGTCAACGGAGTGACCGGCGACCTGGCAGATGACCTGGCAACCGTCCTTGGAGAGCTGCTCGAGCCACGGACCGGACTCACGGGCAAAGGCAGCCACGCCGGGGTTCTGAAGGCCCACGGAGTTGATCATACCGCCGGGAATCTCGGCCATGCGGGGCGCGGGGTTGCCGGGCCAGGGCTCGGCAGCGCAACCCTTGGTGGTGATGGCGCCTAGCTGGGAAACATCAAAGAAGTTCTGGAACTGCCAACCGTAGCCAAAGGTACCGGCTGCGGTGTTGATGGGGTTCTGCATCTTGACGCCGCCGAAATCGACGGCCATGTTCACGGTACCCACTAGAAGACCACCACCTTGGAAGCATCGAACACGGGGCCGCACATGCAGGCGCCCTTCATACCGTCGACCGTCTCGACATTGCAGGTGTTGCAGGCGCCAAAGCCACAGCTCATCATGCGCTCAAGCGACACCTCGCAGTACGCACCGGCCTCGGCGGCAGCGGCGGCGACTTTCTTCATCATGACAGCGGGGCCGCAGCTGGCCACATAGTCGTAGCCGCCCTCGCCGAGCAGCTCGGCTGCCGGGTCGGTGCAAAAACCGTGCGTGCCCAGCGTGCCATCGTCGGTGCACACGTTAACCGTGGCGCCCAGCGCGCGGAACTCATCGACACCCACGGCCTTGGAAGCGGTGCCAAAGCCCAGGCACACATCCACATCAACACCCTGCTCGGCAAGCATACCGGCAAGACACAGTACAGGCGGAACGCCGATGCCACCGGCGACGAGCAGGGCCTTCCTGGTGCCCTCGGGTACCATCCAGCCACGGCCACCGGGGCCCAGCAGGTTAGAGGTGGAGCCAGGGCCCATCTGGGACAAACGACGGGTATCGTCGCCCACGACGGCGTACCACAGCTCGACGGTACCGGCCTCGGCGTCGGCGCGATAGAAGCTCAGGGGCACGCGAAGCAACGAGGACGCATCGCCGGGCACGGCAATGTTCACAAACTGACCGGGCTTGAGCGCACTTGCAAGCTTGGGGGCCGAGATGACGAGCGAGAAGATGCCGTCGGCGATCTCCTGGTTCGAGACGACCTCGAAGTCGTGCATGCGTGCAGTGGAAGGTGTGGGCATAGACGCTCCAATCCCCCATGCGATTGCATGGTCAAAACGAACAGAAAGCGCGGCACCGCAAGGGCACCGCGCACAAAAGCGATAAGGCTATGCTAGCAGATGCAGCCGTCGGCGAGCGTCTGCTTACCGCCGACAAACACATCGGTGGCACGACCGGTAAGCGTGCGGCCGGCAAAACCGGAGTTCTCGGCGCGCGACTCATAACCGTCCTCGCCGACCGTCCAGGTGGCAGAGGGGTCGAACACGGTCAGGTCGGCAACGGAGCCCGCCTTGACCTGAACCTGGTCGAGGCCCAGGATCTCGCGCGGCTTGATGGCCATGAGCTCGACCATGCGGCCCACGCTCATCTTGCCCGTGTTGACCAGCTCGGTGAGTACGAGCGACAGCGAGGTCTCGAGGCCAATCATGCCAAAGGGCGCAAGCTCAAACTCGCGGGCCTTCTCCCACGGGGTGTGGGGAGCGTGATCGGTGACGATAACGTCGACGGTACCGTCGATGACACCCTGACGGATAGCCTCGGCGTCCTCGTCGGTGCGCAGCGGCGGATTGACCTTGAGCGAGGTGTTGTAGGTCTCGTCCAGGTCGTTCTCGGTCAGGAACATGTGGTGCGGGGTAGCCTCGCAGGTAACCTGAACACCGGCGGCCTTACCGGCACGCACGAGCTCCAGGCCGTGAGCGGTGGAGATGTGCTGGATGTGCAGCTTGGCACCGGTCAGCTTGGCGATCTCGATGTCGCGGGCGATCTGAAGCTCCTCGCCAGCAGCCGGCCAACCCTCGAGAGCCAGACGGGTCGAAACCTTGCCCTCGTTGATCTGGCCGTGGCCGACCAGGTCCTCGTCCTGGCAATGGCTCATAAAAACCTTGCCGAACATCTTGCCGTAGTCCATGCAGCGACGGAGCATGCCCGCGCCCTGCACGCCGCGACCGTCATCGGTGAAGGCCACGGCGCCGTGGGCGACCATATCGCCCATCTCGGACATGGCCTCGCCCTTAAGACCGCGGGTCATGGCGCCCGACGGATAGACGCGGCAGTGACCGACCTCGGCAGCACGGGACTTGACGAACTCCACGACGGTGCCGTTATCGGTGACGGGATCGGTGTTGGGCATGGCACACACGCCGGTAAAGCCGCCCTTGGCAGCTGCGCGGGTGCCGCTCTCGATGTCCTCTTTGACCTCGTAGCCGGGCTCGCGAAGGTGAACGTGCATGTCCACCAGACCGGGGACGAGGTACTTGCCGGAAAGGTCGCGGACCTCGGCCCCCTCGACGGCGAGATTCTCGCCGACCTCGGCGATCTTGTCGCCGTCAATCAGGACGTCAACGACACCGTCAAGCTCGACGGACGGGTCGACGACGTGGGCATTCTTAAGAAGCAAGGCCATTATCGGCACCTCCAAGCAGCAGATACAGGATAGCCATACGCACGCAGATACCGGCGTAGACCTGCTCCAGGATGACGGAGCGTTGCGGGTGGTCGGCCATATAGGAGTCGAACTCGACGCCGCGGTTGATGGGGCCCGGGTGGCAGATGATCGCGTCGGGCTTCATGAGCTTCTCGCGGTCCTTGGTCAGGCCGAAGAGCTTGTGGTACTCGCGAATGGTCGGGAACGGGGCACCCTCGAGGCGCTCCTGTTGCACGCGCAGCATGTAGACGACGTCCAGCTCGGGCAGGACGGAATCGAGGTCGCTCGTCACGTGGTCGCAGCCTAGGACCTCGGGCGACGGCGGCAGCAGCGTGCCGGGGGCGACGGCGTAGGTCTCGCAGCCCATGATCTTAAGGGCGGGGATCAGCGAGCCGCAGACGCGGGAGTGGGCGATATCGCCGACGACGGCGACCTTCAGACCGTGGAAGTCACCCTTGTGCTCCCAGATGGTGTACAGGTCGAGCAGGGCCTGCGTAGGATGGTTGTGCTTGCCGTCACCGGCGCAGATGACGCTCGCGGGCGAGTTCTGCGTGACGATGTAGGGAGCGCCGGCGTGCTTGTCGCGCACGACGATGCAGTCGATCTTATAGGCGTTAAGGGTCTCGACGGTGTCGACAAGGCTCTCGCCCTTGACCGTGGAGGTCGAGGAGCCACCAAAGTTGAGGCTATCGGCCGAAAGACGCTTCTCGGCGAGCTCGAAAGAGCTGCGGGTGCGCGTCGAAGGCTCGTTGAACATGTTGACGATGGTCTTGCCCTTGAGCGTGGGGACCTTCTTGATCGCACGCTCGTTGACCTCGGAGAACGCCTTGGCGGTCTCGAGGATGAGCTTGATGTCCTCTTCGGAGTACTCGGTAATGTCGATCAGGTGCTTATGGTTGAACGCCACGGTACTACTCACCTCCCAGCGGCGCGGAGCCCACGTGGGAACCCGGCGCGACGTCGTTAATCTCGACGGCGGTGTGGCCGTCGACTTCCTTCATATATAGGTGCACGTTCTCCTCATGCGACGAGGGAACGTTCTTGCCGACAAAGTCCGGCGAGATGGGGAGCTCGCGGTGACCGCGGTCAACGAGAACTGCCAGCTCAATACGGCTCGGACGGCCCAAGTCCATGACGGCGTCCAGAGCGGCGCGAATGGTACGACCCGTGTACAGGATGTCGTCCACCAAAACGACGCGCTTGCCGTCGACGCTAAAGGGAATGTTGGTGGCGTGGATCGCGGGAGCGAAATTGGTCGCATAGTCATCGCGGTAGAAGCTGATGTCGAGGCTGCCGAGCGGAACGTCGACGCCCTCGATCTCCTTGATCTCCTCGGCGAGCTTCTTTGCCAGAAGGTCGCCGCGCGTGACGATGCCGACCAGAGCGAGGTCTTCACAGCCCTCGTTGCGCTCGAGAATCTCGTGCGCGATGCGGGTCATCGCTCGATTGACGGCGGTCTCGTCCATGATGACCGCCTTGGGGGAAGTCGTGCCCATCGATCTCCTTCCTCACATGTCTTGACTGCTGACACAGTCAAAAAAATAGATGCCCGACCGCTTAAAGCGGACCAGACACCCACAGGAAGGGCTGCTCTTTGGGCAGCTATGTAATTCCATGTGGGTATCTCGTACCCCTTTAATGGTCAAGGGATAGTGTAGCCAACCTCGAGCTTAATTGCGAGCATAAATACAGAGCAATCCGTAAACGGAGCCCAAAGCTCAATAAACCTATATATATTTGTGGGACGAGCTTGAAAACGCACGCACGAGCTGGCATAATCCCCTCTGCTGCACGCAAATCGGATCTACGTCCAGGGCCGTTGCGTGAGCACTATCGCCAAAAGAGGAATATCTCTGTGTAGATTACGCACAGGGAGCTGCTTCTGTGCTATAGTTCAGGCTTGTTTGTTAACGCGACATGTTCGTTTGTCGCCCAAGGAGGGTCAGTTATGTCCAAAGTTTGCGAAGTTTGCGGTAAGCACCCCGTTGCCGGTCGCTCCATCAGCCACTCTCACCGCGTCACCAACCGTAAGTTCCGCCCCAACATCCAGCGCGTTTACGTCGTCGTCGATGGTCACCGTCGCAAGATGAACGTTTGCTCCACCTGCCTCAAGTCCGGCAAGGTTGCGCGC
Organism: Collinsella aerofaciens; assembly: GCF_040910185.1. Taxonomy (GTDB): domain Bacteria; phylum Actinomycetota; class Coriobacteriia; order Coriobacteriales; family Coriobacteriaceae; genus Collinsella; species Collinsella aerofaciens_BF. Next base: position 61,413 of record NZ_JBDGBA010000005.1, on the reverse strand, counting down.
TCGTAAATAAGGTCTTACCAACAAGTACCTCGGACTCTCCGGGTCAAAGACCTCGCGTTCATATAGAACTTACCAAAGGCGCCCTCCCCTACGGAGGGCGCCTTTTTGCACTCATTGGGGACAGACTTACATGAGTGCTTTCACGCATTGGGGACAGACATGAAGCACGCATGCGACGCACTGACTGGCTCCGGCCCCTGCCTCACGCAGCATCCTTCCAGCCTGCAGTTGCCTTGGTCACGCTTGTAGCGCCGATGCCGGTGATACGGGCAATTTGCTTGACCGTGAGATGCGCCCGCCTAAGCCTCAGCAGACACGCATCGCGTTCGGGGCGTGGCAGGGCTTTGAGCAGTGCAGGATCTATGCTCGGCAGAACTTCGCGCGCAACGGAAAGGGCCTCCTCATCGGGGATCCGCCGGCGTGGAAGAACCTCCATTAACCAGATGCGCCCGGCAACTTCCTCGAGATGCTCGCAATAGCAACGGGAGCCACCGACAATATAGAGCATAGGGGCCGCATCACAGATGTCAAAGGGATCATAGCCCAGCTGATACGCCTTATAGCTTGACCAGCGGTACGCATCGAGCGAGTCAAGCGCACCTTTCACAGGATTGAGATGGATATAATCGAGTAGCTGCACCGCCTGTGTGTCCGACTCAACCGCAACACGCGAATAGCGATTGTCAAACAGATGGCCCGTTCTTCCCGTTTTCCCATTGAAATACTTAGCATACGCCGTCAGTGCGCACTGCATTGCCTTTGAAAGGTTGTCATATGGGTCATCAACCATCAAATGGAAGTGGTTGTCCATAAGGCACCAAGCCAACACTGCCACTTTATGGCGTGCAAACCTGTCCGAGATGTCCGATAAGAAACGATATCGGTCAGAGTCATCTTCAAAAATAATCTGTTTGGAGTTGCCACGGTCAAAGACGTGGTAATAGCCGGTGAGCGAAACGGCGCGGGCGCATCGGGGCATAATCTCTCCTTTCAAAAACTGAACAGGCAACACCTAAAAGGAGAGAAGGAACGCGAAATGCTGAGCCTGTGATCTATTTATATCCAATGAGCGGCAAAAACAGGCCCAGAACGGCAAAATGGCAAAACGATGTCTGTCCCAAATGAGTGAAAGCACTCATGTAAGTCTGTCCCCAATGAGCGAATGAGCGTAGTGTGCCTTTTGAGCGGGGCGATGCAGCAGGCAAATAGTTTTAGTTAAAACGCTTCAGTTTATTGAAGCGTTTTAGTGTGCCTTTTAAAGGAATCTTACCGTTCACCGAATTATTTCTTGCTATCATGCAAGACGTAGGGTAAATCTCCGATCGCAAGGAGACACAAATGGTGAAAAAGTCACCGGAAAACACTACTCCCGCAATTGTGGACAACGTAGAGGCGCTTGAGGCTAAGCTCGCTCAGATGCGAGAGGCCCAGGCGCTTTTTGCTACGTACACGCAGGAGCAGGTCGACAAGATCTTCTATGAGGCCGCCATGGCCGCCAACAAGGCTCGTATCCCGTTGGCGAAGATGGCCATCGAGGAGACCGGCCGCGGCGTTCTTGAGGACAAGGTCATCAAGAACCACTACGCCGCAGAGTACATCTACAACGCTTACAAGAACACCAAGACCTGTGGCGTTCTGGAGCGCGACGAGGCTTACGGCATCACCAAGATTGCCGAGCCTATCGGCATCGTGGGCGCCGTCATCCCGACGACCAACCCCACCTCCACCGCGATCTTCAAGACGCTGATCTGCCTGAAGACCCGCAACGCCATCATCATCTCCCCGCACCCGGCAGCCGCCAAGTGCACCATCGCCGCCGCCAAGCTCGTGCTTGACGCCGCCGTCAAGGCCGGCGCCCCCGAGGGCATCATCGGCTGGGTCGATGTCCCCTCCATCGAGCTGACCAACATGGTCATGCGCGACGTCGACATCATCCTCGCCACCGGTGGCCCGGGCATGGTCAAGGCCGCCTACTCCTCGGGCAAGCCCGCCCTGGGCGTTGGCGCCGGTAACACCCCGGTCATCATCGACGACACCGCCGACGTGCTGCTCGCCGTCAACTCCATCATTCACTCCAAGACCTTCGACAACGGTATGATCTGCGCTTCCGAGCAGTCCGTGACCGTCATCGACAGCATCTACGACCAGGTTAAGGCCGAGTTCCAGAAGCGCGGCTGCTACTTCGTCAAGCAGGGTGCCGAGATGGAGGCCCTGCGTGCCGCCATGTTCAAGAACGGTGCTCTCGATCACCGCATCCCCGGCATGGCTGCCGCCAAGATCGCCGAGCTCGCCGGCATCGAGGTTCCCGCCAAGACCAAGATCCTGATCGCCGAGGTCACCTCCACCGACCCCGCCAAGGAGGAGTTCTCCCACGAGAAGCTCTCCCCGGTCCTGGCCATGTACCACGCCAAGGACTTCCAGGAGGCCGTCGACAAGGCCGAGCACCTGGTGCTCGCCGGTGGCCCGGGCCACACCGCCTCTCTGTACGTGCACCCCGCCCAGGCCGAGAAGATCAGCCTGTTCGAGCACGTCATGAAGGCCTGCCGTATCGTCATCAACACCCCGTCCTCGCACGGTGGCATCGGTGACCTGTACAACTTTGGCATGAAGCCGTCTCTGACCCTGGGCTGCGGCTCCTGGGGCGGCAACTCCGTCTCCGAGAACGTTGGGGTGAAGCACTTGATCAACGTTAAGACTGTGGCCGAGCGCCGTGAGAACATGCTGTGGTTCCGCGCTCCCGAGAAGGTCTACTTCAAGAAGGGTTCCACGCCCGTCGCCCTCGACGAGCTGGGCAACGTCATGGGCAAGAAGCGTGCCTTCATCGTCACCGACCAGTTCCTCTTCAAGAATGGCAACACCCGCGCCATCGAGGCCAAGCTCGACGAGATGGGCATCGCCCACGACTGCTTCTACGACGTCGAGCCCGATCCGTCGCTGCAGTGCGCACGTCGCGGCGCCAAGCAGATGGCTCTCTTTGAGCCGGACGTCATCATCGCCGTCGGCGGTGGCTCCGCTATGGACGCCGGCAAGATCATGTGGATGATGTACGAGCACCCCGAGTGCAAGTTTGAGGACATGGCCATGGACTTCATGGACATCCGCAAGCGTATCTTCACCTTCCCCGAGATGGGCAAGAAGGCCTACTTCGTCGCCGTCCCGACCTCCTCGGGTACCGGCTCCGAGTGCACGCCGTTCGCCATCATCACCGACAAGGAGACCGGCATCAAGTGGCCGCTCGCCGACTACGCGCTGCTCCCCAACATGGCTATCGTCGACGCCGACAACTGCATGACCGCCCCGCGCGGCCTGACCGCTGCCTCCGGCATCGACGTCATGACCCACGCCATCGAGTCCTACGTCTCCATCATGGCTTCCGACTACACCAAGGGCCTCTCCGAGCGCGCTGCCAAGCTCGTCTTTGAGAACCTGCCCTCCAGCTTCACGAACGGCGCCAAGGACCCGCACGCCCGCGAGGAGATGCACAACGCCTCCTGCATGGCCGGTATGGCCTTCGCCAACGCCTTCCTGGGCCTCAACCACTCCATGGCTCACAAGCTCGGCGCTTTCCATCACCTGCCCCACGGCATCGCTAACGCCGTCATCCTGACCCGCGTCATGCGCTACAACGCCGCCGAGGCTCCCGTCAAGATGGGTACCTTCTCCCAGTATCCTTACCCCAACGCGCTGCACAACTACGCCGAGATGGCCAAGTACTGCGGCATCGAGGGCAAGGACGACAAGGAGGTCTTCGAGAACTTCATCACGAAGCTCGAGGAGCTCAAGGACTTCATCGGCGTCAAGAAGACCATCGCCGACTACGGTGTTGACGAGCAGTACTTCCTCGACACCCTCGACGAGATGACCGAGCAGGCATTCAACGACCAGTGCACCGGCGCTAACCCGCGCTACCCGCTCATGAGCGAGATCAAGGAGCTCTACCTGGACGCCTACTACGGCCGCGAGCCTCAGGACTACGCCGTCTGCTAGTTTTAGCACGGTTTTTAACGGCGGGGGTGCACGGGTGTTTCACACACCCCCGCCGTCGCTTCTATCGCATCGTTGAAAGGATGCAACCATGCTGCTACCCGATTCCAAGACCGAGCTCGTCCGTCGCGGCAACAAGGTCGTTTACGACCTGGGCGACAAGATCGTCAAGGTCTTTAACGAGACCAAGCCTGTCTCCGACGTGTTCAACGAGGCTTTGAATCTTGCCCGCATCAATGAGTGCGGCATCCGCAGCCCCAAGGCTCTCGAGGTTTCTCAGCTCGAGAACGCCAACGGCTGGGCGCTCGTGACCGAGAAGGTTCCGGGCACCACCCTTGCCGAGAAGATGACTGCCGAGCCCCAGCGCTTTGGTGAGTACCTCGAGATGTTCGTCGACCTCCAGATTGAGATCCACGGCTACACCTCCCCGCTGCTCAACCGTCAGCGCGACAAGTTCGCCCGCATGATCGACAGCCTTGATCAGCTCAATGCCACCACGCGCTACAACCTTCAGGAGCGTCTGGACGGCATGACCAAGGAGTTCAAGGTCTGCCACGGCGACTTCAACCCCTCCAACGTCATCGTCGGCGACGACGGCCAGCTCTATGTGTGCGACTGGGCACACGCCACCCAGGGCTCCCCTGCTGCCGACGTTGCCACCACCTACCTGCTCTTTGCCCTCAACAGCAAGGACCAGGCCGAGGCCTACCTGGAGCTCTACTGCGACCGTGCCGACATGCCCATGCAGGTCGTGCGTCAGTGGACGAGCATCGTCGCCGCTTCCGAGCTCGCTCGTAAGCGCAACGTGAACGATGAGTTCCTGAAGAACTGGATCGACGTCGTCGATTATCAGTAATATCTGAGCGATTTATTTCGCATCGGAGGCACAATGGGAAAACCCCGCAGCTCGCATGGGCTGTGGGGTTTTCCTTTTAGCTATAAAAGATTCTTAGACGCAAAAGCGGCCCTGCACCTCTCCCAAGAGAGACGCTGGGCCGCTTCGTAAGCGCATTCAACGCAGCGGGCTCGATTAACGGCGTGCTGCCTTCACAAGGTCGGCGACCTTGGCGACAACCTCATCGATCGCCACGTCCTCGCGCTCACCCGTAGCACGGTCCTTGAGCTCAACGGTACCGTTCTTAAGGCCGCGCTTGCCAAGAATCACCTGATACGGGAAGCCCATAAGGTCATTGTCGGCAAACTTAAAGCCGGGACGCTCGTCACGGTCATCGACGACAACCTCGATGCCCTCGGCGCACAGAGCCTCGACGATTTGATCGCAAACGGTAGCGCACTCCTCCTTCTTGGGATCGAGCGGAATCACCGCGACCTCGTACGGGGCAACGGAGACCGGCCAAACAATACCGTGCTCGTCGTTGTGCTGCTCCACGACGGCAGCGAGCGAGCGGGACACACCAACGCCGTAGCAGCCCATGATAAGCGGCTTCTCCTTGCCGTCCTCGTCCATAAAGGTGGCACCCATGGCCTCGGAATACTTGGTGCCCAACTGGAAGACCTGGGAGACCTCGATACCGCGGGCAGCGGAAAGCGGCTTGCCACAGTGCGGGCAGGGATCGCCGGCAACGACGGTTACCAGATCGGCCCACTCATCGACGGTAAAGTCGCGCTCGGGGCAGGCGCCGGTAAAGTGATAATCGACCTCGTTGGCACCGCAGGCCCACTGCTTGGACTCGCGCAGGCTCTCGTCGCACACCAGACGAATGCCCTCGGGCAGGTTAACCGGTCCGATAAAGCCCTTATGCAGACCGTAGGTCTGGAGCTCCTCGTCGGTCATCATGCGATAGCCCTTGCCAAAGACGTGCTCGGCCTTGCAGTCATTGAGCTCGTGGTCGCCCGGAACAATGGCCACAACAGGCTTGCCCTCGGCGTCGATGAGTGCCAGCGACTTGCGCGTGCCGTTCTCGGGGAACCCAAAGAACTTTGCAACGGCATCGATGGTGCCCATGCCCGGAGTCTCGACCTTGGTAAGCGTACCGTCGCCAGGACCCTCGGTCACGACAACCTTGGTGCTTGCAGCCTCGTCATCGGCGGCAAAACCGCAGTCATCGCAATAGACGAGCGAAGCCTCGCCGGCGTCAGCCAAAGCCATGTACTCGACGGAGGTATCGCCACCGATCTCGCCGGAGTCGGCGACAACGGGCAGGGCCTTGATGTAGCAGCGCTCACAGATGTTGGCGTAGGCCTGCTTCATCTTGTCGTACTCCTCCTGCAGACTCTCCTGCGTGGCAGAGAAGCTGTAGGCGTCCTTCATGATGAACTCGCGGCCGCGCATCAGGCCAAAGCGGGGACGGAACTCGTCGCGGAACTTATCCTGGATGTGGTACAGGTTGACGGGCAGCTGTTTGTAGGAGCGCAGCTCGTTGCGCACCAGGGCCGTGACGGTCTCCTCGTGCGTGGGGCCCAGGACGAACTCGCGACCATGACGGTCGTCAAAGCGCACAAGCTCCTTGCCATAGGCATCGATACGGCCGGACTCACGCCACAGCTCGGCATCGACCATAATGGGCATCATGAGCTCCTGGGCGCCGGCAGCATCCATCTCGTCGCGCACGATGTTCTCGATCTTGCGGATCGAGCGCCATGCGAGCGGCAGATAAGAATACAGACCGGCGGCCTCCTTGCGGATCATGCCGGCACGGAGCAGCAGGCGGTGGCTGGCGAGCTCAGCGTCCGCCGGATCCTCTTTAAGCGTCGGCGCATAAAGCTTAGACATATACATTGCTCGAGTCATTTATTTCTCCTCAATAAGCTTGTCGACCTCGGCCATGAGCGCGTCGACAATTTGATCCTCAGCTACTTTACCAATGATCTGGCCATGCGAAAAGAGCAGGCCCTGACCTCGTCCACAGGCCACACCTAGGTCGGCGTCGGAAGCCTCGCCGGGGCCATTAACGGCACATCCCATCACGGCGATCGAAAGCGGCGCGGAGTAGTTCTTAAGCCGCTCGGTGACCTCCTCGGCGATGGGAATGAGGTTAACCTGACAGCGCGCACATGTGGGGCACGAGACAATCTCGGGGCCACGGCGACGCAGGCCCAGCGACTGCAGAATACCCCAAGCGACCGGCGGCTCCTCAACCGGATCGGCCGTGAGCGACACACGCATGGTGTCGCCGATGCCTTCAGAAAGCAAGATACCCAAGCCTACAGAGCTCTTAATGGTGCCCTGAAGCTTGGTACCCGCCTCGGTTACGCCCAGGTGAAGCGGAACGTGGGGAATCTCACGCGACAAGGCTCGATAGGTATCGAGCGTCGTTTGCACGCTATGGGCCTTGGCCGAAAGCACAATGTTCGTAAAGCCGCGGTCTTCAAAATGCTTGACGAAACGCTCGCTCGACATCACGAGCTTTTCGGGCTGCGTGAGGTCGTCGCGCTCGGCGATATCCTGCTCAAGCGAACCGGCATTGACGCCGATACGAATCGCACAGCCCGCTGCACCCGCAGCATCGATCACCGCGTCAACCTTGGCCCAATCGCCGATATTACCGGGATTGATGCGCAGCTTGGCAGCACCGGCCTCAACGGCACCAATGGCCAGCTTGTGGTTAAAGTGGATATCGGCAACGATTGGCACCGGAGACTCGGCACAGATGATGCGGAAACCCTCAAGCGCGGCCTCGGTGGGCACGCTCACACGCACGATATCGCAGCCAGCCTGCGCCAACGCGCACACTTGCGCAAGCGTTGCCTGGGCGTCAGCGGTATCGGTGCAGGTCATGGATTGGACCACCACCGGCGCGCCGCCACCGATCTGCACACCGCCCACATGCACGGGGCGCGTCAACTCGCGAGGCAAAGGATGGGATAAAGACAATCCAAACACTCCCCTACAGGATAAATCGAAGGACGTCGGAACGAAGCATATAGACAAACAGCAGCGCAAAGAGCGCGATGCCCACATAGCTCACAATCGTCTGGACCTTGAGCGGAAGCTCGCGGCCAGCAATCTTTTGAATGATCTCGATGACCAGCTTGCCGCCATCGAGTGGTGGGATGGGCAGCAGGTTCATAAAGCCAAGCGAGAACGAAATGAGGGCGGCAAACGAAAGGAACGTGGCAGGGCCGGCAGCAGCAGCCTGTGAGGACATAACGCTAATGCCCACGATCGAAGAAGACTGATCGAGAATCTCCATCGTATGCTGCGGCTGGAGCAGGCGCATCACGCCCTCCGCTGTCTGCACGACATAGGAGAACGAAAGACGAGCCGACGTGATGGGGTCTAAACGGACCACCTGCGTAGAGGCATACACACCTAGGCGCTCGTCCTCTTTGAGCGCAACCGAGGTCGAATGCTGCTTGCCGTCGCGCTCATACTCAATGGCGATATCGTCCTTACCGGCGGCCTTGCCGATGGCATCGTAAACGTCCATCCAGGTAGAGCACGATACTCCGTCAACCGAAAGGATCGCGTCGCCGCCCTCGATACCCGCCTTGGCGGCAATAGACCCCTCGTCAACCTGACCGATCACGTTGGTATCCATCGGCACGGTGACACCCGCAATAGAGTAGATGCTCATAAGCAGCAAAAAGCCCGTCAGGATATTGACGAGAATGCCCGCGAGCAGCATAAAGGCGCGCTTGAGAAAACCCTGGCCCAGATAGGTATGCGAACGCTCTTGCGCAAGGAACTCGGCTTCGCCGCACGGCAGCTCCCACACATCGCCCTCGGTAGTCGCATGCTCTCGATCGAAACGGCGGCCGTCAAAGGTGGTGTAACCCGCCGCATCTCGTGGCAGCGTCTGATACTTGGCGGGATAGTAGCTCGGCGAGGGCTTCTCCCCTTCCTCATACCAAGGCGCGATAGAGCCCCAACCCAAGAGCAAGGCGCATGCCTCGAGCACAACCTCCTCGGATAGCTCGAGCTCGGCGGCAAGGTCGGCCACGGTCACGCGACCATGACGATAGATAGCCGCGAGCACGCGATCGGCGCACGAGACGTCGGTCGGATCCATACCGCAGATGGCAGCGTAGCCACCCAGCAGCAGCGGGGTCACGCCAAACTTGGTTCCAATGCGACGTGACGTGTAATGGATGTCAAAGCGACACGGCAGGCCCAAAAAGAACTCGGTCACGCGGACGCCGCAGGCACGCGCCGCCAAAAAGTGGCCGCCCTCGTGCAAAAACACAAGGACGGAAAGCATCAGCAGGCCCCAAAAGACCGATGAGAGAACGCTCAGAACAGTATCCATAAAACGAAAAAGCAATCCTTATGGGTTAGGAACGGGTTGCGGCGAGCACCTGCGCAGCCTTTTCACGCGCCCATGCATCGATGTCGCGAAGCTGCTCAAACGAATCGACCGCCTGCATATCGTGGGAATCCATGCAGGATTCCACAATGCGATCGATATCGGTAAAGCTGCAGCCATCGTTCAGGAAGGCATCGACGGCGACCTCGTTGGCGGCATTGAGCACGCACGGCATGGTGCCACCCGTCTTGCCGGCACGTTCGGCCAGTGCCAGACAGCGGAAGGTATCCATGTCGGCAGCATCAAACGTGAGCTGCCCCAGCTCGCGGAAATCGATACGAGGCGCCGGGGTATCCCAACGCTCGGGATACGAGAACGCGAACTGGATGGGAATACGCATGTCGGAAGCACCGAGATGCGCCATCACGGAGCCGTCGGCGAACTCGACCATAGAGTGAATCTTGGACTGACGCTGCACGACCACGTTAATGAAATCGAGGTCGCAGTTAAACAGATGCATGGCCTCAATGCGCTCCAGGCCCTTGTTCATGAGGGTGGCGGAGTCGATGGTGATCTTGGCACCCATGGCCCACGTGGGATGTGCGAGGGCATCGGCACGCGTCACGCGATTGAGCTCGTCGCGCGTGCGGCCAAAGAACGGACCGCCCGAGCAGGTGAGCCAAATACAATGAGCCTCGCGCGGGTCCTCCCCCAGATAGCACTGGTAGATGGCGGAGTGCTCAGAGTCGACTGGAATAAGCTGGCTCGGTTGTGCCAACGGCATAAGCAAGTCGCCACCGACGACGAGGGACTCCTTGTTGGCAAGGGCAAGGCGCTTATTTGAGGTCAAGGCCGCATGGCTCGCCTCGAGACCGGCGGCGCCCACAATAGCAACGAGCACGCAGTCGACATCGTCGCGACGCGCGAGCTCGCAAACCGCCTGCGCGCCAACGCCGAGCTTCGTTCCCTCGGGCAACTCCTGCAGCACGGCGTCATCGCCGTGAGCGACATCGGCCACGGCAACCGCCGGAACCGAGAACTCGCGGGCAGCGGCAACGAGCTCAGAGGTGCTGGAATTAACGGACAGCGCCGTCACCTGCAGGCGATCAGCATGCTGACGGCACACATCGAGTGCCTGGGTGCCGATAGAGCCCGTACAACCCAGGATGGCAACACGGAGGCGTCCATCGGGGCCATACGTCGTCTGGAATGACATTACAGCACGCCTCCGATCATCAGCATCAGCTGCGCGGTGATGCAGCCGAAGATAAGCGAATCGCTTCGATCGAGCATGCCGCCGTGGCCCGGGATAAGGTTACCGGAATCCTTGACGCCCACACCGCGCTTGATGCGCGACTCGATAAGGTCGCCGATAACGCCCAGAATGGACACGACCACGCCGCACAGCAGCGCATAGGGCAGGCTGAGCTTGTAGAGGTGCGTCGCCCACAGGATGAGCCAAATCAAAACCGAGCCCAGGATGCCGCCGACAAACCCCTCCCAGCTCTTTTTGGGAGAGATCTTGGGAACCATCTTATGCTTGCCGATACGGCTGCCCACGATGTAGGCAAACGAATCGGAGACCCAAAGGGACGCGCAAACGCCCACCGAAAGCAGGGCGCCGGCAAAACCGGGCACGGCATCGCGCAGCAGCACGATAGCCGACAGCATAAAGCCAGTGTAAATGGGACCCATGAGCGTCACGGCCACATCAGAGATGCGGGTACGCGGCGACCAGACATACCAAATGCCCACAGCGAGCATCAGAGCAAAAAGCAGGGCATTCAGCAACATCGAATCGCCCAACGCCGAAAGCGGAAAGAGTACGGCGGCAGCGATACCCATGCGCTCGTTAGCCATCTTGCCATCGAGCCTTGTCATACGGAAAAACTCATAGCAGCACAGACCGCTCATGACAGAAACAAAGATGGCCGTGGGCACGATACCCAAAACCAGGCACAGGATAAAGACAACGGCGTAGACGATACCGGCGGCGGCACGGGTAATAAAGCCCGCCAGCCACGTACCGGTGCCGCTCTTCGCTGCAGGCGCGCCAGCAGTGGCAGCTTTGCGCGCAGGCGTCTTGGGAGCAGATGCCTTGGGACGATCGGACACGATTAAGCCTCCTCGGTCTTGCTCAGTCCACCAAACCTACGGTCACGGCCCTGATAGGCCAAAATGGCGTCGACAAGGCCCCAACGATCAAAGTCGGGCCAATAGGTATCGGTGACGTAGAACTCAGAATAAGCCACCTGCCACAGCAGATAGTTCGAAAGGCGCAGCTCACCAGAAGTGCGAATCACAAGCTCAGGATCGGGAAGGCCGGCGGTATAGAGGTGGGAAGCCACCATGTCGTCATCAATTGCGGCAGGATCGATCTTGCCGGCGGCAGCGTCGAATGCGATCTGACGGACAGCGCGGGTAATCTCGGCACGCGCGCCGTAGTTGACGGCAAGCGCCAGCGTCATGCCAGTGTGATCGGCGCACTCGGCAAGACCGCGTTCAAAAACGTCGCGCGTCTTCTTGGGCAACGCTGAAATGTCACCCAAAAAGACAACACGCATGTTTTCGCGCTTCAGAAGCGGCAACTCGTCGATAAACGTCTTGGCAAACAGATGCATCAAGACGTTGACCTCATGCTGCGGGCGGTTCCAGTTTTCGGTAGAAAACGCATAGGCCGAAAGCACGTCGACGCCCAAGCGCACGCAGGCAGTAATAATCTCGCGAAGGGAGACAATACCCGCCTTGTGGCCCTCGGTGCGTGCAAGACCGCGCGACGTGGCCCAACGACCGTTGCCGTCCATGATGCACGAGATATGGTGCGGAATGTTATTGAGGTCAAGGTCGGAAAAACCGACGCCCGCAGGGGCGTCGGCAAAGTACTCGACCAGTTTATGCTCGTCGTATTGCACCTTAGATCTCCATGACCTCGGCTTCTTTTTCCTTCAGAAGCTCCTCGACCTTGGCGACATACTCATCGGTGTGCTTCTGGACCTTGGCCTGCTCGCGACGGACATCGTCCTCGGTGAGCTCCTCATCGCGCTCGAGCTTGTTGTTGAAGTCGCGACGGATGTTACGGATAGACACCTTGGCCTGCTCGGCGTACTCGCGGCACTCCTTGACGAGCTCGCGACGGCGCTCCTCGGTGGGAGCCGGGAACGGCAGACGAACGACGGTGCCATCGGAGTTGGGGGTAATACCCAGATCGGAAGCGCCGATGGCCTTGACGATAGCATTGATGAGTGCCTTGTCCCACGGCTCGATGAGCAGCATGTGGGCCTCGGGGGTCTTGACGGCGGCAACCTGCGTGACCGGCGTGGGAACACCGTAATAATCGACGGTGATGTCGGAAAGAATGTTGGCATTGGCGCGGCCGGTACGAACCTTGGAGAAGTTATGCTTGAGGGACTCGAGCGACTTGTCCATATGGGCGGTGATGTTCTCTGCCATGCTTAATCCTCCTGATAGACGAGCGTGCCGACGGGCTCACCCGAAAGCGCGCGCTTGACGGTGTCCTCGCCATCGATGTTGAGGACCAAAATCGGCATACGGTTATCCTGGCACAGAGCCGTAGCCGTGGAATCCATAACCTGCAGGCCGCGGACGAGAACCTCGTGATAGGTAATCTTGTCAAAACGGACGGCATCGGCGCACTTGACGGGATCCTTGTCGTAGATGCCGTCAACCTTGGTGGCTTTAATCAGAATCTCGGCGCCGATCTCGCACGCACGAAGAGCCGCGGCGGTGTCGGTCGTAAAGTACGGATTGCCCGAACCGGCGGCAAAAATAACGACGTTGCCCTTGGAAAGGTGGTTGATGGCGCGACGGCGAATATAGGGCTCGCAGATCTCGTTCATCTGGATAGCGCTCATCACGCGGCAGGGAACATCGTTATGCTCGAAGGCATCCTGCAGGGCGAGCGCGTTCATAACGGTTGCCAGCATGCCCATGTAGTCGGCCTGAGCACGCTCCATGCCACCGGCAGCGCCGGCCATGCCGCGGAAAATATTGCCGCCGCCGACAACGACGCCGACCTCATGACCAACGGCGAGCAGCTCCTTGACCTGCTTGGCAAGATGGTCGGTAACCTTGGGGTCGATGCCATATTGGCCGTCGCCCATCAGTGCTTCGCCGGAAAGCTTAAGAAGCACGCGTTTATATCGGATGTCGGACAAAGCGATCCTCCTTTAATTAGACTCTCAATATGATATCAAAGGCTCTGATAAGAGCCATGAAAAAGCAGGCTGTGAGTAAAACCCACAGCCTGCTCATTACCAGCTACAAGAGCTTATTTACTCGCCACGGACCAGACGGTCAAAGGCAACGACGGTAATGGTGTCGCCGAGCTCCTTGGAGACCTGCTCAGCGTACTTCTTGATGGTGAGGGAGCTGTCCTTGATGAACTCCTGCTCGGTGAGCACGGACTGCTTGTAGAACTTCTCCAGACGGCCGACAGCCATCTTCTCCTGGATAGCCTCGGGCTTGCCGGACTCGGCAGCCTGGGCCATGTAGATCTGCTTCTCGTGCTCGACGGTCTCGGCCGGAACCTGATCGCGGGTAGCGCAGATCGGGGCGACGGCGGCAACCTGAAGGGCAACGTCGTGAGCGAAGGTCTTGAAGGACTCAGCCTGAGCGGTCTCGGCCTTCTCGAAGGCGAACTCGACGAGGACGCCGATCTTACCACCCATGTGGATGTAAGAAGCGAGCGCGCCGTTCTCGGCCTTGCGGGCAGCGAAGCGGGAGATCTTCATGTTCTCACCCATGATGTGAATCATCTCGGTGAGCTCGGAGGAAACGGTCTCCTCGCCCATCGGCTTCTCGAGCAGAGCGTCGACGTCAGCAGGCTCGGTGGTAGCGACAACCTCAGCGACCTTGGAAGCAAAGCCAGTGAACTTGGCGTTGGAGCCAACGAAGTCGGTCTCGCAGGAGAGCTCGAGCAGAGCGCCGGTCTTGCCATCCTCGGAGACGAACGCGGCGACAGCGCCCTCGTTGGTCTCACGGCCAGCCTTCTTGGCAGCCTTGGCAAGGCCGTTCTTACGCAGAACGTCGACAGCGGCGTCCATGTCGCCGTCAGCCTCGACGAGAGCCTTCTTGCACTCCATCATCGGGGAGTCGGTCATCTCGCGGAGCTGCTTGACCATAGCGGCGGTAATCTGGGCCATTGTGGTTCCTTTCAAAGAGATGAAAAAGAATTAACTAAGACTGATTTACTCGGCCTTGGGCTCAGCGGCCATCTCGGCCTCGGAGACCTGCTCCTTGCCGGAGCCAGCGAGGCAGGCGTCAGCCATGAGCTCGCACATAAGGGTGACAGCGGAGATAGCGTCATCGTTGCAGGGGATGCCGTACTCGACCTCGTCGGGATCGGAGTTGGTGTCGATCAGGGCGACGACGGGGATGTTCAGGCGCTGGGCCTCCTTGATGGCGTTCTCCTCGCGCTTGGTGTCGATGACGAAGAGAGCCTGGGGCAGACCCTTCATGTCGCGGGCGCCACCGAGGTTGGTCTGGAGCTTAGTGAGCTCCTTGCCGAGAACAGCCTGCTCCTTCTTGGGCAGAACAGCCATGCGGCCGTCCTCGACCATGGCCTCGAGCTCCTCCATGCGGTTGATGCGGGAGCGGATGGTGACGAAGTTGGTCAGCATACCGCCGAGCCAACGCTGGTTGATGTAAGGCATGTTGGCGCGCTCAGCAGCGTTCTTGACGGCCTCCTGAGCCTGCTTCTTGGTGCCGACGAACAGCACGTTGCCACCCTTGGCGACGTTCTTGACGAAGGTGTAGGCCTGGTCGGCGTCGAGGATGGTCTGCTTGAGGTCGAGGATGTAGATGCCGTTGCGCTCACCGAAGATGAACGGCTTCATCTTGGGGTTCCAGCGACGGGTCTGGTGACCGAAGTGGCAGCCGGCCTCGAGCAGGGTGCGGATATTAATCTTGGTAGCCATGTTAAACCTCCTGTGGTTTGCCTCCGCGCGGGGTCATCCTCCAAAACCAACCCGGACATGTGCTACCAAAGCCCGGGCACCACGGTATGAAGTAGCCGCGCGTGCGTGATAAAAACATGTTGCCGCGAAGCAACCCGATGAATGATAGCAGGAATGCCTCTTCCTGCCAACCCGCAATCAAAACCACACACCTGAGTGCGGCGCGGGACGCCCCAGCCACTATTCGCCGCGGGGATGGGCTTGAGCCACAGCCCGCTTAAGCCGATCGGGTGTGAGATGCGTGTAGATCTGCGTCGTGGACAGGCTCGCATGACCTAGCAGCTCTTGAACCGAGCGCAGGTCCGCACCGCCCTCGAGCAAGTCGGTCGCAAAGGTATGGCGCATCGCATGCGGGGCGATGTCAGCCGGAATGCCGGCGAGCGTCGCCAGCGTATGGAACCGCCGCCGGAGCATCGCGGCGCTCATGCGATTGCCGCGCGCCGATATAAGCAGCGGATGCGGCCCGGTAGCGAGGTCGCGGCGCTTTGCCCGAGCGAGCAACTCCGGCCTCCCCTCTTCAATATAGAGACGCGTCACATCGAGCGCACGACGATACAGAGGAACGATGCGCTCCTTGCTTCCCTTGCCCCACAGGCGCAGCGTGCGCTCGGACCATGAGACGGATTCCACATTGAGCGCCGCAAGCTCTGAGATGCGGGCACCCGAGGCATAGAGCAACTCGAGCATCGCCGCATCGCGCAGTCCCGCGGGTGTTGAGGTATCAGGCGTCTTGAGCAGCGCCTCGACCTGCTGGGTCGTAAGGACGCCCGGCAGGTCACGCGGCAGCTTGGGCGACGCGATCGCCGAGACCGCATCGCCCTCGACAATCCCCTCGGCAGCCATCCAGCGATAGAGAGATCGAATAGCCGACAGGTGCGCCGCAAGCGTTCGGGGAGCCACCTGCTCACGCGAAAGCTCGACAAGATAGCGACGAATGGTGCGCACGTCGGCAGCGAAAGCATCGATATCCTCGCGCTCGCACCAGGCAGCGAAGCGCTCCAGCCTCGAGCCATAGGCCGTCACCGTGTTGGGAGAAAGACCCTCGACGCGTGCGATATAGGCGATAAACGAGTCGACGGTGTCGTACAGGTCAAAGGCTATGACCGGTCGCCTCCAAACAGATCGGGGCGAGTAGCCAGATAGGCGTCAAGGGCCTCGAGCGCACGGTCCGCATAGGCCTGGTAGCGGTCGCGCTTGCTGCGGCGCTTACCATCCTCGAGTGGCGGCACCAGGCCAAAGTTGACATGCATGGGCTGATAGCCCACGGTGGCAGGATCGGTCGCATAGCCCACGAGCGCACCCAGGGCGCCCACGCGGGGCAACTCGACGCCCGCGGCACCGATAGCCTCGGCATAGGTGTTGAGCGCCGCGAGCAGACCTGTCGCCACGGCTTCCATGTACCCCTCGGTGCCGGTGATCTGACCGGCCAGGCGCACGCCGGTACCGGGCACGGCAAAGGTGCCATCGAGCACGTGCGGGGCGTCGACAAAGGTATTGCGGTGCATGACACCGTAGCGGAAGAACTCAGCGTTCTCCAGGCCCGGCACCATATGGAAGACGCGCTTCTGCTCGCTAAAGGTCAGGTTGGTCTGGAAGCCCACCAGGTTATAGGCGGTCTTCTCCTTGTTCTCGGCACGCAGCTGAATCGCCGCCCAGGGGCGACGTCCGGTACGCGGGTCGGTGAGGCCGACGGGCTTCATAGCGCCAAAGCGAATGGCGTCCTTGCCGGTGCGTGCAACCTCCTCGGCAGGCTGACAGGCCTGGAATAGATCGCCGCCCTCAAAATCCTTGAGCACCACGCGGTCGGCCGTGGTGAGCGCCTCGATAAAGGCCTCGTACTCCTCCTTATTGAGGGGAGCGTTGAGATAGTCGCCGCTCCCCTGCTCCTCGTAGCGCGACTGCGAGAACAGCACGTCCATATCGAGCGTGGAGGCATCGACGATCGGCGCCGCGGCATCGAAGAACGCAAGGGCATCGCCACCGACGAGCTTCATAACCTCTTCGCTCAGCGCCGGTGAACACAGCGGGCCCGCGGCAATGACCACGTGACCCTCGGGAATCTGCGTGACCTCGCCGTGCACGACCTCGATATTGGGACGGGCGGCAACCTCGGCCTCGACAAGCTCGGAAAACTTGACGCGGTCGACCGCCAAGGCGCCACCGGCGGGAACAGCCGCGCGATGGGCGCAATCGAGCAGGACTGAACCCATGCGCTCAAGCTCGGCTTTCAGCAAACCAGCCGCGGAATCCGGACGGGTCGACTTAAACGAATTGGAGCAGACGAGCTCTGCCAGGTGATCGGTATGGTGGGCCGGGGAGCTCACCTGGGGGCGCATCTCGCACAGCTTTACGGCAAAACCGCGATCTGCCAGCTGGATCGCGCACTCCGAACCCGCCAGACCGCCACCGATAACTGTCACCTGATCGAACTGCATCTGCAAACACCTTTCTAATTGACACGTTTTCCATTGTGACCGAAGGGTGTCTGGGCGTGAAGGGCAAACTTGGAGGGCGCATACCTTCCATCCATCATGCGCTCGATAAGACCCTCGAGTTCAAGCGAACCCAAGAGTTTGAGTACGCCGACAGCATCGAGCGAGACGAGCGCCGCGATGTCGTCGACCTTGAGCGGAGAGGCGATGAGCGCATGCATCACGGTCTGCTGCGTTGGATCCAGGTCGGCAATGCCGGGAGCATCGGGGCGCGAGTAGCGCAGGGTTCCGTAGATGCGTGAGATAGCCATCTCGATAGATTCCTCGTCGACGATGCAGCAGGCACCGTTCGCAATGAGGTAATTCGTGCCACGCGACTCGGGCGATAGGATCGACCCCGGCACGGCAAGAAGTTCGCGCCCCAAATCCATAGCAGCCTCGGCTGTAGAAAACGTCCCAGAAGGCATACCCGCCTCGGATACAAAGAGGGCTTGCGACAGGGCCGCGATCACGCGATTGCGGCGCGGAAAGGCGAACTTGCGCGGACCCATGCCCCACGGAGAGATCGACACGACCGCGCCACCCGTATCAAGCGTGCGCGTAATCAGCCCCGCGCTCGAACGCGGGTAGACCACGTCGGCGCCCGTCCCCAGCACCACAACGTGTTTGCCGCCGACGTTGACCGCAGCCCAACCCGAGGCCTGGTCACAACCGACCGCACCGCCCGAAACTACCGTCACTCCCGCCTCAACCGCCACCTTCGCCGCAAGCTCTGCCACGGCAAGACCATACGGCGAGGCCTTGCGCGCGCCGATGATGGAGAGCGCGGGCGTCGAAAGCACCTCGGGGTTGCCGCGCACATAAAGCGTCTGGGGTACATCAGAAAGCTCCAAAACGGTCTCGGGATACAACGCATCACCTGGATGCAGCTCGAAGGTCCCCTCGGCCATCATTGGTCCCTCCTTCCCTGGTACATCGCCGCCTCGAGCACGTGGTCCTGCGTCACTTGCTCGCTCTCGGCGACATCTGCGATCGTACGCGCAATGCGAACCAGGCGCACGATGCCACGCCCTGTGAGATGCGTGCGTTTGGATAGGCCGAGTACGCATTTCTCGGCAGCATCATCAAGCTCAAAGGTCGAAACGACGCCGTCAATGGACCGCGTCTCGTCATCCTCGGCCTCGGCATCTGCATCGTCCATACGGGATTCGCGCCAAGCGCGAAAAGCGCGACCGCGCACAACGTAGTCACGTAACTCGGCCGACGACATACCCTCTGCGCCCTCGATAATCACTTGAGGGTCGGGACGGGTCACATCGATCATCATGTCGATACGGTCGGCCAAAGGACCGCGCAGTTTAGACCGATAGCGCTCGACCATCGCCGCCGAGCAGCGACACGGTACCTCGCGATCGCCCAAAAAGCCGCAGGGGCAGGGATTGCTCGCAGCCAGCAGCTGAAAGCGCGACGGGAAGGTAAAAGCCCCATCGACGCGTACGATCCTCACGTAGCCGCGCTCGATAGGCTGACGCAGCGTCTGCAGTACGCCCGTGGGAAACTCGGCAAGCTCGTCCAAAAAGAGCACGCCGCCATGAGCAAGGCTAATCTCACCTGGGTGCACCGGGCGTCCTCCGCCAATGAGGCCCGCCGTTGAAATACTGTGATGGGGACTGCGGAAGGGCCGGTGTCCCGCCAACAAGCCATCAATGTTCTCACCCAAAACCGAATGGATGCACAGCGCCTCCTGTTGATCCTCAACGGAAAGCTCAGGCAGGATGCCGGTCATACGGCGCGCAAGCATCGTCTTGCCCGATCCCGGGGACCCAATCATGAGCAAGCCGAGTTCTCCTGCCGCCGCAAGCGCCATGCCGCGTTTAGCGACTTCCTGCCCCAGTACGTCGGCATAGTCGAGATCTGGCTCAAAGGTCGCCTCGACGCCCTCAGAATCCAAGTAGTGCCGCGCGGCATCGCCCATGCCGCGAGCAAGTTGAGACAGATGGTCGATAAAGCCGCAATCCACGCCCGCAAGCGGCACATGCTGATCGGACCTGCCGGCGATAAAAGACAGACCCATGTCACGAGCCAATAGCTGAAACGCCACCTCGCCCTTGACAGGAAGCACCGTACCGTCCAAGCCAAGCTCACCAGCGATAAGACAACGATCGAGGTTGTCGCGGGGAATCTGCCCATCGGCCGCCAATACCGCGATGGCGATGGGCAGATCAAAGCCGCTACCGGTCTTGCGGATATCGCCGGGCGCCAGATTGACCGTAATGCCCGAGCGCGGGATCTCGAACCCGGCGGAGCGCATCGCGCAGCGAATACGACCGCGCGACTCCATCACCTCCATACTCGGTATGCCGAGCATCTGGATGCCCGGAACGCCGCCGGCAAGCGAGACCTCGACCGTGACGGGAATCGCCTCGACGCCGCGGATGCAGGCCGCGTGAACGGCAAACGTCTCGAACGCCATCACGACACCTGCCAATCGAACGCGTTGTACTGGTGCTCGATCTCGGCGATATGCCCGCCGCGAATGGTAACGCCCACGGCATCGAAGCGAATCGCCTTGAGCGGATAATGCTCCATGAGATAGCAACTTGCGATGCGGCGGTAGCGACGTTGCTTTTGGGCGTCCACGGCCTCCTCGGGAAAGACCCGCGTGCTGCAATCCAACGCAACGCGTCTGGTCTTGACCTCGGCCATCACCACGACATCGTCGAGCTCATCGAGCAGCACCAGGTCGGCCTCGCCCTCGGTGCAACGATAACCCTGCTCCAGCAAGGTGTAGCCGCGCTCGTTAAAGTAGTCGATGGTGATCAGCTCGCCCAGCATGCCCAGCTCGCGGGGACTGAGCCCCTTGATAAACTCGGGCGTCATCGCCCCGCAGTCGAGCTCGCCGTTTTCCCAACGCTCCTTGAGCTGCTGCGTCTTGCTTTTTTTGCTTGCGGCACTCATGGGGTCTCCTTTCCCGCACGCTGTAGTGCCCCGATGATGAGGGCACCTTTCATGCGGGTAAGTACCGGAAGCAAACCAAAAGCTGACCAAATGCCGACAAAAAACGGGCCGTACGCAACAATCACGTTGCACGCGGCCCGCTACCAGCAGGTTTATAAAACCCCAGGGGTCCCTGTCTCCACAATTGGCCTAGAAAAGGCGCTCAGTCTGCAGAAAGTTTCCGCAAAAGCTCACGCGGTGCAGCGGACAAAGTCCATGTTTGCGAATGGCCTCGATATGCTCGGGGCTCGCATAGCCCTTCGATTCGGCCAGATGGTACTCGGGGTACTCGGCGTCGTACTCGACCATCATCTCGTCACGCGTGACCTTGGCCATGATGGACGCCGCGGCGATGCAGGCGATCTTGGCATCGCCCTTCACCACATCGCGCTCGTTAGGAACGGCGCCCAAGGGGTTGCCATCCATAAGCACGCAATCGGGCTCGAGCCCCGTATCGGCCACGGCGCCCGCGACGGCAGCGCGGATGGCCCGGGCCATACCCATATCATCGATATCCGCAGGCGCGATATGGCAAAAGCCGATAGCAGTCGCGACCTCGGCAATCTTCACCGAGAGCAGCTCGCGGCGCGCCGGCGTGAGCTTTTTGGAATCGTTGATGCCCCAGACGCGCGGCTCCATAGGAAGGCACACGGCGCACACCGTCAAAGGACCGGCCACAGAGCCGCGACCCACCTCGTCGACGCCCACGACCACGCCATCCCCACCGAGCTCGTGCATCAGCTCGTACATGCCGTCGACGCGCTCGCGCTCGGCAAGTTCCTTGGCATGGCGCTTAAGGGCACGCTCGCAAGCCTTGATCACCTGCTGGCGCGGATCCTCGCGATAATGCTCCACGAGGGCGGGAATCTCCTCAAACGTAGCGCTCGCCAGCTCGCCGGCAACTTGCGATGCCGAAACCGAGCTCGTCATATTGGCCATACCAGGCCCTCCTTGCATGCAAATCAGATAAAAAGAAGGGCCACCCGAAGGTGACCCTTACGTCCAAACGAGTGGACAGACGCTGCGATCTTCTTAGCGCTTCTCGGGGATGCGAGCAGCCTTGCCCACCTTGTCGCGGAGGTAGTACAGCTTGGCGCGACGGACGCGACCATGACGAACGACCTCGAGCTTGGCGATCTTGGGGCTATGAAGCGGGAAGGTACGCTCAACACCGACACCGAAGGACATCTTGCGGACGGTGAAGGTCTCGCGGGCACCGGCGCCGGCCATGCGGATGACGTCGCCCTGGAAGACCTGGATGCGCTCGCGGTCGCCTTCCTTAATGCGGTAGTGAACCTTGACGTTGTCGGCGACGCGAACCTGAGGAATGTCCTCGCGGATCTGCTGACGCTCGATTG
This sequence comes from Collinsella aerofaciens, assembly GCF_040910185.1. GTDB lineage: Bacteria > Actinomycetota > Coriobacteriia > Coriobacteriales > Coriobacteriaceae > Collinsella > Collinsella aerofaciens_BF. Next base: position 39,460 of record NZ_JBDGBA010000005.1, on the reverse strand, counting down.
CGCGGATGTAATCCATGTGCAATTCCTTACTCTTCTAGAGGTGCCGTACCACCTTGGCCGGCACGTAGTTGAACAAACGTATTCGAGTATACACGCGCGGGTTTCTGCTGCAAGAACAATTTTTTACGCAGACAAAAAGACAAAACCCGCACATGATAACCGCCCGTCTCACAAATGAGACGGGCGGCATGAAGGGGGCTACGCTAGGCGTCTAACCCAAAACGTTAGGCGGAACGCTTGGCCTCGAGCTTGGCTTGAGCGGCAGCCAGGCGTGCGAGGGGCACGCGGTAGGGCGAGCAGGACACGTAGTCCACGTCGGCCACGTTAAACAGGCCCTTGATGGACTTGGGGTCGCCTCCGTGCTCGCCGCACACACCAAAGTGCATTTCGGGGTTGGTGGCGCGGCCCTTCTCGACAGCCATGCGCACCAGCTCGAGCACCGCGGTATCGATGGTCTCGAAGGGATTGTCCTTCAAGATCTTCTTATGCATGTACAGCGGGATGAACTTAGCCTCGGCGTCGTCACGCGAGAAACCGAAGGTGGTCTGGGTGAGGTCGTTGGTGCCAAAGCAGAAGAAGTCTGCGTGATGGGCAATCTCGTCGGCGACCATGCAGGCACGCGGCAGCTCGAGCATCGTGCCCACGGGAATATTGAGCTCGACGCCTTCTTCGGCGGAAACCTCGGCGATTACCCGCTCGATGATCTCGCGGGTCTGGACATGCTCGGCCGTAATGGAAACGAGCGGAACCATGATCTCGGGGCGCGGATCGACGCCTTCCTTGACAAGACGGGCAGCAGCCGTGGCGACGGCGCGAACCTGCATGAGCGGCAGATCGCTAAAGACGACGGACAGGCGCACACCGCGCAGGCCGAGCATCGGGTTGGACTCGACCATGCCGTCGATACGACGCAGACGGGTGCGCAGGGCGGCAAGCTCTTCCTCGTTGGCGCCAGCGGCCTCCTTCTTGGTGATGGCGACCTCGAGCTCGCGAGGATTATCCAGGAACTCATGAAGCGGCGGATCGAGCAGGCGGACGACCACATCGCGACCGGACATGGTCTTGAACATCGCCAGGAAGTCCTCGGTCTGAACCTTGAGCAGGTCGGCCAGGGCCTGCTGCTTCACGGCCTCATCGTCAGACAGGATAAAGCTCTGGATGATGTTCTTGCGATCGCCCAGGAACATGTGCTCGGTGCGGCACAGGCCAATAGCCTCGGCGCCAAACTCGAGGGCGAGCATGGCATCCTCGGGATTGTCGGCGTTGACACGCACATGGTTGGCATGGCCGCTGGTCTCGTCCAAACGGATTTCGTCGGCCCAGGACAGGATGGTGTCCAGGTCGCCGGTGAGCTCGGCGGAGACCAGGTCGACGGGACCGTCGACGACGATACCCTGGGTACCGTCGATGGAGATAACGTCGCCTTCGTGCAGCACGCGGTCGCTGCCCTCGATGCGCACGACCTTCTCGGCGGCGTCGATGTGGAAGCGTTCGACGCCGCAGACGCAAGGCGTGCCCATACCGCGGGCGATAACGGCGGCATGGCTCGTCTTGCCACCGTGGCTGGTAAGGATACCTTCGGCGGCGACCATGCCCTTCAGGTCGTCGGGGTTGGTCTCCCAACGAACCAGAATGACCTTGTGACCCTCGGCGGAACGTGCGACGGCGTCGTCACTCGAGAACACGACCTCGCCCACGGCGGCACCAGGGCTGGCATTAAGACCGCTGGCCAGAGCCTCATACTTCTTGGAGGCGTCGAGCTGCGGGTGCAGGAGCTGGTCGAGCTGTGCGGGATCGATGCGGCTCACGGCCTCCTCGCGGGTGATCAGGCCTTCCTCGACCATTTCGATGGCGATGCGCAGGGCGGCGGTGGCGGTGCGCTTGCCCACGCGGGTCTGGAGCATCCAGAGCTTGCCCTGCTCAATGGTGAACTCGATATCGCACATATCGCGGTAATGATCCTCGAGCGTCAGGAACACGCGCTCGAGCTCCTCACCTGCGGACTCGAGGCCCGGGGTGGTCTTGAGGTCGGCGATGGGCTCGGTGTTGCGGATACCGGCGACGACGTCCTCGCCCTGGGCATTAACCAAAAAGTCACCGTAGAACTCCTTGGTGCCGTCGGCCGGATTACGCGTAAAGGCGACGCCCGTCGCAGAGGTCTCGCCCTTGTTGCCAAAGGCCATGGCCTGCACGTTGACGGCGGTGCCGAGGTCGTCGGAAATGCCATGCTGCTTGCGGTAGATGCAGGCACGCTCGTTCATCCAGCTGCCAAAGACGGCCTGGATTGCAAGGCGTAGCTGAAGCTCCGGATCGTGCGGGAAAACGGGCTTGCCATCGGCGACCTCGAGCTCGGGATACAGGGAGGCATCGACGTTCTCGGAGAAGATGCCCTTAAAGGTCTCGACGAGTTCCTGCAGGTCCTCGGCCGAAAGCTCGGAATCGACGCGAACGCCGGCGACCAGACGGGCCTGGGTCAGGGCGTTCTCGAACAGGTCGGCGTCAACGCCCATGACGACATTGGAAAACATCTGGATAAAGCGGCGATAGCTATCCCAGGCAAAACGCGGGTTCTGCGTCTGCGCGATGAGGCCCTGGACAGAATCGTCATTGAGGCCCAAGTTGAGGACCGTGTCCATCATACCGGGCATGGAGAACGGAGCGCCCGAACGAACCGACACGAGCAGCGGATCGGAGGCGTCGCCGAGCTTCTTGCCACAGCGGGCCTCGAGGTCTGCCTCGGCGGCAACGATTTCATCGAGTGCGCCATCAGGCCACACGTTGCCGGCACCGGAGTACTCGACACAGGTCTGGCAGGTAATGGTAAAGCCGCCGGGAACCGGCAGGCCGATACGGCTCATCTCGGCAAGGTTTGCGCCCTTGCCGCCAAGCACGAAGTTCATGGACTTGTCGCCCTCAGTCACGCAAGTGCCCTGGGCGTCGGTACCAAAACGGTAAACCCTCTTGCAATCGCTCACGATACTTCCCCTTCCATGTGCTCTCGCACACGACCGTGGTAACGAATCGACCCGCCGGATGCGGACCGTGAGGGAACTATACGGCGGGTTTTGGACAGGCTTGAGCAGAGGATGCGCGGTTTGGTAAACGTGCTAAAACTTGCGGTAAACGGTAGATAAAGGTGGTTACCTTATGAAGATACCACTGCAAGAAACTTGCTGGTCAAACGCCAGTTTCTTGCTAAATCGCTTTACCATAAGTAGCTAATTTGGGACGGGGCTTTTTTAGCTGCCCCCGCAGGCAATCGACCAAAATGGTCGCGACTTCAGCCGGGGTAGCTAAAAAAGCCCCGTCCCAAATTAGCTACTTTTGCTGGGCTCGGCGGGCGGCACGGCGGGCACGGGCTTCCTGGATTTCCTCCAAGTGGCTAATGATCTCTGCAGCGCTTTCCTCGATGGCCTTGCCGTCGGTACGCACCACAAAGCAGCCTAGACGCTTCATGAGGGCGCGAGCTTCCTCGAGCTCGCTGCGCACGCTCTCGGGCTCGGCATAGGAGCCGGCGACGGCACGAGCGTAGTCATCGCCCAAGCGGCTATCGCGAATTTCGGAAATCACATCGACGGTCGAAATCAGGCCGAACAGGCGCATCGGGTCGACCTCGTAAATCGACTTGGGCGGCTCCATGCCATGCGCCAGTGGGACATTGGCAACCTTGTAACCTTGATAGGCCAGATACATCGACAGCGGCGTCTTGGACGTGCGCGATACGCCCAGCAGCACGATATCGGCACCCGACAGATCGTCGCAACCGCGCCCGTCATCGTGCTCAACGAAATACTCCATGGCCTCGATACGATGGAAATAGCGGTCATCGGTCCTGTGAATCACGCCCGCAACGCCCTTGGGCGGTACACCGATGAGCGACGACAGCACGGCGAGCGTGGGGCCGATCAAGTCGACCGAACGGATATGCAACATACCCAAGTAATCGAGCACGCGGGCACGTAGCGCCGGGTCGACGATGGTATGGAACACGGCGATATCGCGATGGTCGGCATCGACGCGCGGCCCCACAAATGACTTGACCTGCTCCACAGAAGTCACCTTAGGCAGGCGCAAAACACGAAAAGCCCCTTCATCAAATTGCCCGGACGCCGCAAGCACCACCTCACAAGCGGTATCACCGAGCGAGTCGGAGATAACGATAACGGTGGGACGAGCGGTGACCGGGCAATCCATGCGGGGCTCCTTTTGCGCTTATGCGCAGGCTGGCTTACTTTTTGCGGGCAAGCTCACCGATGTTTGCGATGCCGGAGAAAACGGCCTCGAAGCGGTTGAGCAGCTTAAGGCGATTATCGCGGAGCTGCTCGTCCTTGTCCATGACCATGACCTCATCGAAGAAACGGTCAATTGGAGCACGCAGGGCGGCAAGGGCGGCAAATGCGGCCGGGTAATCCTCGGCAGTAAGGGCGACGTCGACAGCAGTCTGAGCAGCCTCGGAGGCGTCGGCAAGCGCGAGCTCGGCCTCGCCCATCAGGCTGCGGTCGTACTCCGCACCCAGCTCGGGCTTGGAGATGTGCGCGGCGCGGGCATAGGCGGTCGCCAGGTTGTCGAACGTCTCAGCGTCGTTCTTGCGGGCCTCGTCGAGGGCGGCGCAGCGGGCGAAGAAGACGGACGGGGCGATGATGTGCACCGCGGAGACGGCGGCAACGGTATCGGCAGGAATCTTCTCGTCGCGGGCCATGCTCACCAGGCGGCCGTGGAAGAAGTCACGGACCTGCTGGGCGACCTCGGCGGCGTCGAACTCAATGCGCTGCTCACTGTAGAGCTCGAGGGCGAAGTCGATGAGCGACGTGGGGTCGATCAGCAGACGGTCGCGCAGGATGTTGATGATGCCGATAGCGGCACGACGCAGCGCGTAGGGGTCCGAAGAGCCGGTCGGGGGCTCGCCGATGGCAAAGATACCGGCAATGGTATCGAGCTTGTCGGCGCAGGCCACGATGCAGCCAGCGGTGCCCTCGGGCAGCTCGTCACCGGCAAAGCGAGGACGATAGTGATCGCGAATGGCGTGGGCGACCTCGTCGTTCTCCCCCATCGCGGTCGCGTAATAACCGCCCATTACACCCTGCTGGCTCGTGAACTCGACGACGGCGTTAGACACCAGGTCGGCCTTGCACAGGTGCGCGGCGCGAGCAGCGTCGGCGGCAAGATGGGCGCCCAGGTGAGCCTCGCGGGCGATAGCGAGCGCGAGCTGCTCGATGCGCTCGGACTTGGCGAGCACGCTACCGAGCTTCTCCTGGAAGGCAACCTTGGCCAGACGCTCACGGAACTCGTCGAGGGAGATCTTCAGGTCCTCCTCGTAGAAGAACTTTGCGTCGTCCAGACGGGCGCGCACGACGCGCTCGTTGCCGTCGATCACGCGCTCGGCGTTCTCGGGCTTGCTGTTGGAGACGACCACGAACTCACGCGTGAGCTTGCCCTCGCCGTCATAGATCGGGAAGTAGCGCTGGTTGGTGAGCATGGACTCGCAGATAATCTCGTGCGGGACCTTGAGGAACTCCTCATCGAAGGTACCGACGAGCACCGTCGGCCACTCGCAGAGGTTAATGACCTCCTCAAAGACCTTCTTGGGCGTATCGACATGGCAGCCGGGACGGGCAGCCTCGACCTCGGCGATACCGGCAAGGATGGCCTCACGACGACGCTCGGCAGAAAGCACGCCGGCGTCCTCAAGCACCTGCTCGTAGACGGCGGGGCTGGCAACCACATGGTCACCGGGGCCAAGCACGCGATGACCACGCGTGGTGTTGCCGCTCGTCACGTCGGCAAACGACACGGGCACAACATCCTCGCCCAAAAGACAGCAGATCCAACGGACCGGACGAACAAAGGTCGCATGCTCGTGACCCCAGCGCTGGCTGCGGTAGTTGGGCCACTGCAAGCCGGCGATGGTCTTCTCGCATAGAGCGGTCAGAATCGGCGTAGCCGGTGCGGAGGGAATGTTCTTCTCGGCAAAGACGTACTCACGACCGTCAGTGTCCTCGCGACGGACCAGGTCCTCGGCAGCCACACCGCACTTGCGGGCAAAGCCCTGGGCGGCCTTGGTGGCGTTACCGTCAGCGTCGAAGGCAATGTTGGCCGCGGGGCCACGCTTGACCTCGTGAACCTCATCGGTCGCGGTGGCGACATTAGCCACGAGCGCGGCAAGACGACGCGGGCTCGAGATCACGCGGACCTCGCCGTGAGCCAGACCGGCCTCGTCGAGACCCTTGGCGATCATGGTGCCAAGCTGCTTGACGGCATTGTTCAGCGGTGCGGAGGGCATTTCCTCCGTACCGATCTCAAACAGGAAATCCTTAGCGTCTGCCATGGCTTACGCCACCTCGCCTTCCTGGTCGGCATTCTCGTTGACTCCGGCGACCTCGGCCATGTAGGCCTCGCAGCACGCCTTGGCGACGGCGCGGACGCGCAGGATGTAGTTGGCACGCTCGACCGCGGACAGGGCGCCGCGGGCATCGAGCAGGTTGAAAGCGTGGCTGCACTTCATGACGCAGTCATATGCCGGCAGCGGCAGCTTGCGCTCCAGGCAGGAATGGCACTCGGCCTCGTAGTCATCAAACTTCTGACGCATCATCTCGACGTTTGCGACCTCAAAGTTATAGGCACTGAACTCGCGCTCGTTCTCGAGGAACACGTCGCCATAGGTCATGGGCGTGCCGTCGGGCAGATAGCTCCACACCAGGTCGTAGACCGAGTTAACGCCCTGGGCGTACATGGCGATACGCTCCAGGCCGTAGGTGATCTCGACGGGCACGGGGTCGACCTCGATGCCGCCCACCTGCTGGAAGTACGTAAACTGCGTGACCTCCATGCCATTGAGCCAGACCTCCCAGCCAAGGCCCCAGGCGCCGAGCGTCGGGCTCTCCCAGTCGTCCTCGACAAAGCGGACGTCATGGTCGTTGGGGTCCAGACCGATAGCGGCAAGAGACCCCAGGTAGAGCTCCTGGGCGTTAACCGGAGAAGGCTTGATGAGCACCTGGAACTGATAGTAATGCTGCATGCGGTTGGGGTTCTCACCGTAGCGGCCGTCGGCGGGACGGCGGCAGGGCTGCGCATAGCAGGTGCGCCACTCGGCGGGACCGAGCGAGCGCAACGTGGTCGCGGTATGGAAGGTACCGGCACCGACCTCGGAGTCATAGGGCTGCATAATGACGCAGCCCTGCTCGCCCCAGTACTGCTGGAGGCGCAGGATGATGTCTTGGAAGGAAAGCGATGAAGCGTTCATGCCTCTAATATCCCCTCGTCGAAACGATTACACGGTTAGGTACTGTACTATAGCGGTTTTTAGTCGATAGCGCCGATGCGGTTGAGCGGCCAGTAGCGCACAAGCGCCACAGCGATCAAATCAGAGCGATCGACGGGACCAAAGTAGCGTGAGTCGGCAGAGTTTTCGCGGTTGTCGCCCATCACCCACACGCACCCGTCGGGAACGGTGTAGGGATAGCTTACCTGAGCGCCGGGCGCTTGGACTGAAAGTGGCCAGCTCATGCCCGTCGTATAGTCCTCGTCGAGCGCCTGGCCGTCAACAACCACCTTGCCATCCTGCAGGTCGACCGTCTGGCCGGCCGTGGCAATAACACGCTTGACAAGAACATCATGCTCGGAGGTGCCATCGGGGTTGTGAAACACCACGATATCGCCCTGCTTGACGGGCTGACCGAGCTCGAGGCTCACCTTTTGTGCCAGGATCTGGTCGCCAATCTCGATCGTGGACTCCATGGAGCCGGTGGGCACCACAAAGGGCTCGACCACAAACGAGCGAATCAAGAAGGTGGCGACCAATGCGATCGCGATGACCGCGATCCACTCAAAAGCGCCCCTCAACGCGGAATGCTGCGATGGAACCATTCTCACTCCTCGCTCTGCGAATACGAAGCGTCCAAAATCTCCTGCGCGTACGCACGCTCCTGGGGCGTAAGGCGCGCCGTCTCGATCAGATCGGGACGCCAGCGGCAGGTGCGCTCGATGGCGTTCTTGCGACGCCAGGCATCGACCTTGGCGTGATCGCCACTCACGAGCACCGGCGGCACGCCCTCGCCGTTGAACTCGGCGGGACGGGTGTACTGCGCGTACTCGAGCAGGCCTCCGTCCTCGGCGGTCGAGAACGACTCGTCCACATTGCTCATCTCGTCGCCCAGGGCGCCGGGAATAAGGCGTACGACGGCATCGGCAACGACCATAGCGGGAAGTTCGCCACCCGTAAGCACGTAGTCGCCGATCGACAGACGCTCATCGGCATACGCATACGCACGCTCGTCGACACCCTCGTAGCGACTGCACACAAACAACAGGCGCTCACTTTTGAGCAGGCGCTCGGCCACATGCTGCGTAAAGGGCTCGCCACAGGGGGTAAAGAACACCACAGTGGGCTTGGGACCCTCTGCGCTAATGGCCTCGATGGCCTCTGCGATAGGCTCGACCTTCATGAGCATGCCCTGCCCGCCGCCGTACGGCTCGTCATCGACGGTACGATGGCGGTCGTGCGTCCAGTCGCGCAGGTTATACGCCTTAAAATCAAAAAGGCCGGCCTTGCGGGCGCGGCCCAAAATCGACGTGGACATGACGGGCTCAAACATCTCGGGAAAGACCGAAAGGGTCTCAATCAGCATGTTGTCCTCCCTACTTGTCCATATCGATCAGGCCGTCCATCACGTGGACGGAAATTGTTCCTGCATCGGGAAGATCGAGCACGACCTGCTCGATCACGGGAATCAGCACCTCGCCGTACCGATCACCCTCGACAACCCAAACATCGTTAGCGGGCGTCGACATGATCTCGACGATCGTGCCGAGCGAGCCGAAGCGCTCGTCGACCACCTCGCGACCCATCAGGTCGGTATAGGCAGCGTCGAGCGAATCGAGCTCAAAATCGTCACGATTTGCCAGCACGTAGCATCCCGTGATGCCCTCGGCGGCCGTCAAGTCGTCAATGCCCTCAAACGAGACCAGATCGCCATCGCCCGTATCGGTGACGGACACGACCGTGCAAAAGCGGTCGCGCTTGAGCGCCGGCGGCGTCAGGGCGACGCGCATACCCGGCTCTAATACAGAAGGAAGCCCCCGCAGCGGCTGCGCGAGGACCTCCCCCTTCCTTCCGTGCGGCTTGACCACACGGGCGATGTTTTTGTACTGGGACCTCAAGGTCCTAGCCCAGAACCTCTACCTCGACAGCAGTGTCGAGGCGAGCGGCCAGTGCACGGGCGAGCGTGCGAATGGCCTTGATGGTACGGCCACGACGGCCGATGACCTTAGCGACGTCATCCTCGGCGACCGAAACCTCAATCGTAGAGGCGTCGTCACCATCGATGACCTCAAGGCTCACGGAATCCGGGTCGTCGACGATCTGAACAACGAGATATTCGACGAGATCGGCGATGCGATCTGAGAGCATTGCCTCACCCTCGAGCTGTGCAGCGTCAACCTCAGGCACGATTTACTCCTCGGCGCCCTCAGCGGCCTCAGCGGCAGCCTTAGCGGCCTCGGCCTCTTTGGCGAGCTGCTTCTTGGACTTCTTGACGACGGTCTCGGTCTTCTCGCCCTCGTTGGCGGCCTTGACCAGAGCGGCGACGGCGTCGGTGAGCTGAGCGCCCTTGGACTGCCAGTCGGCGATCTTCTCGAGGTCGAGGTTGATGGTCTTGGGGGCGGTCATCGGGTTGTAGCGGCCAACCTCCTCGATGATACGACCGTCACGCGGGGCGCGGGAATCGGCGACGACGACACGGTAGTACGGACGCTTCTTAGCGCCGTGACGAGCAAGGCGAATCTTGACTGCCAAAGGAAACTCCTCCAACCAAGCAGCTTTAGGCTGCAACTACAAACAAACAGCTGAACATAATACGCCATCGACGCGGGCAGGTGAAGTCCGTGAGACCAACTTCTTCGGTGTAGTCGAGGGCAAATCCATATCTTAGACAAGAATTCAGGATTTGCAAGCACATACACGCACCCCACATGAGCTGCGCGGTATACTCATGACATGGAAAGACGCGAACATACATACGGTTATGAGGATGCCATGGGCGTCACGCCGCCGCCCTGGACGGGTCCGGCGGTGGGCCTGATGGACCTTGATGCGTTTTTTGCGAGCGTGGAGATGCTCGATCATCCCGAATGGCGCGGAAAGCCGCTCATCGTGGGCGGAGACGCCGATTCGCGTGGCGTCGTGTCCACGTGTTCGTATGAGGCACGTCGCTTTGGCGTGCACTCTGCCATGGCCTCGGCCGAGGCGCGGCGCTTGTGCCCGCAAGCCATTTGGACGCATGGGCATTTTAATCGCTACCGCGAGGTCAGCGCGCAGGTCATGGCGATTCTCGCCGACGAGACCCCGCGCGTTGAGCGCGTATCCATCGACGAAGCCTTTATCGATATCACACCGGGTCGCTTTGCGCCCGAAGACCCGCTGCTGGTTGCGCGGCGTATAAGCGACCGCGTGGCAGGGCTGGGAGTGACCTGCTCCATTGGCGTGGGCTGCAACAAGACGGTCGCAAAGATCGCAAGCGAGCGGGATAAGCCGTTTGGGCTGACCATCGTGCGCCCCGGAACCGAGCAGCGCTTTTTGGCCGCGCTGCCGGTATCTGCCATGAGCGGCATCGGGCGCTCGGCCGAGGAGCGACTGCGCCGCATGCGCATCTACACCCTCGGCGAGCTATCACGTGCACCGGAATCCACCTTGTCCTCTATTTTTGGCGTCAACGGCGAACGCATGCGCCAGCGTGCGCTGGGACTCGAAATCTCTGAAGTCACGAGTCTCGATGAAGAGCGCGAGGTCAAGTCGGTCAGCAATGAACGCACCTTTGCGAAAGATTTGACTGAGCGTGGGGATATTGAGGCGGCGATTGCGCTGCTGGGCGAGTCAGTGGGACGCCGCCTGCGCCGTCAGGGACTAACGGGCGCCACGGTGACGCTCAAGCTCAAGTATTCGTATGGAAACGGTCGCTCGGCACAGCGCCGGCTGCCTCATCCGACCGACGATGAGAACATCTTCGTGGCGGTTGCACTCGAACTGCTCGACAACATCTGGCAGGAAGGAATGCACGTGCGCTTAGCAGGCATCGGCATGAGCGACTTTGACCATCAGGGCGGCATCCAGACTGACCTGTTCTGCGAAGTCGATGACCGCGGGGCCCAATCCAGCGACCGACGCGACCTCTCCGTCGCCATCGACGCCGTCCGAGACAAATTCGGCGACACCGCCCTTTCCTTCGGCCGCCAATCCCGCTTCAACGATTAACCGCCTTTGGGCAAAAAGAAAGCCGGGCAGGTGCGGAAAACCGCAACTGCCCGGCGATATGCGTGAGGGTAGCTAACCCGTCTCAAATGAGCTACTAGAGGAGGTTGAGGGGGAGCTGGGGGGCGTCGCCCCAGAGTTTCTCGAGGCGGTAGAAGTCGCGGGCTTCGGGAGTGAAGACGTGGACGACAACCGAACCATAGTCCATGAGCATCCAGGTCTTCTGCTCGCGACCCTCGATGGAGAACGGGTGCTCGCCGCAAGCCTCGGCGACCTTCTCCTCGATCTCGTCGACGATAGAATCGACCTGGCGGTTATTGGTACCGGTGGCAAGCACAAAGTAGTCGCATACGTCGGAAAGCTCGGTCAGGTCGAGCACCTGAACGTCCTCGCCCTTCTTGTCGTAGGCGGCCTGCGCGGCGGCGCGGGCGACATCCTCGGCGGCGACACCGCTCGCGGACAGCGAGGCGGCAGTGCGGTCGGACGTGGCGGCGAAGCTCTTGTGCTCCACATGTTCAAGAATCTGCTCGTCGGTCATGGTCTCGTCGGCCATGGAATACCTCTTTCTAGACAGCCCGAGCTAGCGCAGCTGGGCGTAATGGTTGTAAATCGTAATAGCCGTGGGATAAAGATAGCGCCCGGACTGGATCACATAGACCAGACCCTGCGCAAAACAGGAGAAGAACAACTCATCGAGCGTCGACTCCCCAACCATCTTGCGCAGCGCATGGGCATAATCGCCGTGGCGGTTGGGTTCGATGGCATCAGCCACAAAGACCACCATATCGAGCGGCGTCATGTCGCAAGCGCCCACGGTGTGACGGTCGACAGCCTGAAAGACCGCCGGCGACAGCTCGGGAAAAAGCTGCGGAAGCTCATAGGCGGCAACAGGGCCATGCAAAAGCGGCGTCGCGGCGGAAGGAGAGCCGGCAATCTTAATGCCGTAATGCAGAGCGCGCGTGACCAGCTCGTCGTCGGAGAGCACTTTGTCCCAGTCATGGATCAGGCCGGCGGCAGCGGCATCAAAGCGGTCAACGCCGTAGACCTCGGCCAGATGAAGTGCGGTCTCGGCAACACCCAGCGAATGCACATAGCGCTTGCGCTTATCCTTCATGCGAACATCGAGCAGCTCTTGAATGCGCTTGAGCAGCGCGCGCTCATCGCCCTCAAACTGATCCTCTACCGACAACGTAGACCCCCATCACTCAAAATCTTCTTGGCCCAAATCGGCATATAGCCTGCGTTTGCGAATGTAGCCGAGCACGGACTCGCTCGTAAGATAGCGCACGCTCATGCCGCGGGCAACTCGCTTACGAATGTTCGTCGAGCTGATCGCCAGCGCCGGAATCTGAATATAGCGCACGTCGAACGGCAGCCCCGACTCTTTGATTCGGGCACGCGCCGTATCGATATCAAAACCCGGTCGCGTCGCCGCAATAAAGGTAGCAAGCTCAGCGATTCGTTCGGCATCATGCCAGGTCACAATATCGATAATCGCGTCGGCGCCCGTAATAAAGTAGAGCTTTACCTGCGGCGGGTAAAAGTCGCGAAGGGCATGAAGCGTATCGGCCGTGTAGGTTACGCCCGGACGGTCGATCTCGAACCGACTCGCCAAAAAGGCCGGGTTCGCGGCGGTGGCGAGGACCGTCATGGCATAACGGTCCTCAGCAGGCGTCACCGGCTTGTCAAGCTTAAAAGCAGGAGAGCCCGCCGGCATAAAGAGCACAGCGTCCAAGTCGAGCGACTCGCGCGCCTGCTCGGCAGTCACCAGGTGCCCGTAATGGATGGGATCAAAGGTGCCACCCATAATGCCGAGCCTAAACTCCTGCCCGTCCTCTAGAGGAAGCTCGGGCAGACCGATTCCACCGCGCAGCGACATGGCCTACTCGCCCTCCGAGGTCTCGGCATCGCCCGCGGCATCCGCCGCATCGACAACCTCGACGTCCTCATCCGCAGCATCAGCCACGTCAATGGCTTCAACGGCAACGTCCTCGCCAGCATCCTCGAGCTCTTCGTACTCCGAGAAGTCCTCAGCGCCCTCAAAGTCAAAGGCGCGCTGACAAATGCGGACCTCGTCGCCCGCACGGCAACCGGCCTTCTCGAGCGCGTCGTCAACACCCATACGCGCAAACTTATGCTGCAGGTAAATGACGGCTTCCTCGCTTTCCCAGTCGGTCTGGATGACCATACGCTCAATGGCACGACCGACCACGCGGAAGGCACCGGGCTCTTCCTGAACAATGCGGAAACGCTTCTCACGCTGCAGGCGACGGCGCTCCCACTCATCGTCGCGCAGAACGACCGGCTCATCCGAGACAGCCAACTCGGCGCGCAGCTTAGCCACCTGCTCGCCCACGGCAAGCATCAGCGTATTGAGGCCGGCGCCCGTCACGGCAGACACGGCAAAGAACATATGTCCATCGTCGAGCGCTGCGCGCTTGAGGTCGGCAATCTTGTCGGCCGTGCCCGGCGCATCGCACTTGTTGGCAACGACGATCTGCGGACGCTCCGTAAGCTCGGCGCCATACTGCTCGAGCTCGCGGTTGATGATGTGGTAATCCTCGACCGGATCGCGATCCTCAAAACCACCCGTCATGTCGACGACGTGCATGATCAGGGCCGTACGCTCAATGTGGCGCAAGAACTGGTGACCCAGGCCCTTACCCTCGCTCGCGCCTTCGATAAGACCGGGGACGTCAGCAACGACGTAAGAATATTCGCCGGCACGCACCATGCCGAGGTTCGGCACGAGCGTGGTAAACGGGTAGTCGGCGATCTTGGGGCGGGCGGCACTCATGCGCGCGATGAGAGATGACTTACCCACCGAGGGGAAGCCCACGAGCGCGGCATCGGCCATGAGCTTCATCTCGAGCTCAATCCAGTGCTCCTCGGCCGGCTCGCCCAGCTGGGCGAACGCGGGCGCGCGGCGCACCGACGTCACAAAGTGCGTATTGCCGAGACCACCGGCGCCACCAGGGGCCACGACAACGCGCTCGCCATCATGCACCAGATCGGCAATCTCGAACATCGGGGTCTGCGTCTCAGGGTCGAGCTCGCGCACCACGGTACCCATAGGGACCTTGAGAATCAGGTCCTCGCCGCTCTTACCGTTACGACGGGCACCCTGCCCGTGCGTGCCGCGCTCGGCGCGGAAGTGATGCTTAAAGCGGTAATCGATCAGCGAAGACAGCTGAGCATCGGCCTGGATGACGACATTGCCGCCACGACCGCCGTCGCCGCCATCGGGGCCGCCCTTGGGGACAAATGCCTCGCGCCTAAACGACATGCATCCGGCTCCGCCGTCGCCGCCGCACACGTTAATGCGGCTGATATCGGTGAACTGTGACAACAGAATCGCCTCCTACAAAAAAGAGGGAGACCCTTGAATCCTAAAACTCAAGTGCCTCCCACATATGTGCTCTATGAAGGGTGAATTACGCGTTCGCGAGCGGGCGTACGCTGACCCTGTGCTTGATACCCTTGTGGAACTCAACGGTACCGTCGACCAGCGCGAACAGCGTGTCGTCCTTACCACGGCCAACGTTCTCACCCGGGTGGATGTGCGTGCCGTGCTGACGGACGAGAATCGTGCCCGTGGTTACCGTCTGGCCGGCATAGCGCTTCGTGCCAAGGCGCTGACCGCGGGAGTCACGGCCATTACGGGAGGAACCGAGTCCTTTTTTGTGTGCCATTGTGTATACCTACTCTTTCGTTACGAGTGTAATCTACTCGGCGACGGGAGCCTCGGCAACAGCCTCGGCCTCTGCCTTGACAGCCTTCTTGGCGCGGGACGTAGCCTGGACCTTCACGATCTTCAGCTTGGTGAGCTGCTGACGGTGACCCTTCAGACGACGATAGCGCTTGCGCTTGTGGAACTTGAAGACCAGCTGCTTCTCGCCCTTGAACTGCTCAACGATCTGAGCGGTAACCTTGGCCTTGGCCAGCTTGTCGGGATCGGTGACGATCTTCTTACCATCGTTGAGGAAGATAACCGGCAGGGTGACCTTGTCGCCCTCATTGCCCTCGATCTTCTCGACGGTGATGACATCGTCGGTGGCGACCTTGTACTGCTTGCCGCCCGTGTTAACGATTGCGTACATGTTTACTTGCCCTTCATGCATCAGTTAGTGCAACAGCCGAATATAGTAGCAGGCGAAAATACCCCCGTCAACGAGTATGTGGAGCAAATCCACAAGTTCGCACAGGTATGGGGCTGACGAGTCGGCCCTCGTCGTCCTCGCATGCTTGATTCTGACGCTCGACATCGTAGGAGCAGATGGTCACGAGGTCTTGCATACCGGTGGAAACAATAGGTGCATCCACGCCCGGGGTCAAGCCCTGCAACAAAACATCAGCAGCGGAAAGCAAAATTTCCGGACGCATGGAGCCCTCGTTGTCGGCATGGGTGTCGAGCATGAGCACCAAATGGTCCGGGCGCTCCCCCGCCGTGAGCTCATAGCCCACGAGCGTGTGATCCAAATCCAAGCGCTTGCTCTTTTTTCCGCGCGCGTAGTCGATGCCATTGCCCGCGCGCAGCGTGTCGATCGCACGACGCACCTCGTCGGCGCTTACGGGCGCCTCGGGATCCAAGTGCAGGTCGATGCGATACGAAAGGCGCGTGAGCTGCGCCGTCAACGCCGGCGTGCGCACGTCGATGTACGCCGCCTCGATGGGCGCCAGATCGGCCGGAGACGCCGCAGCCAGGCGCCCAAACGCCTCGTCGAGCGCCACGAACTCGGTCATAAACAGGTCATACCACTCGCAGGTCGACGACGTACCAACAGGCAGCGCCGAAGAGAAGCCCACGCGCATGTGCGGAGAGAAGCCCTGCGTGACGGCATGGGGAAGCCCCGCACGGCGCACGATGCGCTCAATGGTATGGATTACTTCGAGATGCCCCAGGTACTTAAGGCGATCGCGCTTTCCATAGCGAACACGAAGTCTAAAGAGCGTGGGGTTGTCGGTCAGGCGCTCACTCATGCGCGATCACCCATCAATACATTCTTGGCGTGGAGCGTGGGGCAGATCCCGCAGCCGGTGCACGACGTGCGGGTGCAGTCGGGAGTCGTGACGCCCTCGAGTGAGCGACGGTACTCGCGCTCGAGGAAGCCGCGCGTGCAGCCGGGGCTCACGTGCTCCCACGGCAGGCGCCAGTCCAACTCGTAGGGCAGGTGCACGAGCTCATTGAGGTCGATGCCGTTTTTGGCAGCAGCTTCCTTCCAGTTATCGAGCGAGAAATGCTCTACCCAGGCGTCAAAGCGAGAGCCCGAGCGCCAAGCGTCGATGATGACGGGCGTCATGTCACGACCGGCGCGGGACAGCGCAGCCTCGATGAGCGAGGTCTCGGCATCGTGGTAATGAACGCGGACGGCACGGTTGCGAACGCTCGTGATGAGCAGCTTCTGGCGACGCTTGACGTCGTCGTAGTCGAGCTGCGGGCACCACTGGAACGGCGTGGCAGCCTTGGGGATAAAGACCGAAACCGAGATGGACACCGAGATCGAGCCGCGACGAGCCTTGGGCACCACGGAACGACCGAGCTCCAGCACGTGATCGGCCAGATTGGCGATGGCCACGATGTCCTCGTCGCGCTCGCCGGGAAGGCCCATCATAAAGTAGAGCTTCATGCGGTTCCAGCCGGCCTCGAAGGCCGCCTTGGCCGCACGGTCCAGGTCCTCCTCGGTCACGTTCTTGTTAATGATATCGCGCATGCGCTGGCTGCCGGCCTCGGGCGCGAACGTCAGGCCGCCCTTCTTTTCGCCGGCAACCGACTCAGCCATATCCACGCCAAACGAATCCAGGCGCTGCGACGGAATAGACACGCGAATACCCGTATCCTCCAGGCGACGGTTGAGCCTGCCGAGCACGTCGCGAATGCAGGAGTGGTCGGTCGTGGAGAGCGAGGTCAGCGACACCTCGTCATAGCCAGTCTTTTCCAGGCCCTGAATCACCGACGAGACGATCTGGTCGGCCGAGCGCTCGCGCACCGGGCGATACGTCATGCCGGCCTGGCAAAAACGACAGCCGCGGGCGCAGCCGCGCAGGATCTCGATAGACAGGCGGTCGTGAACCAGCTGCGCATAGGGCACGCACGACTGCGACAGCGGATTCGTGGCGCCGAAATCCTCGACGACGCGCTTGTAGACCACGGTCGGCGCATCCTTGCCCTCACGTGGCACGGTGTAGCCATGCGGCGAGCAGGGCTCGTCATGACGAACCTCATAGAGTGACGGCACGTAGTTGCCGGCAATGGATGCAAGCTGCTCAACAATCTGCGCGCGCGGGACTCCTTCGTCACGCAGGCGGCGATGCAGCTGGCAGGTCTCGAGCAGCGATTCCTCGCCCTCACCGATGAGGATGGCATCGAAGAAGGCCGCGTACGGCTCGGGGTTGTACACCGAGGGGCCGCCGGCGATGATGATGGGGTCGTCTTCACCTCGGTCGGCCGCTAACAGCGGAATGCCAGCGAGGTCGAGAGCCTCGAGGAAGTTCGTCACCGCCATCTCGTGCGGCACATGCAGGCCGACGATATCAAACGAAGCGACCGGCGCTGCACCCTCGAGCGACAGCAGCGGAATGCCCGCCTCGCGCATGGCGTCACCCATATCGGGCCACGGCACATAGCCGCGCTCGCAGGAGATGCCCTCGGCCTGGTTAAGGATGTTGTAGAGGATGGCGATGCCCTGGTTGGGCAAACCAACCTCGTACACATCCGGGTAGATCAGGCAGCAACGGTAGTCGGCATCGGCCTTGGAAAGCGTGCCCCACTCGTGATCGATATAGCGGCTCGGCTTCTCGACCTTGGCGAGCAACGGCTCAATTAAATGAAAACAATCTTGGTACGGAACGCGCAACGGAAAACCCCTAAGCAGCGAGATCTGATGCGTCCTGGTAGGACGCCATAGGACGGGTAGCGCCCGCGACCGTGGTCACAAGATCGCGAACGCGGGAAAACGTGGCAGTGACTACCTCATTGGCACGGCTGTAGTCGACATCGCGCTCGTAGAGCGAAACGAGCGCACGGCCCATGCCATAGGTGCCCGCGGCAGCAGTGAGCGCCTTGACGGCAAACCCAATATGCGGCGTCTGCTTGACAAGTGCGCGGGTGACCGCTCGGATCACAAGACCGCCGGCAAGCACGCCCGCGACCTCGTAGCCGCGCTCAGGCTTAATGCCGCGTCCAAAGACGGCAGCGAGCTCAAAGAGCATGCCCACCTGCGCCAGCGCCATAACGGGATAATCGGCGCCCGGCAAAAACACCAGCGCACCGGTCGCCATATTGGTGAGCGCGCACGAGGTGATGATACGATTGGCCGCCGCGATGCGCATGAAGGCAAAGTTCGCCGCAAAAGCCGTTTCCTTGTCGGTGCGATCAAGAATCCAGCGGGCAAGCGTCTCGAGCAGATACGTCTTATCGGTTGCCGCTACCACGCCGAGCATGGGCGTGGACTCCTCGATAAACGGCACCTCCACAGCAGACTCGGCAAGCACGCACACGGGCGCGCCGGCGATCACGAGCTCCTGCACGGCACTCTCCAAGCGGTCGGAACCACACGAGAGCACCAGCACCACATCGGTATCGGTCTTTGGAGCAATTCGCTCCTCCCCCAGACGCTCGACGCGCACAATGCCCGAGGTCGTCTGCGGCACAAAGGCGTCACGCACCGTCTCGGCCAGAAAGCGCGAGGCGGACGAATCCAGATAGACCGAGACGCGCACCGGCGTATCGGAATCCTTCTTAACGGACGCGCCCATCTTAAAAGCGCGGGTCAGCTTATCTACGGGAATTTTCATAGCAAACCCCTCCAGCGGTTACGCGGCGCCCGAACGATGCCGCCATATGGATTGTACGATACCCACCGTCAGCAGCTGAATCATCATCGAAGACGAACCGAAGCTAATAAACGGCAGCGGAATACCGGTAATCGGCATCATGCCGATGCACATGCCGATGTTTTCGAAGGTCTGGAACGCCCACATGCCAACGATGCCCACACACGAAAGACGCAAAAACAGCGACTCGCACTTAAAGGCGACGCGAATCGTCGAGAAGATGAGCAGTACGTACAAGCACAGCAGCAAAAAGGAGCCGCAGAAGCCAAAGGTCTCGGACAAAAAGGCGAAGACGAAGTCGGTGTGGAACTCAGGCAGAAAGCCGCCGGCCGACTGCGTCGCATGCCCCAGGCCCTTACCAAAGAAACCGCCCGAGCCGACCGCGATCAACGACTGCTGCAGATTGTACGCATCGTCCGAATCGGCATTATCGGGGTCGATAAAGACCGTCAGACGGTTCATCTGATACTGCTTGATGAGCACATCATGGCCGAGCAACGAATCAAAGACCGAATCGAGCGCCAGGACGAGGGCCACCAGGCCCACAAGCAGGGCCAGGGTCGACAGCACCCATTCGCGGCGTGCACCGCTCATACAGATGACGATAGCGCCAGAAACCAGCACGACCAGGCCCGATCCCAGGTCGCCCATGGCAACGACGGCCAAAAACGGAATGGACAGCATGCCGCAGAGCTTGACGTAGTCGCGAACGGTATCGATGCGACCGTTATACTGCGAGCCAAGCGTAGCAATAAAGAAGATGGTGATGAGCTTGGCAAGCTCAACCGGCTGAAATGTCAAGCCGATACCGGGAATCTTGATCCAGCCCGTCATGCCCAGACCGCCCGTATAGGACAGACCCGGAATCTTTGGCGAGAGGATCACGATCAGGTCGATGACGAGCAACGCCGTCGAGAAATTGGAAATACCGCGCAGGTCGGTACGCCAGACCAGCACCGCCAGCACCGCCCCGATGCCAATTCCCAGCAGATGGCGTGAGAACGAGGCATCGGCCTTAAACTGCGAAGCCGACCAGATAATGATGGCACCGTAGGCGACGAGCGCCACAGTAGCCACGAGCACACCGATATGCACCTTTTGGCGAAACGTGCCGCGCGAGGCCGAAAGTTGCTTGTTGACGCGGTCCAGGCTGCTGCGAGAGCCGGTCTTGGTTGAACGGAACAGATCCGCCGGAGAAAAATCCATCGCAACCTCCTATCGAACCGAAGAATCGCCCGAGGCCGAAGAGGTATCGGGCTCGTCATAAATCACGCCGAGCACGTCGCGCACGACATGCATCGCGGTATCCGAGCCGCCGCCGCCCTGCTCCAGGACAGTAGCGATGACATACTTGGGATCATCGGCCGGTGCATAGGCGCAGAACCAAGCGTATTCGTCCTCGCCGCTTTTCTCGCCCGTGCCCGACTTGCCGTATACCTGCGGCGTCAGGGTGCCAAAGTGCGCCGCCAGGGACGTCGATGCCGTGTATATCACGTCGTGCATACCGTTACGAACAAGAGCCAAATCCGAATCGCTGTTGATCTTGGCCTCCAGGCGCTTCTTCTTGCCCTTGCCGTTGTACTTATAGGCATCGCCGTCGCCATCGCGCGACACGGCAGATAAAAACACGTGAGGCACGTACTGTTTACCGCCGTTGGCAAGACCCATATAGGCGCACGCCATCTGCAGGGGCGTCACCAGGATGTCGCCCTGGCCGATAGCGATGTTGGTCATATCGCCGGCATTCCACTTGCGGTCCTCGGCAGAGGCGTCGGTGAAGTACGACTCTTTCCACTCGGCATCGGGAATACGGCCCGCACCCTCACTCGGCAGATCGATACCGCAGGTCTTACCTAGGCCCCAGCGACGAAAGACCTCCTGCAGGCCCTCGGAATGTTGCTCGTCATAAAAGAACGCCTTGCCCATGTCGTAGAAGACGGGATCGCACGAGTTGGCGATACCCGACTGCAGCGTCATGGTGCCGTGGCCGGAATGCAGCCAGCAGTACTTGCCCCACGACTTGCCCAGCCCCGTCCAATAGCCCGTGCAGTTGGTCGTCTGCCCCGACGTGTAGGTTCCAAACTCAAGACCGGCCAGCGCCGAGAGCGGCTTGATGGTCGAGGCCGACATGTACTGTCCGCTAATGGCGCGGTTGAGCAGCGGGTGTGAACCCTTGTCATCATTGAGCTCGGTCCACACGTCATTTGAGACGCCGCCGATAAAGACGGACGGATCGAACTTGGGCTCGCTCGCCATGCCCAGGATCTCGCCATTGTTGGGATCGAGACACACTACAGCGCCGTTGCCGGCATAGCTGTAGCCAGTGGTCTTGGCAAGCTCGATAGCGCTCGCCAGCGCCGTCTCACAGGCCTGTTGAATCTTAAGGTCGAGCGTGAGCTTAATGTCGGAGCCGGCCTTCGCGGGCACGGCGCCGGCCTGACCGGTCACATTGCCCGAGGCATCGACCTTGACGGTCTGCTCGCCACGAATACCCTGCAGCAAGTTTTCGTAGTAGCTCTCAACGCCCGCCTGGCCCACGATATCGCCCGACTGGTACGTGATCTTGCCAGCAGAAGCATCATCATCGCCAGAGGTTTTCTTATTCTGAGCCTCGAGCTGCTCGGAGGTAATGGTGCCGGTATAGCCCAAGATATGGCATGCCGTCTCGCCATATGGATACTGGCGCTCGGTACGCTCGGCAATCTTGACGCCCGGGAACTCGCCGGCATGCTCCTGAATATAGGCAACCGTGGAGCGACGGACGTCCGTCGCGATGGTATGCAGGCTCTGGGCGCCCTCTGTATTGTCCTGAATATTGCGAAGGACCGCCACGTAAGGCATTCCAAGCACGTTAGCAAGATGGCGAACCAGAACCTCATCCTCGGCAAGGTCGCGGTAGGCCACGACAGCAAGTGAGGGACGGTTCTGGACAAGCGCCACGCCATTGCGGTCGAGGATGCGGCCGCGCACAGCGGGAGTGGTAACGGTGCGAGTCTGATTGCTATTAGCCTGCTTCTCGTAATAGTCCGACGAGACCATCTGCATGCCCCACAGCTTGACGGCGAGCGCCGCAAACATCGCGCCCACACCCGTGGTGAGGATGGAAAAGCGGCCCTTAAAGGCGGTCGCCGCGGTATTGCCCTCGCCCTCGGTGGCGCGCGGGGCCGTTCCATGCTGCGTATCGTAGGTAAAACGGGAATCGCCACGACGCATGATGACCAGCGCGACCACGATGGCCACAACCAGCACGATACCGGCGATAATAACCGTCAACTGGGAAGACATCTACGGGCCTCCCCTATTTGAGCTTGCGGGTCTTGGGCTTAAAGCGCATGCCCGTCTGGCGTCCGCCACGTGCGGAGAATCCATAGCCGGACTGCGGCACGACGCCGGACATCAAAAACGGAATGGCAACCAGACCCGTCAGGATCGAGGACGGCAGCGCATGGCCGAAGATCGCCACGACAAAGCTCGTCTCCAAACCCATAAACAGCAAGATGATGCTGTAGATCACATTAATGACGAGCGCGAAGGCGCCCACAGTGACGCCGCGCGCACTCGGGGTACCGCCCGTCTGACCGACGGCGCTGTGCACCAGAGCAAAAGAACCCACGGTCAGCAGGAGCGACATAACGCCCACCGGCACGGCAGCGGACAGGTCATAAAACAAGCCGCTGCAAAAACCGCAAACGACGGCACGGGTCGGGTCGCCCGAGAACACGCTTAGGCACACCAGGATAATCATGAAGTTGACGCGACCGCCCGCAATGGAGATCTGCGGTGCCAGGCCTGCCTGCAGCAGCACGCACACGATGGCGGCGATCACAAACGTGCGGGAGCTCATCCCCTGCTCGTGTAGATCCATGGACATGCCCCCTATTCGCTCGAGCCGGAATCGGTCGTTTCGGACGTGTCGGAACTGTCATCCGAGCTCTCGTCCTTCGTCTTGGTCGCAGCGTCGCGCGACGTTCCCTGCGGCGTGCTGTTGGCCGTGCTCACATCCTCATCCGAGGCCGACTGTTCGTCGGTCAGCGAGGTAATGACCAGCACTTCCTCGTTGTTCTCGGCCGTGGTCTGAGCGCGCACCACAATGGTGTAGTACACGTCGTTTGCCGATTTCTCAACCGACGAAACGGTGCCGAGCGGTAGACCCTTGGGGAACACGCCACCGATGCCCGAGGTCACGATAATGTCGCCAACCTTAACGTCGGAGTCGACGCTCACGTACTCAAGACGCAGCGTGCCGTCAGCCTGACCCTGCAGCATGCCCTGGGCGCGCGTGTCCTGCACCATGGCGGACACGCCGGAGCTCTCGTCGCCAATCAAGCGCACGGTCGACGTCTTGGCCGAGACTTCGATAATCTGGCCGATAACACCGGCAGAACTCGTCACAGGCATGTTGATGGTAAGGCCGTCGGCAGAGCCCTTGTCGATGGTAACGGTCGAGGTCCAGGCATCGCCGGAGGCACCGACAATACGAGCAGCGGTCGATTTGAGGTTGTAGGTCGACTGCAGACCGACCAGCCCCTCCAGACGCTCAGCGGTCTTTTGAGCCTCGGAGAGCTCAGCAACCTTAGAGGTCAGTTCCTCGTTTTGCTTCTTAAGCTCGTCAAGCGTGTCCTGCGACGCCGTAAGGTTAGAGAACACGTTGCCGATCGCATTGAAGGGAGCCGCCACGGCCGAGCCCACAAAGCGCACCGGCGAGGTAATCGTCGTTACGCCCGAACGCACGGCATGAATCGGTCCTGCCTCGCCCTCGCGGATGTAAAACGTGAGCAGCAACACCGAAATCAGGCTGAAAACAATCAACGGGCGCATACCCGTTGATTGTCGCTTGGTATTCAGATTTGTGGAGAAACCCGAAGATCGTGCCAAATGGAATCCACCTTTTGGAAATTAAGCATTGGTCTGGACGAAGCCGCCATCAAACGCATTGGCCTCGAGCACGCGGGCACAGCCGTTAACGACGTTATCGAGCGCCGTGGGGCTGACGTTGACCGAAACGCCGGTCTCATCGCGCAGGCGCACGTCGAGACCGCGCAGCAGCGCGCCGCCACCGGTCAGCAAAATGCCGTAGTACATAAGGTCCGAGGCGAGATCGGGAGGCGTGGCATCGAGGGCGTCCTTGACGGCCTTGGCCATCTCGTCGAGCGGCTTGTTGAGCGCGCGACGAATCTCCTCGCTCTCGATGCGCACGGTCTTGGGCAGACCGGTGATCACGTCGCGGCCGTTGACCTCGACGTCGAGCTCGTCCTTGAGCGGCACGGCGGAGCCGACCTTGATCTTGATGTCCTCTGCCGTACGCTCGCCGATGGCCAGGTTGTAGGCATCGCGAACGTGCGTGAGGATAGCCTGGTCGAACTCGTCACCGGCAATACGGATGGACTGCGAGACGACGATGCCGCCCATGGCGATAACGGCGACCTCGGTGGTACCGCCGCCGATATCGATGACCATAGAGCCGGTGGGCTCCTCGACGGGCAGGTCGGCGCCGATAGCGGCGGCCATAGGCTCTTCGATCAGATAGGCCTGGCGGGCACCGGCCTGGATCGTGGCCTCAAAGACAGCTCGCTTCTCGACCGACGTGACGCCGGAAGGAACGCAGACGACAACGCGCGGACGCGGGGTCCACGGATAGCGCTTCTCGGAAGCCTTGTCAATAAAGTAGCGAAGCATGGCCTCGGTAACATCGAAGTCGGCGATGACGCCGTCCTTCAGGGGACGAACGGCCACGATGTTGCCGGGCGTACGGCCGAGCATGCGCTTTGCCTCGATACCGACCGCCAGGATGCGCTCGTCGTTCTTGTCGATGGCGACGACGGAGGGCTCGCGAATGACGATGCCCTTGCCGCGCACGGAGACAAGCGTATTTGCGGTGCCGAGGTCGATGGCAAGATCGCCCGCATAGCTACCGAAGAACATATCCATCAAAGAAAACAACGCAACTCCTGATGTGTTGGATGATTGCTGGAAAACTACTAGCTCATCATACTAGCGCAAGCCCGGCACCTCACTTGCGGTGAAGCGCCGGGCAAAGCTAAATCCCATAAGGTCACTACTGGTTGTCAGCAGCCGAGAAATCCATATCGAGCGAGGAAACGGCCCAGCCGATATGGTTGTCGGAGCGCACGAATTTGACGGTGTACTCCTGCTCGCCGCCCTTGGACAGCGAAGCCTTGACCTTGGCGGTCGTCTCGGTCATGGACTGATCCATGCCCTCGACGGACACGGTGGCGCCCTGAGGAATCGAGGAGATGATCATCGACTTGGCGTCCTCGGACAGGCTCGAGGCCAGGCAAGACTCGGCCTTTGCGGTGTCACCGTCGCCGGCAGCCTGGAACAGATCGGTAACGACAGACTCCTGGGACGGGAAGCCGAAGCCGCGCGTGTAGGCAAAGCCCAGACCGCCCGCGGCGATCAAAATGAGCAGAAGCAGCACGATGAAGACTTTGAGACCCGTGTGGCGATGGCGACGACGGACCTTGGCCTGCTTACGATCCTGACGGTCCTGCTGGACCATCTCGGACTCGGACAGCGTAAAGAAACCGGTGTCCGAGGGATCGGGCATAAACTGGCCGGTCGCGCCCGTAGGATCGAGCGGATCGACGGCAGGAGCGTCCATCGCGCGCGCCGGAGCCGTGGCCATAGCCGTCTGGGCAGACAGCGCGGCAAGCGAATCATGCACGCGGGCAAGCTCGTCGGCCTGCTCGGAGGTGAGCTGGTAGATGCCATCGGCAGTAGCGGCGTTAAAGGCGTCGAGTGCGTCGGAGGGACGGCCGGCGGCAGAAAGCGCCTGACCCATGCCGGCGTTGAGCGCGCGCGTGTCGTCACGGGGACCGGCAAAGTCGATAGCCGTACGGTAGGTCTCCACGGCATCCGCCGGACGGCCGAGCTTAATGAAGCAACGACCGAGCTCGCCGAGCGCGGCGGCAGGAGCCGGATTGGCGCCGTCGATGGCGGCCTGACGGAAGGCAGTACCCGCGTTGGCATAGTCGCCCGACTGGAACAGCGCGTTACCCAGGCCCAGATAGGCCTTGAACGGCGTGGCATAGGAAGCATCCTGCGTAGCAGCAGAGAACGCCTGAGCGGCCGTCGTGTAGTCGCCCACGGCGGCGAGTGCCTTGCCGCGGTTGGTGAGCAGCGCGCCGCGCTTGCCGTAGGTGCCGTCATTGAGGGCAGCGGCGTAGGCCTCGGCGGCCTCGGCATACATGCCCAGGTGCATCAAGGCGTTGCCACGAAGGTGATCGGCCTCGCCCATAATCTCATCGGGAGTTTTTGCCGCCCCAAGCATCTGGGCTGCAGCGGAAAAATCACCCGCGCGGTAAGCGGCGCGGCCCTGTTGGATCAGCTGGCTATTCAAGGAAGTCCCCTTTACTCGTGAACGATCTCGACATGGACGATCTCGTCGCCGGCACGCAGCTGCGAAATCACATCGAGACCCTCGACCGTGGTACCAAAGACGGTGTAACCGGAATCGAGGTTATGCTGGGCACCCAGGCAGAAGTAGAACTGCGAACCCGCGGAATCGGGGTCCATGGAGCGTGCCATGGCAAGGGCACCATCGACATGGCTGTTGCGCGGATTGGTGGCAAACTCGCCCTTGATGCAGTAGCCGGGACCACCGGTACCGGGCATGCCGTCGGGGCCCTCAAGACCGGCAGCGACGTCGGCGCCGGACATATCGCGGGTATTGGGGTCGCCGCCCTGAATGACAAAGCCGGGCACATAGCGATGGAACTTAAGGCCATCATAGAAACCCATCGTGGAAAGCTCGCAGAAGTTCGCGACATGAATGGGAGCGCCCTCGCCGTCAAACTTGACCTTGATGGTACCCTTCGACGTCTCGATAACGGCGCACTCGTCGCCGGCAAGCTGATACTCGGGCGTGTAGAGCTCTTTCTTAAAACCAAACATGTGGTTCCTTCCTCGTGCGTTTAAAGCATATTTGTACGAATTGTAGCAATAAGCATGCGCTTACATCAATTGCGCACGTAGGTTATGCCGACTATGGCGAACTAATTTTAGGAACGCTGCTGCGGCTTCCAGGAACCCACATTGGCGTCGTACTGGTTCAGCGCGCTGTTGCCGCCCTGCGCGATGGGCGCCAGGATCTCGCTTTGGTGGGAACTCATCGACTCGCCATCGGGAATGGCCAGCGAGATGTCCCAACTCTGGCAGATCACGTCGACACGCTCGAACATCCACTCGGCAAGCTGCTTTAAGTGGGCGATGTCATCCGCATAGACCGTATCGTCCTGATACTTAAGGTTGCTGAGCTCATCTTGCGTCTTTTTGATCTGGTCGCGCAGGGCGTAGGCACTCTGCGACAGCTCCTGACGGGTGGACAGCGGCGATCGGAGATAGCCGTTGTTAAAGGAATCGATGACCTCGCCGATCTGGTCCTCGTCACCGTAGGACACGATGGTCTGATACAGACCGTCGAGCCTGGTATAGAGCTGATCATCGGTGAGCACGGTTTCTTCCTGGACCACCTCGGCAGAATCGTCCTGCTTGGTATCGTCCTCATTCGCCTCGCCCTTTTGGCGCGTGGGGAAGGTCGTCTGCGCGGCCTGGCCAAACTGGTCATAGAAGCCAGGCATGACACCCATGGGATCGGTCGTCACGAACCAATAGGCACCACCGCAAACGACTGCAAGGACCACGATGACGATGAGCGGCTTGGGGATATGACGCTTGTGCTTGTGATAGGCGTCCTCGTCGGGATGCACCTTGCGCTTGGGTTTTTGAGCATCGTCGTGCAGGGAAACCGGCGTGGGAATATCGACCTTGGGGATACCGAAATCCTTATCGAAAGCCGGCAGCACGCAAGTCTCGTTAGGATCGGCGGCGTCCGAAAGCACCGCAGCGGCAGAGGAGGGCGCATGCGGCACCTCGGTATCGATCTGCTCTTGCGTTAGGCGCGGAAAGCCCGCCGTGCGGCCCGCTGCCAGGTCGGATGCGGCCGCGTCCTCGGAGAGGATGCCCGGAGCGGGGCGTCCGCATTTGGGGCACGTACGATCATGCGGAGAAAGACGGGCACCGCAGCCCTCACAGAACACGAACTCGGTGTGCTCGGGGCCATCGCCCGGACCCACATAGGCGTTGCAGTAGGGGCAGAACGAGGCGCCGTCCTCGATAGTCTTAAGGCAATGCGGGCAGATCACGGCATCCTCTTTTCGAAGCAATTCAAACAATCGAGGTTAGAGCATAACATCGCCACGGCCCCACAGGAACAAGGCACCAATTCAACATCGCCAGGGCGCGTAGCTACTTCTTCTTTTTGCTTGGCATCGAGACTTTGATGCCTTGGGCGGACTTGGTCACGCGAGAGCGCTTGGCTCCGGTACTCTTCTTTTTCTTGGGCTGGGCCTGGGCCACGCCCTCGAGTGCGCGGGCCTCGGCCTCGCGAGCGGTGCGATCTTCGCGGCGCTGCGCCATGTCGGCGGCGACGCGCTTGGCAAAACGTTCGGCCGTCGAGCCCGTCGAGCTCACCTTGCCGCCACCGCGACCCAGGCGGACGCGCACACCGCGGCCAAAACCAGTTGCGGCATGACGACGACGCGGCTTGAGCGAATCCATCATCGTGGCGAGCTTAAAGAACACCGAGCAGGTAAAGACCACGATGACAGCCAAGATAACCATCTGACCCATCGACAGGTTGGCGATGGACAGCAGCCCCGGGAACCCGATAACGCCCACCAAGATGCCGGCGACTACAAACACAAAGAGCACCACACGTAAGGGCGTGAGCGGCTGCGAGATCCGCCAGATCAGGCTGACGCTCGCCGCGCACGACGTAAGCAGGCACATCGTAGACAGCGTGAGCTGGCTAAAGCCAAACACGCGCGCCACAAAGATATCAAGCGCCGCAGCCAAAATGACCGCAATCGACGCTGGCAGTGCACGCTTGAGCACGTTGGTCAAAAACGCACCCTTCACGCGAGCATTGTTGGGCTCCAGGCCCAACACAAAGCCCGGCGCGCCGATGCAGAAGAAGTTGATGAGCGTCATCTGGATGGGCTCGAAGGGGTACGGCGGCAGCGCGATGCACAGCGCCGCCAGGCCCATCGAGAACAGCGTCTTGGTCAGGAACAGCGACGCCGAACGCTGCAGGTTGTTGATGGAGCGACGGCCCTCGGCCACCACGGCGGGCATCGAGGCAAAATCGTTGTCGACGAGTACGATCTCGGCCACGTCGCGCGCGGCATCGGAGCCGGCCGCCATGGCCACGGAGCAGTCGGCCTCCTTAAGCGCCAGCACGTCGTTGACGCCGTCGCCCGTCATGGCCACGGTGTGCTCTCGGCGCTTGAGCGCCTGCACGAGCTCGCGCTTCTGCTGCGGGGTCACACGACCAAAGACATGGTAGCGGTCCACTGCGGCATCGAGCTTGGCCGGCGTATCGAGCGTCGTGGCGTCCACATAAGCGTCCGCCCCCGGCACGCCCACCACGCGCGCGATCGACGACACCGTACGCGGGTCGTCGCCACTGATCACGTTGAGGGTCACGCCCTGCTCGTTAAAGTAGCCGATGGTCTCGGCCGCCGAGGTACGGATCTCGTCGCGGATGGTCACAAAGCCCACGGGCTCGGCCTCGCCCACCATATCGCCATCGGGCGTAAAGCCGTCCACGCGCGCCACCACGAGCACGCGGCAGGTATCGGCAAGCTCGGCCACCCGATTCTCGACCTGGGCAAACGCACGATCAGAGAGCACAAACTGCGCGGCGCCCATCACATAGGAGCCCTGCGCAAACGAAGCACCACTCCATTTTTTAGACGACGAGAACGGAATGACCGACAGCGGCTCAGACACCTCGACCGGGCGATCGGCGTAATAGTTGAGCAGCGCCTGGCAGGTCTCGTTGGCATCGGCCGAAGTCGCACGCGCGACGTTAGCCAGCGCAAAATCGAGCACCGTGGTATCGACGGGAACGGCCGCCTCGTCCGAGCCGGCGCCTAGGCTCACGCCCTCAACCGGCAGCGGATACGTGCCCTCGACCTCCATGCGGCCCGACGTGATGGTGCCCGTCTTGTCCAGGCACAGCACGTCGACGCGAGCGAGCGTCTCGATGCAGTAGAGCTGCTGCGCCAGCACCTTGCGGCGGGCCAGGCGCACCGTGGCGATGGCGAGCACCGACGAGGTCAGCAGCACCAGGCCTTGCGGGATCATGCCCAGCAGGGCGCCCACCGTGGACAGCAGCGCCGACGAAGGCACATGACCAGCCAACAGCTCGGAGAAACACCACGAAAGCGCGCTATCGCCCGGGGTTCCCGCGGCATCCCACAGCTCGCTCACACTCGAGGCAAACAACGCCAAACCGAGCGGGATCATGATGATGCTCGCAAAGCGCACGATGGCGTTAAGCGCGTTCATGATCTCGGAATTGACCTTTTTGACGTACTTGGCCTCGTTATTAATTTTGGCCACGTAGTTGTCGGCGCCGACATGAATCACGCGGGCGCGCAGCAGGCCCGAGTCGATAAAGCTACCGCTCATGAGCTCGGAACCGGGCTGTTTCTTAATAAGGTCGCTCTCGCCCGTCAGCAGGCTCTCGTTCACGAGTGCCTCGCCCGAAACCACCACGGCGTCGGCGGGAATCTGGTCGCCGCGCCCCAAGCGAATGATGTCGTCGAGCACGATCTGGTCCAAGTCGAGCTCCACCTCGGCGCCGTCGCGCACCGCGATGGCCTTCTTGGAGGTCAGCAGCGTGAGCTTATCAACCATCTTCTTGGAACGCATGGACTGAATGACGCCAATGGCGGTATTGAGGAACACCACGAACAGGAACGTCAGATTCTTAAACGAACCGGTCAAAATGACCAGGAACGCCAAGATCACGTTGATCAAATTGAACAGAGTGCAGAGGTTCTCGATGATGAGCTCTTTGACCGACTTGGTCTTGAGCTCCATGTTGCGGTTGATCTTACCGGCGGCGATGCGCTCCTCGACCTCGGCGGTCGAGAGTCCGCGCTCGATATCCGTTGCTGCCATACCACGTCCCATCACGTCGCGTCGGTATAAGAAAAACCGCCCGGACCATGCGAGGTTCGGACGGTCTTACGTTCGATGGTGCCCCATGTTGGATTCGAACCAACGGCCTTCTGCTCCGGAGGCAGACGCTCTAATCCCCTGAGCTAATAGGGCCAACGTTTGGCATTATACCCAAGTGCGCCACGGGCTATCAAAATAAAAGAAAAAGCTTTGCAATTCCGAGGAAGACGCGGCGCAACGGCCCACTTTAGAAGGCAAAAGCGAGTCGGATAGTATAAACTCTCATGCACCATATATTCACGGCTCGCAATGCGGGCCGTTTTTGCAAAAGTTATCCATCGAGGTGAGAGGCACACCATGATTGCAATTCTAAAGCAGAGCGCCAGCGACGAGGCCGTCAGCCATATCGTCAGCTGGATTGAGAAAAAAGGCCTGAAGACCGACGTCTCGCGCGGCGAGAACGAGACGATTATCGGCCTGGTGGGCGATACGACCAAGATCGACCCGTTCCTGCTCGAGTCCATGGATGTCGTCGAGCGCGTGCAGCGCGTCTCCGAGCCGTTCAAGCGCGCCAACCGCAAGTTCCACCCCGAGGACTCCGTCATCGACTGCGGTCACGGCGTCAAGATCGGCGGCGACCAGTTCCAGGTCATCGCCGGTCCCTGCTCCGTCGAGGGCGAGAACCTCATCCGCATCGCACGCCGCGTAAAGGCCGCCGGCGCCACGATGCTGCGCGGTGGCGCCTACAAGCCCCGCACCTCCCCCTACGCCTACCAGGGCATGGGCCCCGCCGGCCTCGACCTGCTGTGCGAGGCGTCTGCCGAGCTCGACATGCCGATCGTCACCGAGATCATGGACCCTCGCGACGTGCAGGTCTTCTTGGACAAGAAGATTGACGTCATGCAGATCGGCGCCCGCAACGCCCAGAACTTCCCCCTGCTCAAGGAGGTCGGCAAGACCCAGACTCCGATCCTGCTCAAGCGCGGCATGTCCGGCACGATTGATGAGCTGCTCATGGCCGCCGAGTACATCATGAGCGAGGGCAACGACAACGTCATCCTGTGCGAGCGCGGCATCCGCACCTTCGAGACCCGTACCCGCAACACCTTCGACCTCAACGCCGTGCCGGTGCTGCACCACCTTTCGCACCTGCCCGTCGTCGCCGACCCCAGCCACGCCACCGGCTACACCCGCTATGTTGAGCCCATGGCGCTTGCCGCGACCGCCTGCGGTGCCAACGGCCTGGAGATCGAGGTCCACGACGAGCCGAGCCGCGCCTGGTCCGACGGCGCCCAGGCCCTCACCCCCGATCAGTTCGACGACACCATGCGCCGCATCCGCGCCATCCGCGAGGTTGTCTGCCAAGAGACCATGGAGTAGCCCATGGGTACGGTGAGAAACGCGCGCGTTAACCAGGGCGGCCCCAAGTGCGCCGGCATCGTGGGCCTGGGCCTCATCGGCGGCAGTTTTGCCCGCGGCTATGCGCAGGCGGGCGTCCGCGTGCTGGCCTGGGACCCCGATGACGATGTCATGACGGCCGCCAGCATGGGCACTGTCGCCGGAGAGCTCAACGACAAGACACTCGGCGAATGCGACATCATCGTCCTGGCTTGCTACCCCGAGGCCTGCATCGAGTGGCTCGAGGCGCATGCCCAGGCCCTCGCCGACGCCACCGACACCGAGGCCATCATGGGTCCCGTAGTGATCGACACCGTGGGCGTCAAGGGCATCGTGTGCGAACGTGCCTTTGAGCTTGCCCGTAAGCACGGCTTTTACTTTGTGGGCGCACACCCCATGGCGGGCACGCAGTACTCGGGCTACGCACACTCCCGCGCCGACCTGTTCCAGGGCGCGCCACTCGTGCTCGTGCCGCCCGCGGTGGACGATGCGCTCAAACTGGAGCTTTTGGGCCAGGTGCGCGAGATGGTGCGCCCCTTGGGCTTTGGCAAGTTCACCGTGACCAGCGCCGCCGAGCACGACCGCGTCATCGCCTTCACGAGCCAGCTTGCGCACGTGGTGTCCAACGCCTACGTAAAGAGCCCCACTGCCCAGGTCCACCACGGCTTTTCGGCCGGTAGCTACCGCGATCTCACCCGCGTGGCGCACCTCAACCCGCAAATGTGGTCCGAGCTCATGATCGACGACGCCGACGCGCTCGCCTTCGAGATCGACCATCTAATCGAGTCGCTTGGCGCCTACAGCCGTGCGCTCAAGAACCGCGACCAGCGCTATCTGGAGAATCTCCTTGCCGAGGGCGACCGCATTAAGCGCGCGCTCGACGACGAGGCCTCCCACTAGACCACCTATCACGCCAGGTCGAAAGGACCGAAGCTTATGGCGATTACCATCGATATCGACACTGCACGCCCCTACCAGGTGCATGTTGGCACGTTTTTGCTGGAGCAGGCGGGACCGCTCGTGCGCGCCACTGCCGGCGGCACCAAGGCCGTCATCGTGACGGACACCAACGTGGGCCCGCTCTACCAGATGCCCGTTAAGCAGAGCCTGGAGGCGTCAGGCTACGAAGTGAGCATCTGCACCTTCGAGGCCGGCGAGGCCCATAAGCGCGCCGAAACCTATGTTGCCATTTTGGAGTTTGTGGCCGAGCACGAGCTTTCGCGCTCCGACGTGATCGTGGCACTCGGGGGCGGCGTCGTGGGCGATGTGGCGGGCTTTGTGGCCGCGACCTACATGCGCGGCTGCAAGTTTGTGCAGATCCCGACGAGCCTGCTCGCCATGGTGGATTCGTCGGTGGGCGGCAAGACCGCCATCGACCTGGCTGCCGGCAAGAACTTGGCCGGCGCCTTTTGGCAGCCGAGCGTGGTTATCGCCGACGTGGGGTGCCTGGCCACCCTCACGCCCGAGCAGTTCGCCGACGGCTGCGGCGAGGTCGTCAAGCACGCCGTGATCGCCGACCCGGAGCTTTTCGCCGAGCTGGAGAAGACCCCGCTCACGCTGGAGCTGCTCAACCGCGATGTGGCCCGCGTAGCACTCATCATCGCCCGCAACATCGACATCAAGCGCGCCGTGGTCGTCGCCGACGAGCACGAAACCAACCAGCGCAAGCTGCTCAACTTTGGACACAGCGCCGGACACGCCGTCGAGGCCTGCGAGCACTTTGAGCTCGGACACGGCAACTGCGTGTCGATCGGCATGGGCATCATCACGCGCGCCGCGGCCCTGCACGGCGTTTGCGATGCTGCACTGCCCGGCCGTATTGAGGAGCTCTGCGCCCGCCACGGCCTCAAGACCCGCTGCGACCTCAATGCCGATGCCGTCTTTGCCGAGGCGCTCCACGACAAGAAGCGCGCGGGCGACACCATCGACCTGGTGATTCCGCACGGCATTGGCCGCTGCAGCATCGACCGCACGCCGCTTTCCACTTTCCACGAACTCATTGCCGAGGGCCTCGGCCAGAAGGGAGACGCATCCGCATGCTAGCCCGCATCACCCCGTCCCCGCTTAAGGGCACCGTTCCCGCCATCGCGTCCAAGTCGATGGCGCACCGTCTCATCATCTGCGCTGCCCTTGCCAACGGAGAGACGCATGTGACCTGCAACACCACCTGCGCCGATATTGAGGCCACGGTCCGCTGCCTCACGGCGCTCGGCGCCCGCATCGAGACCGTCGAGGACGGCTTCCAGGTCCACCCCACCATGAAGAGCATTGAGTTCGGCCTGCTCAAGGCCCTTGCCGGCGGCACGCTCGACTGCGGCGAGAGCGGCTCCACGCTCCGCTTTATGCTGTCCGTCGCCTGCGCGCTGGGCGCAGAGGCAACCTTTGTGGGACAGGGCCGCCTAGGCGCACGCCCGCTGTCCCCGCTCTCGGACGAGATCATTGCCGCCGGCTGCGACCTACAGGGTCTGGGCGGTTTTCCGCTCAAGACAAGCGGACGCATGCGCCCGGGCACCTTTGTGCTGCCGGGCAACGTAAGCTCGCAGTACATCTCGGGCCTGCTGCTGGCAGCCCCGTTGCTCGCCCAGCCCTCCTGTATGCAGGTGACTGGCCTCATTGAGAGCCGCCCCTACATCAACCTAACGATCCAGGCCATGAAGGCCTTTGGCGTTGAGGTCAACGTCGAGCGCATTCCGGCCAAGGACGGCCAGCCCGAGGTCACGAACTTCCGCGTGAGCAGCGGCTCGTACCGCACGCCCGGCAGCGTGGCCGTCGAGGGCGACTGGTCCAACGCTGCCTTTTGGCTGTGTGCCGGCGCTATCGGCACCGACCCCATC
Source organism: Collinsella aerofaciens (assembly GCF_040910185.1). Classification (GTDB taxonomy): domain Bacteria; phylum Actinomycetota; class Coriobacteriia; order Coriobacteriales; family Coriobacteriaceae; genus Collinsella; species Collinsella aerofaciens_BF. The sequence continues at coordinate 4,162 of NZ_JBDGBA010000005.1, read as the reverse complement.
ACCGTCGAGGGCGTGTCCCTGAGCTCCGCACAGGGCGACCGCAACGTGCTTGCCGCGCTTTCGCGCTTTGGCGCCCGCATCGTGCGCTCCACGAACGCCGCCACCGTGCAGTCCGACAAGCTCGCCGGCTTTGAGATGAGCGCCCACGACATTCCCGACCTGGTGCCCGTTATCTCGGCCGTGGCCTCGCTGGCACAGGGCCGCACCTTTATCCGCGATTGCGCCCGCCTGCGCATCAAGGAATCCGACCGCCTGGCCACCACCACCCGCGAGCTCACCGCGCTGGGCGCGCAGGTGCGTATTGCCGGCGACGACCTCATCATCAAGGGCGTCGATGCCTTTACCGGCGGCGAGGTCGATTCGCACAACGACCACCGCATCGCCATGATGGCCGCCATCGCCGCGAGCCGTGCCACCGGCGAGGTCGTGATCCACGGCGCCGAGGCCGTCAACAAGTCCTATCCCGATTTTTTCGACCACTACCGCCTGCTGGGCGGCAAGGTCACACTCGAGGAGGAATAGCATGTCCTCGACCTTTGGCAACGTCTTGCACTTAAGCATCTTCGGCCAATCGCACTCCCCCGCTATCGGCTGCTCGCTCGATGGCATCCCGGCGGGCATCGCCGTGGACCAGGAGAAGCTGCAGGCCTTCCTCGACCGTCGCGCCCCTGGTCGCGACGAGACCGCGACCAAACGCCGCGAGGCCGACGCCGCCCACATCATCGCCGGTGTTGTCGATGGACATACCACCGGAGCGCCCATTGCAGCGATTATCGAGAACACCAACACGCGCTCCAAGGATTACTCCGAGCTGCGCCGCAAGCCCCGCCCCGGGCACGCAGACTTTCCGGCGCGTGTGAAGTACCACAACATGCACGACGTCGCCGGCGGCGGGCACTTCTCCGGCCGTCTGACGGCCCCTCTATGCATCGCCGGCGGGATCGCGCTGCAGGCGCTCGAGGCCCGCGGCATTCAGGTCATGGCGCACGTCGCGCAGATCGGCGGCATCTCCGACCTGCCGATGGACGATATGGTCTATCGCGAGGCCGACCGCAAGGCGATCCTTTCGAACGACCTGCCTTGCATTGACGCCGCCGCAGCCGGCCGCATGCGCGAGGAGATCCTAGCCGCGCGCGACGAGCTCGATAGCATCGGCGGCATCGTGGAGTGCGGCGTCTACGGGCTTCCCGCGGGCATCGGCGACCCCATGTTCGACGGCATCGAAAACCGCATCGCGCATATCGCATTTGGCATACCCGCCGTAAAGGGCGTGGAGTTTGGCATGGGCTTTGCCGTGGCCGCCATGCGCGGCAGCGAGAACAACGATCCGTATCGCATCGATGCCGAGACCGGCGAGATCGAGGTCGAGTCCAATAACGCCGGCGGCATCCTGGGCGGTATTTCGACTGGCGCGCCCGTCATGTGGCGCATGGCCGTAAAGCCGACGCCCTCGATTGGCCGCGAGCAGCAGACCGTAGACATGGACGCCATGGAAAACGCCGAGCTCTCTGTCCACGGCCGTCACGATCCCTGCATCGTCCCGCGCGCCGTCCCCGTAGCCGAGGCAGCCGCCGCTCTCGCAATTTGGGACGCCCTCCTCGAGGACGCCGCCCAGCTCTAACCCGACTCACCTGGGTTGACTGTCAACTCAGCCATTACGCGAAAGGGGCCTCCATGGACCTTGCCGATATTCGCCAAGCCATCGATGGCATCGACACCACGCTCCTCAACAGCTTTGTCGAGCGCATGGACATTGCCACCGAGGTCGCCAAATCAAAAATCGAGATGGGCAAGGCCGTCTTCGACCCCGCCCGTGAGCGCTCCAAGCTCAACAACCTCGCCAGCCGCGCGCCCGAGCGCTACGAGGCGCAGACCATCACCCTGTTCCGTCTCCTCATGAGCATGAGCAAGGCCGAGCAGCAGCGCTACATCAACGAGCTCAAGGGCATCACGGTCTCGCAAAAGGCCCATGCCACGGCCGCAGCCTGTGACACGCCCTTCCCCCAGACGGCCACTGTCGCCTGCCAAGGCGTCGAAGGCGCCTACAGCCAGATCGCCGCGTGCAAACTCTTCGACGTGCCCGACATCGCGTTTTTCGAGACCTTCGAGGGCGTCATGCGCGCCGTGCGCGACGGCTTTTGCGAGTTTGGCGTACTGCCCATCGAAAACTCAACCGCCGGCTCGGTAAACGCCGTCTACGACCTGCTCGCACAGTTCGACTTCCATATCGTGCGCTCGCTGCGCCTCAAGATCGACCACAACTTGCTCGTCAAGCCCGGCACCAAGCTCGCCGACGTGCGCGAGGTTTACAGCCACGGCCAAGCCATTGCCCAGTGTGCGGGCTTTATCGAGTCCCACGACCTGCACGCCACCAAGTACCCCAACACCGCCATGTCGGCCGAGATGGTCGCCAGCTCCGAGCGCACCGATGTTGCCGCCATCGCATCGCGCAGCTGTGCCACGCTGTATGGCCTCGAGGTGTTGGAGCCCAATATCCAAGACTCGGACAACAACTACACGCGCTTTGTCGTCATCAGCCGCGAGCCGCGCGTCTATCCCGGTGCCAACCGAACCTCACTCATGATCACCACGGCCAACGAGCCGGGCGCGCTCTATCGCGTACTCGAGCGCTTCTACGCACTCAACATCAACCTCATCAAGCTCGAAAGCCGTCCCATCCCCGGTCGCGACTTTGAGTTTATGTTCTACTTTGATCTGGACTGCCCCTTTGGCAGCAAGGCCCTCGACGACCTGCTCGATTCGATCGACGACGTGTGTGAGAGCTTCACCTACTTTGGCAGCTACACGGAGGTGCTCTAGATGACCGATACCGCCGCAACCCGCCCCTACGGCGTACTGGGCCGCGTGCTGGGCCACAGCTACACCCCAACCATCTACAAGGAGCTCGCTGGGCTCGAGTACGTGCGATTTGAGCGCGAGCCCGAGGACCTCGCGGCCTTTATGACGGGCGACGAATGGGAGGGTACCAACGTGACCATCCCCTACAAGCGCGCCGTCATGGAGTACCTGGACGAGCTGAGTCCGCTCGCCGAGCGCATGGGCAACGTCAACACCATCACACGCCTACCTGGCGGTCGCCTGCGCGGCGACAACACCGACTACTTTGGTTTTCAGTGTCTAGTCGAGGAGTTGGGCGTAGAGGTTGCCGGCAAAAAGGCCCTCGTGCTTGGTGCCACCGGTGGCGCCGGCACCACGGCGAGCATGGTACTCGGCGACTTGGACGCCATCGTCGTACCAGTCGGTCGCACGAGCGAGGTCAACTACGGCAATATCGCGCAGCAGTCCGACGCCGCCCTGCTCGTCAACTGCACGCCTGCCGGCATGTTCCCCCACTGCCCCGACGCGCCTTGCACGCTCGAAGGGCTCGATGCGCTCGAAGGCGTTATCGACATTGTCTACAACCCCGCCCGCACGGGCCTGATGCTCGAGGCCGAGCGCCGCGGTATCCCTTGCATCGGCGGCCTGCTTATGCTTGTTGCCCAGGCAGCACAGGCTGTTGAGCGCTACACCGGCCAAGTCACCCCGCGCGAGAGGATCCTGGACGTAACGGAGCGCCTGTCACGCCGCGAACAGAACATCGCGCTGATCGGCATGCCGGGCTCGGGCAAGACCCGCGTGGGTGAGCAGATTGCCCTGCTCACGGGTCGCGAGCACATCGACCTGGATCGCGCCCTCGAGGAGCGTTTGGGCATGCCCTGTGCCGACTATATCGTCGAGCGCGGCGAGGCGGCCTTCCGCGAGCAGGAGACGACGGCGCTGTCCGACATCTCCAAGCGCAGCGGCTTGGTGCTCTCCACCGGCGGCGGCGTGGTCACACGCGACGAGAACTACCCGCTGCTGCACCAAAACAGCCAAATCGTGATGCTCAACCGCAAGCTCGAAGAGCTCGCCCACAAGGGCCGCCCCATCACCGCCCGCGACGGCATCGATAAGCTGGCTGAACAGCGCATGCCACGCTACCGCGCCTGGGCCGACTACATCATCGACTCACGCGACTGTGCCGCCAACACCGCCCAAGCCCTCCTCGACACCCTCCCACCCGCTCTCTAACCAAAACCACCACAAAGGGGACAGTGAACTGCCTCCCATTTCTTGGACATCGGGAAATGGGAGGTTTTCCATGAGTATAGACCTCAGGGTG
>NZ_JBDGBA010000004.1:0-123376 GCF_040910185.1 Collinsella aerofaciens | reverse complement strand
CGCCTGAGCTCCATGTTGGTCATGCCGTCGTAGCCCGCCGAGACCCAGCGGTAGATGGTCGACGGCGACAGGTCCACCGGGCCGCCGTTGCGCGCCGCCATCTGCTCGGGCGAGAGCCCCCGGCGCAGGCAGTCCCTTATCGCCTCCAGCCTGGCCGCCGCGGCGGGCTCGTCGGCGTCTATCCCGCGCCTGGACGAGACGAGGACCGAGTCGGCGCACAGCTGCGCGGCCCGGGCCTCGTAGAAGACGTGGGGGCGGCGCTTGCAGCCGATCGCGCGGTACCGGCCGCAGCCGTTGCAGCATCGCGGCCACGCGGCCAGGCGCGGGCAGGCCGCCGACAGGTCGGCGGAGGCGTCCACGCGCTCGCCGCGCCTGGACTTCGGCGCCGTCACGAACCTGTGCGACGCCACCTCGGCGCTCACCGTCGAGGGCGACCTGCCCAGCTCCCTCGCGATCTCCCTGCACGAGGCCCCGCGCTCCAGCATCCTCTGGACCGTGTCCCGCTCGTGCCTCGTGAGCCTTCCGTAGGCCCTCGGGACCGCCCTCGCGGAGCCCATATTCTTCTTTCCGGACATGCCGTCCTCCGATCTCCCGGGGCCGGCCGGTCCGGCCCTCAAGGTATCGGGTTCCCACATTCATCCGCACATGTGCGGATGAATGTGGGAAGTGTTCGGATGAAGTTGATAATCAAGGCCCTCCAGCGAAAGTGCACGTTATTTAGTACTGCGCGATCCTTTGAAAAAGGACTGCTGTATAATTGCATATAAGATTCACCCGGAAGGAGCGATCGATGAAAAGCAAACGATTTGTCCTGAATGCACTTCTGGTTGTAGCACTTTTAGCGCTCTTGGCCTTCTCATGCTGGTACGCAAACCAACCATCATTTGGATACGTATTGTATACAGTAATGTCCGGCGATAAGGCTTATTACACTCTACGCGCAATTGACGTTCTCTTTTTCTATGTAGCCGGCCCCTTATCAATCGCTTTGGTCGCGTTTCTTGTCATTTACAACTTCAAGAAACGTTAATAGAACCTATTTAGAATCCGAATCGTCCATGGAGCCGTCGATGCCGGTTTTGGTGTCGTCATCCGTGTTGGAATCGTCATCCTTAGCGAAGGGGTTCTTGAAGAAGCCCGTCGCATCGGGCTGCAGACCAGAGAGCTTGATCCAGGGATTATCGAGATCGGGCTTGGGCATGGCCTTGGCCTCGGGCGCAGTCTCGTTGCCGATGAGCTCGGACTCGTAGATGAAGGTGTCGTCGCCGAGCGCGTCGTAGGCGGCGACCGGGTTGCCATCGGCATCGCGGTACGGCGTGCCCTTAAACACGGCGCCGTCATAGGCCACAAGCTGTCGGCCGGTCTCATTCTCGAAGTAGTACACGAAGATACCCTTGAGGGCCGCACAAAGCGGGATGGCAATAATCATGCCGATGGGGCCCATGAGTGCCGAGCCAATAACGAGCGCCGTGAGGCTCATGATGGGATGCACCTGCACCGAGCTCTGCATGACCTTGGGCGAAATGACGTTATCGGTGACGTTTTGCGCGACCATCGTCACGATGAGCGTCCATAACGCCAACATGGGGCTGAACATGAAACCGAGCACCGTGGCGATTGCTGCGCTCACCCAGGGACCGACGACCGGAACCAAATGCATGATGCCGGTAAAGATAGCCATGAGCGCCGCATACGGATGGCCGATGATCATAAAACCGATAAAGGCGAGGAAACCACCGCAGATGGACGTCACGACCATACCGCGCATGTAGCCGCCGACAGAGCGAGAAAGGATGGCGACCATAAAGCGGTACGAGGTCTCCTTCTCCTGACCGATGATGGTGCAAATCTCGTGGTGCATGCGAGGGTAGTCGCAGGCCATCCAGTAGGCAAGCACCAGGCCAAGGAAGATAACGAACAGCTGCGAGGCCGTATTGGTGATGAGTGGGAACACACCACGACCAAGCTCGGCGGCAATCTGAGACACATACCTCGATGCCACGGCAACCAGCGACGAAAGATTATCGTCCAAATACTCCTTGAGCGGCGTGTTGTTGAGCGTCTTTGCATGCGAGATCATCTCGTTGAGATCGCCACCTGCAACACGAAGCTGCTCGGGCAGGCGGCTCAGGACTTCCATGATCTGACCAAAGAGAATCGGCGACAAGATACAAACGACACCGACGAGCACGGCAACAACAACAATAAGCGCGATAAGCGAACCGATGCCGCGATTCACGCCATGGTGCTCGAGCCAGTTGGTGATCGGGGACATCACAAAGGCAATGATGGAGCCGACGGCAAGAAACTCAATAACCGGCGCCAGGATGCCCATAAGGTTAAAGATGACAGCGGCGATGACAATGCAGCCGACAACAGCCCAAATGCGCAGCGTCAGAATGCGAGTGTCGCGCAGCACGCGATCGGTTTGTTGGGGGTGCTCACTCATGAACGAATCATCACTCCGTCGGGGTCGATCTTGTCCTGAATCTTCTTAAGCGTGCGGCGCAGCAGACGCGAAACCTGCACCTGAGAAATACCAAGCTTCTTGGCGATCTCGATCTGGGTCATGCCCTTCACAAAGCGCAGCTCGATCACCTCGCGCTCGCGCGGCGAGAAATCACGGATGGCTTCCTCGATCACTAGGCGGTCATCGGTAAAGTCGAGCTCGTTGTCGTCGTCGGCGTAACGGTCGAGAATCGAGGGGGCATCGTCGGAATCGGACGCACCAGGAGCCTCGATGGGCACCGAGGTATAGGCCGAAGACGATTCCATAGCCTCGAGGACCTCATCGACAGTCACATCTAGATACTCAGCGATCTCCTCAACCTTGGGCGAACGCTGCAGCTCGTTGGTAAGTTTGTCAGTAGCTTGGTTGACCTTGGCCGAGAGCTCCTGCAGACGACGAGGTACGCGCACGCTCCAGCCCTTGTCGCGAAAATGGCGTTTGATCTCGCCCAGGATAGTGGGTGTTGCAAACGTCGTGAACTCGAGCCCGCGCTCGGGGTCAAAGCGGTCGATAGCCTTGAGCAAACCCAGATAGCCGACCTGCATGAGGTCGTCGAGCGGCTCGCCGCGATTCTTAAATTTGTTGGCAAGAAACCTTACCAGGTTCATATGGGACATGACGAGCTGCTCGCGCGCGTCCGGATCACCGGTTTCTTTGTAGCGACGAAACAGCTCGCGGGTTTTCTCCTTGTCCCAAGCGGTCTTGCCGCTCCGGGAACGTTCGGTCATATTAGATATCCGCCTTGAGGTCGAGGGAAAGCGTCAGGGGCGCCGCAGTCTTTTCGTAGGAGTCGCACACGCTCGCGAGGATGAGCTCGGCATACACCGCAGCCTGGTCGTCTTCATCGACCGTAGCCTGGTCGCCAAAGGTAATAGTCATGCCAACGTGGGTCTCATCGACATCGAATTTGATGGTGATGTCATCGCAGTCGACCGCGGTGCAACCAAAGATGAAAGCCTCCTCAGCAGCCATGCGGATGTCCTCGATGCGATCGACAGACATAGAGCACAGGGCACCAACGTTGGCTGCCGTCATGCGCACAAGGCGAGCGAGACGCGGGTCACCGGCAACGGTCAGCGTGATAGGGCAGGTTGCTTCGCTACTCATCGCAGGACTCCTCAGAGGTCTCGGCGGGCGTATAGGTGTAATACTGAGCCGGCTTGGATACAGACTTCTGACCATCATCGTCGCCCGCGGCGGCCTCGTCCTCGCCAATTAGGATGCGCTCGGTAGGCTGCTCGGCCTCCGCAGCGGCAGCGGCGAGCTTGCGATCGGCGTCGGCTGCAGGAGCCTTCACCTTATTGAAGAGCTTCTGCACAGCACCGGCGGCAGAGTCGGTCACGCTCGACACAGCATTGCTGGCCTCGGCCATGCTGCCCGTAACCTCGGAAATGTCGCGAACCACGGCTTCGACCTCTACGAGATTGGAGGTAAGGGCATCAACTGCCGTCTTGCTCGACTTAAGCAGCGGCTCCATCTGGGCAAGCGCCGGCGTAAGCTCATCGACAGCGCCATCGAGCTTTGCCACCACAGGCTGAGCCTCGGCGATGGTGTTGTTGAGGTCGTTCACGGTCTTATCGAGCGAGTCGACAACATTGCGGGTCTTGCGCAGGGTAAGCGCGAGCTCAGCGATGGCCCACACGCCGGCAACGGCGAGCAGCAGCAGGGCGATTTGAATGGGACTCATACAAGCCTCCCGGAAGAATCGAAATACAGACGCTTTTCATGGTACCCCAAAGGGGGCCGAACATGCCAAGAGCAGCAACGTGGGACAAAATTATCAGCAGCTACCTCGGTGCATTCCCGCTGCGGTCTCGTTCGCTTTGCTCTACGCGCCACTCTTCCCAGCCGCGCCCGGCAGGCTGCCAAAATGCACCGCGTTCCAAGCCTTCGGGCAAATAGCGCTGATCGACCCAGCCTCCGGGATAATCATGTGGATACTTATACACACCGTATTCATCGCTGCCCGGGCGATGGCGATCGCGCAGATAACTCGGCACCTCGCGAAGCCCACTAGAATGGATATCGGCCAGCGCCGCATCGATCGAAGCCTCACACGCGTTGGATTTTGGCGCCAAGCACACATAGAGTGCAGCCTGAGCCAGGTTAATGCGGCACTCGGGATAGCCAATGACCTCGGCAGACTTAAACGCGGCATGCGCCACCAAAAGCGCCTGCGGGTCGGCGTTGCCAACATCCTCAGAAGCGTGAATCATAATGCGGCGAGCGATAAACTTAGGATCCTCCCCAGCATCGATCATGCGCGCGAGCCAATAGATCGTGGCATCGGGGTCACTACCGCGCATGGACTTGATGAACGCACTGATGATGTCGTAGTGCATGTCGCCGTTTTTGTCATACGTAAAGCCGCGACGCGGGTTGGCAATCTTCACGTCATCCACGGTGATGGGATAGCGCTCCCCCGCCGCAGGCGCTGGCGTTCCCTCGGTATCGGGACGCGTGACGGCAATCTCGCTCGCAAGCTCGAGCGTCGTGAGCGCCGAGCGAGCGTCACCCGCTGCCAGCGTGCAAATGGTCTTGACCGTATCCTCATCGGCCGAGAACTTTCCGTTCAAGCCCTGTGGTGCCTCGAGCGCACGCTCAATAAGCGTGGCGATATCCTCATCCTTCAGATGTTCAAGCTCCACCACGCGCCCGCGCGACAACAGTGCCGAGTTGACCTCAAAGTACGGGTTCTCTGTCGTAGCGCCAATCATAATGACGGTACGGTTCTCAACTGCATGCAGCAGGGCATCCTGCTGCGACTTAGAGAAGCGGTGAATCTCATCGATAAATAGAATGGTGCGACGGTCGTACGTATTCAGGCGCGTCTTGGCCTCATCAATCACGCGACGCAGGTCCTTCACGGTACCCGTGACGGCGCTGACCTCGACAAACTCGCTCTTGGTATGGTTGGCGATAATGTGGGCCAGCGTCGTCTTACCCGTACCGGCCGGCCCGTACAGAATCACGCTCGAAAGCACGTCGTGCTCGATCGCGGCACGCAACCATGAGCCCTTACCGACGGCCTTTTGCTGGCCCACATACTCGTCGAGCGAATTGGGGCGCATGCGCACCGCAAGCGGCGCATTTTTAAAGGAACGCTCGCGCGTCGAGGCAGAAAAAAGGTCGTCCATAGCCATCCCGTGCATCCATCAAAATCGTTGTTCCTCAACAGTATACCGAAAATATACGAACTACCGTTCGTTAATATAGGTACGATGCGGAAACTTCAGCCCCGGGAACAGCTTGCTCGTCAGCTCACAGAAATAGCCGTCCGTCATGCTCGAAATGTAATCCACTACGGTCTGATCTTTATCATCCTGCCATGCATAGGTGCGATTGTAGTAGGAAAGCTGCCGCTCAATGCGCGAAATGTGATGCTTAAAGATATACGAAGACTCGTCGCCTTCGTTTATATCCTGCAGGCAACGGTCATAGAGCTTTTCGAACGCCTCGCGCAGCTCCGTTTCGGAGTCGCCCTCGATGCCGCCCTTGCTATAGATCTTCTCGTAGTTCTCGCGCTTAGCGCGGCGGATTTCCTCGAACAGGTCCTCGCTCATCTCGATGCGCGGCTTGCCATAGCTGTGCTCGACGATATCGATAGAGGCATGCGTGAGAATCCAGCTGTTGTATGCTCCGCCAAGCCCATCGTCAAAAGCGTCGGGTGACAGCAGGCCCGCCGCAATGGCGTCTTGGCGATCACGCCCCGCATAGGCAAGAATATCCGAGATGCGAACGACACAGCCCTCAAGCGTCATGGGGCGCAAGTGCTCAATTGCGCTATAGCCTGTGGCAATGCAATCCTCGACGGTTCGATCGAACTGGTCAAAGGAACCCATGTCCGAGAGCTCGAACACACGCTGCTCGTACTCGCCGTTGTGGCAGAGCACGCCATCGAGCGTCTGAAGCGACACGTTGCGACCGTACAGCGCATCGAGCACGCGGACCGACTGCACGTTATGGAAAAAATAACGACCCGTGCGCTCGTGATAGATATCGTTGAGGAATCGCTCGCCGGCATGGCCGAAAGGCGTGTGCCCCAAGTCGTGACCCAGACCGATCGCTTCAATCAGATCGCAGTTGAGCCCGAGGGCGCGACCGATATCGCGCGCAATGCGCGAGACGAGCTGCACGTGTAGACCACGACGCGACAAGTCGTCGTTGCTTCGAAAGCTAAAAACCTGCGTTTTGCCTGCATAACGGGTGTACGCCGGTAGATGGAGGATTTTTTCGGTATCGCGCATAAACGCCGGACGCATAAGCGTGCCTTTGTCCGCATCGCGATCGACACGACGAATGACCTGGTCGTCGTTGCAACGATACGGATTGACAGTGCCCGAAGCACGATTGGCGGCAATGCGCTCGACGAGCTCGGGCGACAACGCCGAAGGAATACGGTCCATACGCGCCTTGATGGCGGCCGTTTCTTGATTAGTTGCCATGGCATGCTCCTTAAGAACGATGCGCAATCGGTTACAGAGTGCAGCCCACGACCTCGATTATGGCAAAAATCGGCACTAAAAACGGGAGCAATGGCAGGGAGCGCGATTTTGTGAAGAGGCAGGAGAGGGCCAGGGCCAGGAGTGCGACGGCAAATGCCACGATGCCACCCATAGGGTCGAGCGTGCAAAGCGCGAAGAGTGCTTTGGCGTCCCCCATGCCAATCCCCGGGGCTTGACGAAGGCGCCGCCAGAGCGACTCAGTAAGCACAAGGGCAAGGTAGACGATGACCGCAAGACCGGCATGATCAAGTGCAGTGTTAACGCCCCTGTCGAGCCAAACGCCTGCTAACGCCGCCACGGCACATGCGCCGGCAAGCTCATTGGGAAACCGCCGCTCACGGGCATCAATCCACGCGCCGGCAAAGATGCAAATCCAAAACGGGATATAGATCATCGAAAACCTCCTTGAGCAGCTGCTCAAAAGCAAAAACCACCACAAAGGTGCCTGTCCCCTTTGCGGTGGTTTTGGTGGTGGTTATTTGGCGCCTTGCATGACCTCGTCAAGGGTAACGCTGACGGCGTGCTGCGTCGGGACCCAGTCGACCTTCAGGAACAGCGCGGCCACCGTGATGGGGATATAGCTGAACATAAAGATCGGGAAGGTAAACAGGTTAGTCACCAGACGCCACTTTTGCGCGCAGTGAATGTGCTTGTACTCAAAGATAGTCGTGAGCAGCGCCAGGATAAAGAAAGTCAGATACATCATGGCGAAGGTCATAATGAGCGAAGCGGCACAGGCCTGCATCTCGACTTCGGTAGCCAAAAAGCCGTGCGAGAGTCCACCCACGATCAGGAACGTCGCATTGGCGAGCATCGAGATGAGCGACAGCAGCATACCCGGGGCGATCGTCATGAACATGTCGTAGGCGGCAAAGCGATGGTAGCGGAAGATCGACTTGACCAGGTGCTTACCGTAAGTAAAGAACACCTGGTAGAAGCCCTTGGTCCAACGCATGCGCTGTTTCCAGGACGCCTTAAACGTCACGGGTTGTTCGTCAAAGAACTCCGCCGGCGCATAGCCAATGCGAATGCCGTGAATGGCGCAGAACGTGGTGAACTGAATGTCCTCGGTCAGCGTGTGGAACTGCCAACCGTGCATGCCCTCGATAACGCTGGCGGAGATGAGGTAGCCCGAACCCGAAACAGCGCAGGACGTCTTGCAGATATTACGCGCGTTGTTGAGGAAGCGCGCCTCGCGTAGATACCACGTGGCATTAGCAGCCGAGATCCACGAGCTGCCGAAGTTCTTGGAATTGCGATAGCTCGTGACCACATGGAAGCCCTGGTCAAAGGCATCATTCATCTTGGAAACGTAATCGCGGGAGATAACGTTATCGGCATCGAAGATAAAGTAGCCCTCAAACGTGTCGGGATACTCGTTGAGAATGCGGTCGAAGCCAAAGTCCATGACCCAGCTCTTGCCCTTGCGGGCCAGGTCATTGCGCTCGTAAACAATGGCACCGGCCTCGCGCGCGAGCTGCGCCGTGTTGTCGGTGCAGGCATCGGCGACCACGAAAACCTCGATGAGCTCGGACGGATAATCCTGGTCCTTGATGGAGCGAACGAGGTTGGCGATCACGGCCTCCTCATTATGCGCCGCGATAAAAAAGGCATAGCGATGGAGTTTTTTGGCCTTGGGAGGCGCGACCTCGCCACGAAGAGCGCCAATGACAAAGAAGACCACCTGGTACAGAAAGCAGACCGTGAGCAGCGTAACCACAATCTGGTTAAAGATCACGATGGGCGTGTTAGTTTGTAAAAAGGCGAGCATGCAGGCTCCCGAGAACGCGTTACGTAAACAACCGTATATCTTACCGCAGGCTTACCGAGTTCAAGAAACCACCTAATACCGGCTAGGCTTCGAGAAGGCCAAGCTGCGGGACGATGTCGTCGCCGGCGGCGGTGCGGCCAAGCGAGCGCGGAGCCAGATCGTCGAGAACCGCAGCGAGATCCCACGGCAACTCGTCGCGGCACTCAATGCGCTCCCCCGTCACGGGATGGTCGAACGCCACGCGCCAGGAATGAAGGAACTGCCTGGTCAGGCCCTGGTCGGCGCGCGCATCGCACTTGCCGTAGAGTGGATCGCCCACGCAGGCGTGGTTGATATGACGCATATGCACGCGAATCTGGTGCGTGCGACCGGTAAACAGATGGCACTCAACGAGCGTATAACCATCGTCAAAGCGCGTGGAATCAAAGCGCTCGAGGACTTTAAAGGTCGTAATGGCCTGACGGGCAAAGGGGTCGCCCGAAACCGCCATCTTGACGCGGTCGCGCGTAGAACGGGCGATACCGGTATTGATGGTGCCCTCGTCCATGGCGATGTGCCCGTGGACAAGCGTGATATAGCGGCGGTCGAGCGTACGCGTGCGAATGAGATTTTGAAGCGCGCGCTGGGTGTCGTCGTCTTTTGCCGCGAGCATAAGGCCCGAGGTATCGCGATCCAGGCGATGCACGATGCCGGGGCGGTCCTCACCCTGCACGGTACCAAGATGATCGATACCGCAGTGGTAGACCAAGGCGTTCGCAAGCGTGCCGCTCTCGTGGCCGCGGGCGGGATGGCACACCAGGCCACGCTGCTTGGAGAGCACAATGAGATAGTCGTCCTCATAGCGAATGTCGAGCGGGATGGCCTCGGGAATCACATCGGTGGGATCGTGCGGCTCGGGCAAATCGACCGAAATACGGTCGCCGGCTCGCACGGCGTGCTTTTTAGACAGGCAGGTCTCGCCATTGACACATACGGCACCGCCCTCAATCAGATGCGCGCAGGCAGAGCGCGTGGGGCAGCCGTCATTGGAGCCCAGATAGGCGTCAAGACGCTGACCAGCGGCATCGTCGGCAACAAGGATATGGATGTCGGCCATTAGCGCTCATTCCTTTCGCGAATCTTGCGGGCACGCTCCCCACGCTGCTGGGCCTTGCGCTTAGCGCGGGCCTCGTCACGGGCGTTAAGCTCGGCGGTCGCATCGACCTCACGGGCAGCGGGGCTCAAGAACATGTAACCGAAGAGGGCGAGCACGACGCCCAAGGTAATGCCGATATCGGCCACATTAAAGACGGGGAAGTCGACGAAGGTGGTGGCAATAAAATCGGTCACGAAGCCAAAGGCCAAACGATCGATAGCGTTGCCGATAGCACCGCCCGCAACCATCGCCATGCCCACAACCTCAAGATGGCCAAGCTGGGGTGCACGAACGAGGTACACGGCAATAGCGATAATGACCGCCAACGCCAGCACGGCAAACGCGATGCCATGCCCCTCGCCCATACTAAAGGCAGCACCGATATTGCGGACAAACATAAAGTCGATGACACCGGGGATGACAGTCACATGCAAAGCTTCGCCCACGGCACGAACCGCAAGCTTGGTCAGCTGGTCAACAAGCAGCACAACGAGCGCCACCCCACCAGCAACACCCAACCGCCAACGCAAAGGCGGCGTCATTTCCCCAGCACGACCCAAACCAATCCCCTACCCTCAAGAACATCGAATTACGTTTAATACAAAGAACTATCTTATATTGCCATACGCAGAACGCACGACATATCCACCAACGCAAGCGAAATAACCAGCTAAAAACGAAAGCGACATTCCGAATAACGGAATGTCGCTTAATAGCTTTCGACTAAAAACGCAAGTCGAAAGAAAGCCTCTAGCTCCAGCAATGGAAACGCCGCGTTATCGTCACCAACAGCGAAAACGTCCCTAAGCGAGCAAGGTGACGTGAAAGAGGAGGGAAGCGTACTTTGGTACGCGACCGACGATTGAACGTCAGATTGCCGCTTAGGGGCGTTTGCAGCGTAGGTAGGTTACGGCGTTCTACGAACGCCGTAACCTACAAAGCATCGGCGCAGCGCTTGCAAATATGAGCGTGGCCGTTGTACTCGCCGACGGTGGTGCGGTAGTTCCAGCAACGGTCGCAGCACTCGCCCTCGGCAGCATCAATGCAGACGGAAAGCTCTTCGCCCTGGGTCAGCTCAACATCGGAGACGATGTAGAACTCGGCCAGGTCGACCGCTTTGTCACCAGTCAGCAGCGCGTACATCTCGGCGGGAACGACCGCCTTGACGCGAACCTGCTGGCTCTTGGTGAAGGTGCCGGCAGAACGGGCATCCTCAAGGGCCTTGGTCACGGCGCTACGGAGCTCAAGAGAAGCCTCGAGCACGCCCTCGAACTCATTGGCCTCGTCGACCGTGATGGGCGACTTGTACCAATCGAGCAGCGCGGCGTACTTCTGGTGATCGACGCAGCCAGCGGGCGCATATGCCATGGCCTCGTCAACCGTGTAGGACAGGATCGGCTGCAGGTCGCGCATGAGCATCGAGAAGAGCTCGGCCAGCACGGTCTGGGCGCTGCGACGCTCGAGCGAGCCGGGCTTGTCGCAGTACAGACGGTCCTTCAGGGCGTCGAGGTACACGTTGGAGAGCTCGGTAACCACGAAGTCATAAAGCGCACGGTAGGCGCGCGGGAACTCGTAGCTGGCGTAGGCGTCGTCGACCTCGGCCTGAACCTGAGTCAGGCGGGCAACCATGAGCTTGTCGAGCGGCAGCAGGTCGGCAAAGGCGACGCCGTCGGTCTCGGGCTCAAACTGACCCTCGAGCTCGGAGAGCAGGAAGCGCAGCGTGTTGCGGAAACGACGGTAGGCATCGGACGTACGAGCAAGGATCTCGTGGTCGATGGACACGTCGGAGCTGGTATCGACGGATGCAACCCACAGACGGATGATGTCAGCGCCCATCTCGTCGCAGACCTTATTGGGGTCGATGACGTTGCCGAGCGACTTGGACATCTTACGGCCCTGGCCGTCGAGGGTGAAGCCCTGCGAGACAACCGCCTTGTACGGAGCGTGGCCGTTGGCGCCCACCGAGGTGAGCAGCGAGCTTTGGAACCAACCGCGGTGCTGGTCGGAGCCCTCGAGGTACACATCAGCCGGATACTCCAGCTCGGGACGGTACTCGCAGACGGCCTTCCAAGAGACGCCGGAATCCCACCACACGTCGAGGATGTCCTTATCGGCCTTGAGGTGATGGCCGCCGCACTTGGGGCAGACGCAGGCCTCGCCCAGGTAGCTCTCGGGAGCGTCGGTGAACCAGGCGTCGGAGCCCTTCTCGTGGAAGAGCTTGATGACGGCGTCGAGCGTGGCGTCGTTCATGACCTTCTCACCGCAGTCGGCGCAAGTGTAGCTGGGGATAGGCACGCCCCAGTTGCGCTGACGGCTGATGCACCAGTCGGGACGCTGCTCGACCATGGCGCGGATGCGGTTGGCCGCGTGGGCCGGATACCACTTAACGTTCTCGCGGACCTCTTTGCCAGCCTGCTCGCGCAAGCCGGTCTTGTCCATCGAGACAAACCACTGGTCGGTAGCACGGAAGAGCACCGGGTGCTTGCAGCGCCAGCAGTGCGGATAGCTGTGCGTGATCTTCTTCTCGAGGACCAGGGTGCCGCGCTCGCGCAGGAACTCGATGATGTGCGGGTTGGCCTCGTCGGTATCCATGCCGCTGAAGGGGCCGCCGGTGCCAAACTCCTCGCCGGTGTAGAACTTGCCGTCGTCATCGACCGGCATGCAAATGTCGGTGATGCCCTCCTTGAGGCAGGCGAAGTAGTCGTCGACGCCGTGACCGGGCGAGTTGTGGACGATACCGGTACCGTCATCGACACCGACGTAATCGGCCAACAGTGCCACGCCCTCAACACCGTCAAAGATCGGCTGCTTATAGTGAATGTGATGGAAGGTCTCGGCGGGAACCACATAGGGCTTGCCGTCGACCACAACCGGGGTGTACTCCCAGCCAAACTCCTCGCAGCACTTGGGAGCCAGGTCCTCGAGCATGACCTCGGCGCGGCCGTCGTGCTCAACGGCGACGTAGGCGGCACCGGGCTTGAGAGAAACTGCCTGGTCGGAGGGGATGGTCCACGGCGTGGTCGTCCAGATGATAAAGTCAACCGGGCCGTCGAAGTTCTCGAGGCCGACGGGCTTGGAGGTCATCTCAAAGCGCACGAAGATGGACGGGCTCGTCTCGTCGGAGTACTCAATCTCGGCCTCAGCAAGTGCGGTATGGCAGTGCTTGCACCAGTGGACGGGCTTGTGACCGCGATAGATCATGCCCTTGTCGAACATGGCCTTGAAAACCTCGATGTCGGCGGCGTCATGCTGGTGATAGAGCGTCAGATAGGGGTTGTCCCAATCGCCGAGCACGCCCAGGCGACGGAAGCCGGCCTTCTGCAGCTCGATGTTCTCGACAGCGAACTTATTGCAAAGCTCACGGATCTTAGCCGTGGAGGTCTGGTTGAACTTCTCGGTGCCGAGCTTCTCCTCGACCTTATGCTCGATCGGCTGGCCATGGCAGTCCCAACCGGGAACATAGGGAACCTCATAGCCCTGCATCATCCAGTAGCGGTTGATCATGTCCTTGGAGATCTTGTTCATGGCGTGGCCGATGTGGATCGGGCCGTTGGCGTACGGAGGGCCGTCGTGCAGCACGAACTTCTTGTGACCCTCGTTCTTCTTCAGAACCTGCTCGTAGACCTTGTTGTCCTGCCAGTCCTTGAGTCGCTTGGGCTCGAACTTGGAAAGACCGGCACGCATGGGAAAACCGGTTTTGGGCAGATTCATCGTCTGCTTGTACTCGTTTGCCACGGTACCCCTTTCATGTCGTGGGCGCGCACGCCCGTTGGGCACCAAAAAAGCGCCCGTCCCTACAAGCTGGGACGAAGCGCCACAAAACGAGCTGTACGCCCGCAAAAGCTCTTCGCTTAACCACCCAGCTTAGATGCCCTCGCCCGCGTAATCGCGCGCTCGCATCCGTTACTCGGCTGGCCTGTATCGACGACCATCTCGGCGATATCTACTAAGATGTGCCTGTGCGGCACATCCGTTGGGACCGCAGCTCCGGGGTGATTTTCATCGGTCGCATGCACGGGTTCTCAGCGCTCCCCGCTCTCTGTGGCATGCGGACGGCCGACTACTCGTCCCCATCAACGCTTATGCGGAGTATGCTAGCACGTTCCGCGCCGGCGAAAAACCCTCAACACTGGTTTCATACGTAAGAAATTTCTCGTGGTCGTTAGCCTTCTCTAGGAGCAAAATACCTGAAAGCACTTTAACTAACGAAAGAAGGCTGCCATGCGCACAATCGGAATGAGCGACTACACCGTCGGCGAGGATTGCTTTACCGAGCTGCCCGCCGCACTGGCGGAGTACGGCGCGAAGAAAGTCGCCATCATTGGTGGCAAGCGAGCCCTAGCTGCGGCGCTGCCGGGCATCGAGGCGGCGCTTGAAGGTACCGACGTCGAGATTCTGGAGACGCGCGTCTACGGCACCAACAGTACGCGCGCCAATATCGCCAAGGTCGTGAACTCCCCCGCTTGCCAGCAGGCAGACGTGCTTATCGCCTGTGGCGGCGGCAAGGCACTCGACACCGTCAAGACAGCGGCAATCGAGCTCAAGAAGATTGTCTTTACGGTGCCGACGATTTGCTCTAACTGTTCCGCCGCGACCGCCATTGCCGTCGTCTACAACGACGATGGATCGCTCGAGGGCTATTCGTACCCCAACCGACCGGCGCACATCTTCATCAATCCCAAGATCATCGCCGAGGCTCCGGCGGAGTACTTCTGGGCCGGCGTGGGCGACGCCCTGTCCAAGCAGCCCGAAGTCGAGTACGCCACGAGCGCCGGCGACCTGGAGCACACCGCCGGCCTTGGCCTGGCTCTTGCCCACACCTGTTCCGAGCCGCTGTTTACCTACGGTGTTCAGGGTCTTGAGGACGTTCGTCAGAATCTGTCGAGCGAGGCCGTCAAGCAGATTGCGCTCGACATCGTGGTCAACACGGGCTATGTCTCGAACCTGACCAACCAGAACGATTACTACTACAACTCGAGCGTGGCGCACGCGTTCTACAACGCCACCTGCAGCATTCCGCGTGAGGGCACCTACCTGCACGGCGAAGTCGTAAGCCTGGGCGTGCTGGTGTTGTTCGCCTACACGGGCGACACCGAGAACCTTAAGCGCTATGCTGACTTCAACAAGCAGATGGGGCTGCCCGTAACGCTTGAGCAGGTCGGGCTTTCCGAGACCGATATCCCTGCCCTGTGCGAGCACGCGCACGCCACCAACGAGTGGAAGCAAGGCAACCCGGAGCCCTTCACCGACGAAAAATTCGCCGCCGCCATCAAGGCCGCCAACGCCTACGGCCACACGCTCTAGACCCAGGCCAAAACCACCACAAGGGAGCAGCACCTTTGTGGTGGTTTTTTATTGCTCCAGCATGCTGGGGTCGAACTCGCTAGCCGGGATCACGCGATAACCGTGGCGGAGCAGTAAATCAACGAAGACGCCGTTGCCCGCCGTGAGGGTGCCACTGAATGTTCCGTCGTAGATGAGGCTCGCGCCGCACGAGGGACTACGGTCCTGCAGGATGCACGCGGCGATCTCTTCCGGCCCACCCGCCTGCTCGCACATGTCGAGCGCACGTTGGGCGCCTAGGCGAAATTCCAGGTCAACGGACACGCCCTCGCAGGTACAGACCTCGCCGTTCACAATCTCGGACGGCTTGCGCGGCGTGGGCAGGCCCCCAAAGACCTCAGGGCACACCAAGAGGACCTCGGTCCCTGTACGCTCGCAGGCCTCGACCAACTCGCGATGATAGTTGTCGAGCCCATTATACTTGCAGCTCTCGCCCATCAAGCAGGCGCTCACCACGATCTTCATTTCCATCCCTCTCAAGCAAAACGCCCCATTTGAGAAAGCTGCTCAAATGGGGCGTCGGCGTTTACTGGCTCGGCCGCGGCTTTACTGCTGCTTGGGCATCAGCGGATTCTCGCGCGTGAGGAGGTTCATGAACTCCTCGCCCGTGATGGTCTCCTTCTTATACAGATAACGAGCCAGCTCGTGGAGCTTAAACTTGTTCTCCTTCAGAATCTGCAAAGCGCGGTCGTGCGCATCCTCGATCAGCTTGGCGACAATCGCGTCCACGCGCTCGGCCGTACCGGGGGCGCAGGTGAGCGACGTGTCCTGATTGAGATACGCGTTCTGCACGGTACCGAGCGCCATCATGCCAAACTCGTCGGACATACCAAAGCGCGTCACCATATTACGGGCGAGCTTGGTGGCCTGCTCGATGTCGTTGGCGGCGCCGGTCGTCATCTCTCCAAAGATGAGCTCCTCGGCTGCGCGGCCACCGCAATAGACAGCGAGCTTGTCCAAGACCTCCTGGCGCGTCGTCAGGAAGCGCTCGTCCTCCTCGACCTGCATGGTATAACCAAGAGCACCGCTCGTGCGCGGCACGATGGTGATCTTCGTGACCGGCGCAGAGCCCTTCTGGCGAGCGGCAACGATGGCATGGCCGATCTCGTGATAAGAAACGACCTGCTTCTCGTGGTCGGACAGCACCGTGGACTTACGCTGTTGGCCGGCAATGACGACCTCCACCGACTCCTCGAAGTCGTCCTGGGTTGCACGCTTGCGACCCTCGCGAACGGCGCGCAGGGCGCCCTCGTTGATGATATTGGCCAGGTCGGCGCCCGAGGCACCGGGCGTGGCGCGGGCAATCGCGGTCAGGTCGATCGGCGGCTCGGTCTTCACGCTCTTAGCATGCAGCTCGAGGATGTTCTTGCGGCCGGTCAGATCGGGCAGCTCGACGGGGATGCGGCGGTCAAAACGACCGGGGCGCAGTAGAGCGGGATCGAGACTGTCGGGGCGGTTGGTTGCGGCAAGGACAACGATACCCTTGTGGTTATCGAAGCCATCCATCTCGGTCAGCAACTGATTGAGCGTCTGCTCGCGCTCGTCGTTGCCGCTAAAGCCGCCGCCATCGCGCTTCTTACCGATGGTATCGATCTCATCGATAAAGACGATACACGGTGCCTTTTCCTTGGCCTGCTTAAACAGGTCACGAACCTTAGCAGCGCCGCGACCGACAAACATCTCAACGAACTCAGAGCCCGAAATGCTAAAGAACGGAACACCGGCCTCGCCGGCAACAGCCTTGGCAAGCAGGGTCTTACCGGTACCCGGAGGGCCAACAAGGAGAGCACCACGCGGCAGCTTGGCGCCGATCTCCTCGTAGCGCTGCGGCTTCTCCAGAAAGTCGACGACCTCCTTGAGAGACTCCTTGGCCTCTTCCTGACCGGCGACGTCCTTAAAGGTCACGCCCACGTCCTTGGAGGCGATCACGCGCGCGCCGGACTTACCCAGTCCGCCGCCGCCAAAACCGCCGCCGCCAAAGTTCATCGACGGGCCGTCATCGCCCATAGCCTTCTTCATGCGGCGGTTGAGCCACCAGCCGATCAGGAAGAAAATCGCCATGGGAAGGATAAGGGTGAGCAGGTAGTAGGTCATCAAACCCGAGTTTTTATCGGGAACGACCGACTCCAGCGAAGCGCCAGACTCAAGCACGCGATCGGTAAAGCCCGCGTCATTCGGCACACCGGTCGTCTTGTAGGCGATGTTCTCGTCCTCGCCCTTCTTGGTGTAATAAATCGAGTAATCGTCCGTGTTGTACTCGACCTTGTCGACGCTCTTCTTATCGAGCGCTTTGACAAACGTCGAGTAATCGGTCTTCGTAATCTGCTGCGTGTGACCGATGTTGGGGAACAGAACGGTCGAGAGCACGAGGTAGACGACGAAGGCGATGAGCACGTAGAGAATCATATTCCGTCTACGTTTGTTGTCATCCATCTCCATCTGCTTGAACTCCATCTACTGGGGTTGATAATGCTTTCTAGAATACCCAACCCGGACGGCGATAAACCGACGCCGGGCACGAAAGGACAGAGATGGCATCACTGGAAGTCGGCAAGGTTCAGATCTATACGGGCGACGGCAAGGGCAAGACGAAGGCTGCTTTGGGGCGCGAGAGGATGTCGAGGAACTGATTGCGATAAAGCCCGCCACCACGGAACTCGTGCTCACCGGCCGCGGGCTGCTGCCGTTGGCCGACCTCGCGGACTTAGTCACCGAAATGCGTCCCATCAAACACTACTTCGACGAAGGCCTCCTAGCCCGCCAAGGCATCGAATACTAATTGATTCGTTTTCCGCCAACACCTACAGCTCATAAGGAAGTTGCGGTGGAATAGTACTTGTTTGACGGTCCGCAAGGGCTTTTCAGGAACTATTTCACCGCAACTTATCAGGGGTATCTGACGGATGAGCTAGGCGGTGGCGCGACCTAGCCAGTTGCCGCTGTGGTGGTAGATGGTGAACATGGTTGCGGTGATGAGCCAGGTTACGGGGTAGACCAGCAGTAGATGCTCGAGCGACGGATCGAAGGGCATGATCGCAAACACCCAGATCACCCTCAAGACAACGGTGCCAAAGATGGTGAGCATCATAGGCTGCAGACTCACGCCGGCGCCGCGGATGAAACCCGAGGCGTTCTCGATAATCGAGAAAATCGCATAGAACGGCGCAATGAAATGGAGGATGGTCGTGGTGTACGCCGAAATCGAAGCATCGTCGACAAACAAACACGACAGCGGGCCCGAGAACACCAGCAGCACGGCAGACAGGCCACCAATGAGCATAAACGACAGCACGAGCGACGTATGGTAGCCCTTGCGCATGCGCTCGTAGTTGCGCGCGCCAAAGTTCTGCGCCGAGAACGTAGTGATCGATACGCCGAGCGCCTCGGTCACCATCCAGATAATGCCATCCAGGCGCCCAGATAGACCCCAAGCAGTCGTGACATCGGCGCCAAACGAATTAACCGACACCTGGATCAGCACGTTCGAGATCGAATAGGCAGCCGATTGAAAACCGAGTGGCAGACCACACGAGATCATACTCTTGCAAATACCGCGATCGATACCGAGCTTAGACAGCGAAAGACGCCATGCACCCAGAGCGCGCATCATGCGCAACACGATCATCGTTGCATTGGAGCAAATGGTCAGCGCCACTGCGATGCCGCAGCCCAGCGCCTCCATATGCAACACAGCGACAAAGATGATATCCAGCACCACGTTAACAAGGCAGCCAGAGGCAATGATCACGGCGGGCCCGCGCGTGTCGCCCACGGCACGCAGCAGTGCGGTTCCCATATTCAGCAGCAGTGCCGCAACCATCGCGGCAAAATAACAGCGAGCATAGGCCACACCCTCGGCCAATAGTTCATGCGGCGTGTTCATAAGTACCAGCATGGGCTCAACGAACACTATGCCAAGAATCGAGAAAACGATACCGCCCACCAGCGCAAGGGTCATGGCCGTATGGACCGATCGACTCAGGCGCTCGTCATCGTGCTGACCAAAATACTGACCGGTAATAACGGCACAGCCAGCACCCACGCCGACACAAAAACCAATGCAGAGCTCCGTAAGCACCATCGTGGCCTGAATGCCACCCAGCGCGAGCTTACCGCCAAACTGACCGACGATATAGGTACCGATAAGCGTGTATGCCTGCTGAAAGAACGAACTAAAGAAGATGGGGACGCACAGCGACAGCAGCTGCTGCCAAATGACACCCTGCGTTACATCGATAGCCGTAGATTTCTTAGCCACACGCCCTCCCCACAAGCGTTCGTCAAACAACAAAACATCAATTGAACGGCAAAGCCACTATCAGCTTAACACCGACCGAAGGCAGCGGAAAACAACCCTGGTGGCAAAGCTCGAGAGCACCCCGCTAGTGATACAGCCCCGGCTGGTAGTGATACTCGTTGCTCACATGCGGGCACAGCTGCCAAAAGGCGACGGCACTTGCCGCGGCAACGTTGAGCGAATCGACCCCGTGCGCCATCGGAATGCGCACGGCGCGGTCACAGCCGGCAATGGTCTTGGCGCCCAAGCCGGCACCCTCGGTGCCCATAAAGATTGCCAGGCGGTCAATCTCCTGCAGCGCGGGATCGTCCAACGACACCGAATCATCCGTCAACGCCATGGCGGCACACGAAAAGCCGGCATCGTGCAGCGCCGCCAGCCCATCATGCGGCCATACGCGCGCCTCGCTGCCAATGCGCGTCCAGGGCACCTGGAACACCGTGCCCATGCTCACACGGGCCGAGCGACGGTACAGCGGGTCACAGCAAGTGGGGCTCACCAAAATGCCATCGACGTTCAGAGCAGCCGCCGAGCGGAAAATCGCGCCGACGTTGGTGTGGTCGACAATACCCTCAAGCACGCACACGCGCACCGGGCGCTCCCCCGCCGCCTCGACGACGCCGTCGAGAAACTCATCGACCGGAATCTGGCGTGGACGACGGAATGCCGCGAGCGCACCGCGCGTCACGTTAAAGCCCGTCAGTTGCTCCATGAGCTCAATCGAGGCCACGAACACGGGAACCGGACCCGCTCCCTCGCGCACAACCAGGCGCTCAAACAGCGGCATCATCTGGTCGAGCCAGCGTTCGCCCAAAAGAAAGCTCACCGGCTCGTATCCGGCGCGAACCGCACGCTCGATAACCTTGGCACTCTCGGCGATAAAAATGCCCTTCTGCGGCTCCAGCACGCAGCGAAGCTCACGCTCGGTCAGTCGCACATAGGCATCGAGTCGCCCGTCCTCGAGCGAATCGATTCGCAGCACCTCAACGGCATCAGTCATAGCAGCCAGCCCGCACCCTTCTTTGCAGCACATCTATACCAAACGAGGCGACGCTAAGCGCCGCCCCATGCATTCAATCAACCCGATGATACCGTTCACGCCAGACGATTTACGCCTCGATGCGACGATACGTCACGAACTCATAATCGACGCCCTCGTCACCCTCACCGGCGGCAATCGTCGCGACCCCGCTACACTGCGCAATCTCCCACGCGGGATCGGCGTCCAAGTCGGGAAAGTACGTGTCCACGGGATGGACGCAGTGGTTATGAGTGACCTCGGCCTCCACGCAGTACGGCAAAAACTGCCGATAGACATCGCCGCCACCGATCACCCAGGCAACGAGCTCATCGGCAACCGCAGAGAGCGCTTCGTCAACGCTATGCACCACGTCGACGCCCTCGTGGGTAAAGCCCATATCGCGCGTAAGCACGATATTGCGGCGGTTCTTGAGAGGACGCCCGCCGGGAAAACTCAGCAGCGTCTTGCGTCCCATGATAACCGGGCAGCCCTTGGTGCAGGCCACAAAATGGCGCATATCGGCGCGATTGGACACCACCATGTCGCCCTCGCACCCAATGCCCCAATCGTCACACACGGCGACGATAGCAGATAGCTTACACGTCATGAGCACCACCTACACCGCAATGGGAATGTTCTTGACCTGCGGGCCGTGCTCATAGCCCTCGACGATCAGGTCATCGGTCGTAAACGCATAGAAGTCATGCACATCGGGGTTGAGCGTTACCTTGGGTGCCGCAAACTGCGGACGCTCGATAAGCTCGCGGACGATATCGACATGACGATCATAGATATGGGCGTCGGCGATCACGTGCAGCAGCTCACCGGGAATCATATCGACCGACTGCGCGACCATCATCAGCAAAATGGCGTACTGGCACACGTTCCAGTTGTTCGCGGCCAAAATGTCCTGGCTGCGCTGGTTGAGAATCATGTTGAGCGTCGGCTTGTCGTCCTGAGGACGCTGCGTCACGTTATAGGTCACGCTATAGGCGCACGGATAAAGGTGCATCTCGGACAGATCGCTAAACACGTACGTATTGGTCATAATGCGGCGACTATACGGCGTGTGCTTAAGGTCGTACAGCACACGGTCCATCTGGTCGAAGTCGCCCTCGGCGTAATGGCTCTTCTGACCAATCTGATAGCCGTAGGCTTTACCGATGGAACCGGTCTCATCGGCCCACTCATCCCAGATATGGCTGTTGAGATCATGCACGTTATTGGACTTCTTTTGATAGATCCACAGAATCTCGTCCATGGCAGACTTAAGCGCCGTACGACGCAGGGTGAGCGCGGGGAACTCCTCGCGCAGATCATAGCGCGCCGTGACACCAAAGTTTTTAATGGTATAGGCAGGGGTGCCGTCCTCCCACACCGGACGGACCTTTTGGCCCTCGGTGGTGGTGCCATGATCCAAGATATCGCGGCACATGGTTACAAACTGCTGATCAGCTTTGCTCATTGACCCTCCTGTCAGTCGCCTATAAGCGAGATTTATTGTAGCCCAGGCGCGCGAGTGTCGAATTGGACACTTAGTCCGGCACACGCAATGCACGGCAGCGCGGCTCCGCAAGCGGCAACGAGGCATCTTAGCCTTTTTCTGACATATGCCAGAAATGCCTTGCGCCCAACGACTAACGCGTTATCCTATTGTTGACATATGTCAGATAAGGAGTGTGCATGGCAGGAAGACGCGAAAAACTGCGCCGCGTCGGGGTCATCCCCGAATACCGCGGCTTCACCCCCGATGGCCTGGCCAGCGGTGATGCCATCGACATGACCGTCGACGAGCTTGAGGTGCTGCGCCTGTGCGACCTGGAAGGTCTCAACCAAGAGGCGGTCGCCCAGCAGATGGGCATCGCCCGTGCAACGGTGGCGGCCATTTGCAGCCGCGCGCATCGCAAGGTGGCCGATGCGCTGGTCAACGGACGAGCGCTCGTCATCGAGGGCGGCAATATCGCGTACTCCCCCATCGCCTCGACGACGGCCGCATGGCCAGCAAAGGAGGTCGGCACCATGAGGGTGGCAACGACGTACGACAACGGCAACATCTTTATGCACTTTGGCCGCAGCGAGCAGTTCAAGATCTACGACATCCAGGATGGCAAGGTGCTCAACGAGCAGGTCGTAGGCACCGGCGGCACCGGCCACGGCGCCTTGGCGGGCCTGCTTGCCAACGGTGGCGTTGACACGCTCATTTGCGGCGGTATCGGCGGCGGCGCTATCAACGCGCTTGCCCAAGCCAGCATCACGGTCTATGCGGGCGCCCAGGGCAGCTGCGATGCCTGCGTCGAGGCCCTCATTGCCGGCACGCTCGCACAGAACGGCGAGGCCACCTGCGACTGCCATGGACATGATCACGAGCACATCCACGAGCATGGCGAGTCCTGCGGCTGCCACGGTCACCACGACCATGACGGGCACGAAGGCTGCGGCTGCCACTAGCGGCAAGCACCTCGTCGAGAACGCGCTTCCACGCGTGCGACAACCAGCGAACAAACGGCGAAGGCCGCCTGGAATACCATCCAGGCGGCCTTCGCCATACACGACTCAACTAGTCGTTACTTCTTGTTGCGCATCTGCGCTTCCATCTGGCGCAGCAGGTCCATATCGGACTTGGGGCCGCCCGTTCCCAGGCCGCCCATGCCGCCCAGCCCCATGGCATCCAGACCGGGAATATTGGGCATGCGCATCTTTTTGCCCTTCTTACCCTTCTTGCCCTTCTTGCCGCCGGCCTGCGCCTGATTGGCCATCGTGCGCATGCGGCCCATCATCTTGTTCATCTCGCCCCACTGCTTCATAAGGCTATTGACCTCGGTGGGGGTCACGCCGGCGCCCTTGGCAATGCGGGCACGGCGCTGACCGTTGATGATGGAGGGGCGAAGGCGCTCCTCCTTGGTCATCGACATGATGATGGCCTCGTTCTTGTCGAAGATGCCCTCGTCCAGGTTGCCGCCCATCTGGTTGAGCGCACGCTGGCCGCCGGGGAGCATGCCCAGGATGCCCTTCATGCCGCCCATCTTCTTGACGGCCTTCATCTGGTCGAGCATGTCATTCATGGTGAAGCCCTCGCGCAGCATGCGCTCGGCAGCCTCGAGCTGCTCGGCGTCGGCCGCCTCCTGGGCCTTCTCAATAATGCCGACAACGTCGCCCATACCCAGAATGCGCTTGGCCATACGATCGGGATAGAACGGCTCCAGCGAATCGGGCTTCTCGCCCATGCTCACGAACTTGATGGGCTTGCCGGTCACCTGGCGCACGGAAAGCGCGCCGCCGCCACGGGCATCGCCGTCGAGCTTGGAGATGATCACTCCGTCAAAGTCGGTGCGCTCGGCAAAGGTCGAGACGACGTTGACGATATCCTGGCCGGTCATGGCATCGACGACCATCAGCACCTGATCGGGCTTGACGGCCTTCTTGATGTCGACGGCCTCCTGCATCATCTGCTCGTCGATCTGAAGACGACCGGCGGTATCGACGATGACCACGTCACGCAGGTGGTCGACGGCCTCTTGGATGGCGCCCTTGGCAATATCGACCGGGTGCGCGCCGTCACCGCGGAAGACCGGCACGCCGATCTCGCCACCGAGCGTGGCCAGCTGGTCGGCAGCGGCGGGACGGTAGACATCGCACGCGGCGAGCAGCGGCGAGCGGCCCTGCTTCTTGAGCAGGTAGGCCAGTTTTACGGCCGCCGTGGTCTTACCGGAGCCCTGCAAGCCCACGAGCATAATGACATTGGGAATGCGGTTGCTAAAGACGAGCTTGCTCTCGGTGGAGCCGAGCATCTCGGTGAGCTCGTCGAGCACGATCTTGACGACGTTTTGCGCCGGCGACAGCGACTCCATGACCTCGGCGGTCATGCAGCGCTCCTTGGTCTTGGCGACGAACTCCTTGACGACCTTAAAGTTGACGTCGGCCTCGAGCAGCGCCATGCGAATATCGCGCATGGCCGAAGTAATATCGGCCTCGGTCAGCTTGCCCTTGCCGCGCAGGCGGTCAAATGTGTCGTTGAGGCGATCGCTCAGGGAATCAAACATTAGTCACTCCTTAATTGGACTCGCCCACCAGGGCGCGGCAGAAATCTTTGGCATTGAACTCCTGCAGATCATCGACCTGCTCGCCCACGCCCACGCGCAGGATCGGGAGCTTGAGTTTCTCGGCCACGGCCATGGCGATACCGCCCTTAGCCGTGCCGTCGAGCTTAGTCATGATAATACCGTCCAGGCCCAGCGCCTCGTTAAACTCGAGCGCCTGGTTCAGACCGTTTTGGCCCGTCGCGGCGTCGATCACAAGCACGACCGAAACCGGCATGGGACCGGCGGCCATATTGGCGGCGCGCTTACGGGTCACATTGACCACCTTGGCAAGCTCGCGCATGAGCTCAGGGCTCGTGTGCAGACGGCCGGCGGTATCGATAAGCACCAGGTCGCTGCCGCGCTTGTCGGCCTCGTCGAGCACGTCGTAGCAAACGCTTGCCGGGTCGGAGCCGCGGTCGCGCTTGATAACCGGTACGCCGGCACGCTGCCCCCACACATCGAGCTGCTCGATGGCGGCGGCGCGGAAGGTGTCGGCCGAACCGATCACCACGTTCTTGCCGCGGGCGGCCATGGCGCTCGCGATCTTACCGACCGTCGTGGTCTTGCCGGCACCGTTGATGCCCACAAACAGCACGCAGCTCGGCGTATCGGAAAACGGATCGCGCTCGATGGGCACAAAGTGCTGCTCGAGCTGCTCGGCCAGGGCACGGCGAAGCTGCGGAGCGGTCTTGAGGTTCTTCTTGGCCGCGGCATCGCGTAGGTCATCGGAGACCTGAATGGCGACCTCGGCACCCATGTCACCCATAACGAGGGTGTCCTCCAAGTCCTCCCAAAAATCCTCGTCGACCTCGCCGCCAAAGTAAAAGACCTCGTTGAGGGCCTCGCGGCTGCGCTCAAGTCCGCGCGAGAGTGCGTCAAAGAATCCCATTATGCATTCACGACCTTTCCGGTTTCGCGATCGAGTTTTTGCGAGACGACGCGACTGACGCCGTCGGCTTGCATCGAGACGCCATAGAGGACGTCAGCGTCCTCCATAGTACGGCGCTGATGCGAGATGACCAAGAGCTGCGTATCGGAACGCAGTACATCAAGGGCGCCGATGAGCTTGGACAAGTTGGCGTCGTCGAGCGCCGCCTCGACCTCGTCCAGCACATAGAACGGCACCGTACGCGTGCGGTACACGGCAAAGAGCAGGGCGAGCGCCGTCAGGCTCTTCTCGCCACCCGACATGAGCATCATCTTGGTGATGCGCTTGCCGCGCGGCTGCGCCACGACCTCGATACCCGTATCAGCCGGGTGCTCGGGGTCGGTCATCTCCAGATGCGCCTGTCCACCCGGGAACAGCATGGCGAAGATCTCGCGGAAGTTCGCGTCGACCTTCTCAAACGTCACCAGGAAGGCCTTCCGCATCTTGCGATCAATGGCCACCGTGATCTTGGTGAGCGCCTTGCGCGCGCTCTCCAGATCGGCCAGCTGCTCCTCGATGTAGTCGGCGCGGCGCTTGAGCTGCTCGTACTCCTCCATGGCAACTTGGTTAACGGGACCAAGGTTGTTGATCTGGCGCACAAGCTGGTTGAGCTCGCGCTCGGCGGCGTCGCGGTCGGTGGGCGCGGGAAGCATGAGCGCTTCCTCGAGTACCGTGGTGCCATCGGCGGTGATGGCCTTGATGGCCGCCTCCACCTGCACCTCGAGCTTGCCGCGTGCGACCTTGAACTCGTTTTGCGTGGCAGAGGCGGTATCGACTCGCTCCTTAGCGCGGGCAACCTCTGCCTTGGCATCCTCGATGGTCTTCTTGAGCGAAGCGGAGTCCGCCTCCTCCAGAGAGGCCTGGTCACGCAGGCGCGCTGCCCAATCCGACGCGCGTTCCAACAGGGCAGAATAGCGTTCGTGCATGGGATCGACGCGCAGGCGCAGCAGCTCGAGCGAGCGCGAGGCCTGGCGTGTTCCGCGGATACGACGGTCGATGCCCTCAAAACGATGCTCCAGGTCGGGCACGCGGCCCTTCAGCGAACGCAGGCGTTCACTCGTCTGGGCTAGGCGAACCTTGGCGTCGGCGAGCTTGCCGGCAGCCTCGGAATCGTCACGGCGAACGCGGTCGAGTTCGTCGTTGGCCTCGGCAATCTGCAAGCCCAGATCGCTTGCCTGCGCACGGGCCTCGTCACGCGAACGGGTGAGCTCGTCCACGCGCGGGCGCGCGGCGCGAACGGCCTCGGCAGCCTGCTCACGGCGCTTGGAGATACGCACGCGCTCGACCTCGGCATTGTTGGCGCTTTGCTCCAGACGGCCGATCTCGGACAACAGGGAGCGGCGCTCGCCCTCAAGGCGGGCAATCTCACCGGCGGCATCGCCCTCAGCGGCACGCGCTTCCTCAACGGCCGCATTGGCCTCGACGACCTGATCCGACACATGCTCAAACACAGCGGCCAAATCGGGCTCAAGCCCCTCCAGCTCGCGAATGCGACGCTTACGCTCCAGAGCACCCGACGCCTCGCCGGCATCGAGGCCCACACGCACCAGGCCGCCGCAGGCGACGCGGGCGCCATCGGGGGTCACGTAAGTCACGCCGTCAACGACCGGCGCCGAAAGCGCGGCAGAAAGATCGTCCACTACGTAATAGCCGCCGAGCAGCGCCTCGACGACGGGTCCGTAGCCTGCGCGCACGGACAGACGATCAACCAGGCGGGTACCGGCAGCGCCCTCAGCGGCGGTAGAGCCGCTCACGCCGCGCGCCACCAGAAGTGCCTCGCCCGAGGCCTTCTTTTGGTCCAGAGCCGCACGACCGGCACGCTCAAGCGTGGCGGCGTCATCAAACAGCAGCGCATCGATATCGCCGGCGAGCAATTGCTCAACCAGGCCCTCAAGCTCGCGCGGGGCTTCGAGCACGTCACCCAGGCGGCCCGAAACATCATCGCCCAGCGCACCCACCAGACGGCTCACGAGCGGCGAGCTGTCGGCCATGCGGGCATCGAGTTTCTTTTGGCTGGCAAGCTCCGAGCGCACCTCGGACAGCTTGTTGCGCGCCTCACTCTCACGATTACGCAAGTCCTTCAGGGCTACACGGGCGACCTCGGTGGCCTCACGCGCATCGGCCTGGGCCTGGCGCGCTTCCTCAAGAGCGCCCTCAAGCTCCTCGGCGCGGTCGCGACGGCTCTCGAGCGAGGCCGTGACCTCCTCGAGCTGTTCATCGATCTGCTCCAGGCGCGAGGCATACATGTTGTCCTCGACCTCGGCATTGCTCAAGGAATCCTTCACCTTGGCGAGCTCGAGCGCGGCGTTATCGGCTACGCGCTGCACATCGCGTTGTTCGCGCGTAAGCTTCGAAATCTGATTGTCGAGCGCCACGCGCCGCTCGTGGAGCTCGGCGGCGGCAGGACCAGCGGCGTCAACGTCCTCCTGGGCCTGCATATGCGCACCGGTCACTTCCTCAAGCTGCGCACGCGCGTCCTCAAGCTCCTCGACCACGCGACGACGCTGATGCTCGGAGCTCGAGATCTGGCCGCGCATGTCGGACAGGCGCGACACCATGTTGTGGCCCTTTTCTTCGAGCAGGCGCATGTCGGAGTTAATGCGGCCGACCACATCTTGCATATGGCGGCGTTGCTCGCCCAGGTCGCCCACAAACAGGCCCTTTTCCTCGAGCATGACCTGGAGCTTCTCGAGCTCGCGCTCCTTTTCGCCCAAGCGGTACTGCGCAAGCTCAAGCTCGGCCGCGCCCTCCTTGGAGCGGCTCTCCAGGTCGTTCCACTGCGACTGCAGCGAACGCAGCTCATCGACGGCCAGCATCTGCGTAAGCTCGTTCGCGCGCGAGGACAACTCTTTGTACTTGCGCGCACGATCGACCTGACGCTCCAGCGGTCGCAGCTGACGGGCGATTTCCTTATTGATGTCGCGGGCACGCGTCAGGTGCTCGTCCATCGACTTAATCTTTTTGAGCGCACGCTCCTTGCGGCGCTTGTGCTTGGAGATGCCGGCGGCCTCCTCGATGAGGGCGCGGCGCTCCTCGGGGCGGCTCTGCAAAATGGCGTCGAGCTTGCCCTGGCTGATGATGGAATGCGTATCCTTGCCCAGGCCCGAATCGTGCAGGATGTCCTGAATGTCCATCAGGCGGCACGGACTCGAGTTGATGAGGTACTCGCTTTCGCCCGAGCGATACATGCGACGGGTGATGGCGACTTCGTCAAAATCGACGGGCAGCATATGGTCCGAGTTATCGAGCACCAGCGTGACCTCGGCGACACCCACCGGCTTGCGCGCTGACGAGCCCGAGAAGATGACGTCCTCCATGGCCTGGCCGCGCAGCTGCTTGGCGCTCTGCTCGCCCAGGGCCCACAGAATTGAGTCGGAGATGTTCGATTTTCCCGAGCCGTTGGGACCGACGATGACGGTCAGGCCCGGCTCAAACGTCATATGGGCGCGGTCGGCAAACGACTTGAACCCTTTGAGCGTGAGGGACTTGAGATACACGGTTCCTCGCTTACACGTGCTTCTTGTTCAGAATCACGCCGTTGGTGGTGTAACCCATGCGGTCGAGCGCTTCGAGTGCGGCGGCTCCCTCGGCTTCCTTCTTAGAGGAACCGGTGCCGCGACCCTGGCGAATGCCATCGATGAGCACCACGGCGGTAAAGGTGGGCGCATGTGCCGGGCCCTCGGAGCCAACGAGCTTATACGCCGGGGGCTCGTGACCGTCGGCTTGCACGCACTCCTGCAAAAACGACTTGGGGTTTGCAGGATACTCGGCACGCTCGGAAGCCAAATGCGGCTTAAGCGTACGATGGATAAACTCCGCTGCGGCATCCCAGCCGGCATCCAGGTACAGTGCGCCCACGAGCGACTCGTAGACGTTCTCGAGGGCCGAATGCAGGCCGCGCGCACCGGTACCGGTCTCGGAGGCACCAAAGATGATGATGTCGTCAATGCCCAGCTCGTGAGAAACCTCGGACAGCGTAGCGCCCGAGACAAGCGACACCTTCAGGCGTGTGAGCTTGCCCTCGTCAAACTCCGGATAGGACTCAAACAGGGAGCTTGCGACCACAGCGCCCAAAATGGAATCGCCCAAGAACTCAAGGCGCTCATAGCTAGCAGAAACCGGCTGGCCCTCGACTGCCGAGGGATGCGTAAGGGCCGCACGCAGCAGCACCTTATTATTGAACTCGTGGCCCAGAATTTCCTGGGCGCGCGTAAGTCGTTCAGACAAAGCCAAGACCTAAGCCTCCCTGGCGTTTTCGATCGCGTCGACGGCGTCGGCGACAGAGTTAAGCGAGAGCAGAGTCTCGTCATCGATCTCGAGGTTGAACTCGTCCTCGATGGCCGTAACCAGCTGCAAACGCTCGAGCGAGTTGGCATCGAGGTCGTCAAAGGTGGTCTCATCGCTAATTTCGGCAACATCGACGCCCAGAACGTCAGCAGCGACCTCGGCGATCTTGTCGAAGATTTCGGAGCGGTCCATAGCGCTTCCTCTCATAGTGCATGAATACCAAAAGAATGGTACCGCCCGGGCGGTACCAAGACACGGTTCTGATTCTACCCCACGACGTGCGCCCCAAGACGCATAACGCCGCTGTTATAAAACGATACCGTCCATAGAGTTGGCGATATTCTCGACCAGCCCGGCGCGCACGGCTTCGGCCGCCGCGAGCGTACCGTTTTTAACAGCCTCGACCGAGGTGGCGCCATGGCCGATCAGGACCACGCCGCGCAGGCCAAGAAGAATCGCGCCGCCCTTGGCGTCGCCAGAGAGCTTGGCCTTAATCTCGCGCATTTGCTTTTTGATGAGCAGCGCGGCAATCTTGGTGCCGAGCGAAGACATAAAGACACCCTTGAGCTCCTGCAGCAAAAACTTGGCAGCGCCCTCGGTGGCCTTGAGCGCAATATTGCCCGACATGCCATCGGCAACGACGACATCGAAGTTACCTGAGGTGATGTCCGTTCCCTCGCAGTTACCAACAAAGCCGGGAACGGCGGCTTTCATGGCCGGGAAGCAGGCCTTGGTAAAGTTGGAGCCCTTCTCGTCCTCGGTGCCGTTGGCAAGCAGGCCCACGCGGGGATGCTCGATTCCCAGGACGACGCGGGCATAGGCGCTACCCATCTGGGCAAAACGCACCATGTCATCGACCTCGACATCGGGGTTGGCGCCCATATCGCACAGCACCGTCAGACCGCCGGCGCGATTGGGCAGCGCATTGGTCAGACAGGGGCGCACCGGCTGCTTTTTGCCTTCGGCCTGATACCTAAACGGCGTCACGTAGGCGGTGGCAGCGGCGGTCATGGCACCGGTCGAACCGGCAGAGAAGAACGCGTCCGCATTTCCCTTCTTGATGGCGCGGCACGACAGCACGATCGAAGACTTGCGTTTGGTCATCACGGCGCGAATGGGATCGTCATCCATGGCGATAACGTCGGGTGCCTCCAGGGCCTCGACGCGCGCATGGGAGGCGGCAAAGGGATTGACGATTTCGGCGGGGCCAGCTGCCAAGACCTCGATATCGGGATCGGCGGCAAGCGCAGCCTCGATACCATCGAGAACAACCTGAGGTTTCTCGTCTCCGCCCACAACGTCTACACAAACGCGAACGTTACTCATATACATGCTCCTTATACAAAAATGGCCGACTCATTGAGCCGGCCATTGTGGTTCCATTTGGAACGGCATCGCATCTAGAGTATACCGTTACTCGGTAACGATAACCTCGCGGTCCTTGTAGAAACCGCAGCTGGGGCACACGTGGTGCGGAAGCTTGACAGCGCCGCAACGGGGGCACGTGGACTGAGCCGCAGCCGAGATCTTCATGTTGGCGGAACGACGGGTGTGAGTGCGGATACGACCCTGCTTTTGTTTAGGTACGGGCATAGTGACCTTCCTTATGAACTATCCAGTGTGGCGATTACGCGCAAGTAGCGATACTACCACAGTTTTACTCATCGAGCTTGAGATTCTTCAATGCTGCAAATGGATTTTCCGTGGCAGCGGCCCATTCTGCCTCTGCCTGGGCGGCGCAATCGCATTGCTCGACGTTGAGATTGCAACCGCAGGTGGGGCACAGACCACGGCAATCGGGCTTGCAGAGCACCACAAACGGCGTGTCCATAACGACCGCGTCATTGATGGGCTCACCCAGATCGACGATGCGGTCCTCACCCAGGAGCTCGTAGCCGTCCTCGTAGGCCTCGGGATCCTCGGGCTCCTCAAAGAGGTAGAACTCCTCGATCTCTCCGGCGATATCAAACGAGGCGGGCTCCAGGCAACGGTCGCACTCACCGGTGGCGTGCGCGCGGACCATGCCCGTGAGCAAGACACCGGTACCGGCATTGGTAAAGACAACGTCGTAGTCGATGCCGTCCTGAAGCTGGTACTCCTTCTCGCCCACCGTGTAGGTGGCGACATCGACCTTACCGGTCAGCGGATACGAATCTCCAGGAAACTCGAGCTGCTCGGAAAGATCGACGGCAACGCTCGGGAACTCAGCCATTACCACTGACCATTCTGTTGGGCGGCACCCTCGTTGAGCTGCTGACGGCAACGGGTAACGGTGCCGGTCAGGCTCTTGAGGTTCTCCTCCAGGTGCGTAAAGACCTGCTCTGCGTAGTCCTCGGCAGCATAACGCGTCTCGCGCTCGTACTGCTGGGCACGATCGCGGATGTCGTCGGCCTGCTGCTGCGCAAGGCGGACGATCTCCTGCTCACCGGCAATGGTGAGGGCCTGCTGCTGAGCGTCAGCGATGATGGAATCGGCCTGGGCGGCGGCGGAAGCCATAAGCTCCTCGCGCTCCTTAAGGATACGGCGGGACTTCTGCCACTCCTCGGGATAGCTCATGCGGATCTCGTCGAGGATGTTGAAGAACACGTCGGCGTCGATGACCTTGAACTGAGCGTTCTTGCCGAAAGGCGGCTTGGCTTCCTCGATCAGCCCTTCGAGCTCATCGACCAAGCTGACGATCCTATCGCCAGGAAAATTCTCGCCCGGCATCCGGTCTCCTTTCATAGGTAACATATCATCGTGCTAGTTTACCACATGCCACCAGGCAATAAGAAACGTCACGAAAAGCGATGTTTGAGCGCTTCGACCACGTTGGACGGGACAAACGTCGATACATCGCTGCCGAGCGAGGCGATCTGGCGAACAACCGAGCTCGAGATATAGCCGTACTGCGGCGCACTCATGACAAAGATGGACTCCAGCTCGCTATCCAGGCGATAGTTAAGGTCGGCCTGCTGCAGCTCATATTCAAAGTCGGTCATGGCGCGCAGGCCCTTGACCACGGCCCCCGCCCCCTGCTCGCGAGCGAAGTCGACCAAGAGGCCGGTAAAGGGCAGGACCTCGACGCCGTCGATATCACCGAGCGCCTCGCGGGCCAGCGCCACGCGCTCATCGAGCATAAACGTAGTGCCCACGCCGTTTTTACCCTGCGACTCGGCAACAGCGACGATCACGCTAGGAAAGATGCGGCGGGCGCGGCGGATCACATCGATATGGCCAAACGTGATGGGATCAAAAGTGCCCGGGACGATCACGCGGTTGATGGTGTCATTCATGGGCGTCCTCCTGAAACGTCGTGGCATCATTGTTGTCAGCATCGGTGCCGGCGCTATCGCCCTCACCATCGTCATCGCCGACCCAACGGAGCAGGTCGACCGAGGTAATGCCGTAGCGCTTCTCACGTACAGTCTCAAAGTCTGCCGGATGCGCGCCCGCATCGGCGGCGGCATGCTCAAACAGGGCAAAAGCGCCAGGTGCAAGCAAACCCTGCTGGGCCAGGTCCTGCAGCAGCTCCTCGACCGGCTCGGCACCAAAAGCATAGGGCGGGTCGAGCAGGACCAAATCAAAGGGACCTCCCGGTACACGACCGCGCGAGGCACTCGCCAGCATGTCGCCCGTGACCACGCGCCAACGCGCACGGTCACGGCAGAGCGACTCGATATTCTTGGTAATGAGCCGCGCGGCGTTGCGATCGATCTCGAACGTCGTGAGCGAGCGAGCCCCACGAGAGAGCATCTCTAACCCTAAGGCACCGGAGCCGCCAAAGGCGTCCAGCACACGGACCTCGTCCAGATCGAAGTCGAATGCCGACATGACCATAGATGCGCACGCCTCGCGTACGCGATCAGTCGTGGGGCGGGTGACATCGCGACCACGGGGCTCCTCGATCTTACGACCGCGCCATTCGCCGCCGATGATTCTCATCCTCCGCTGACCTCCTTAAAAATGTGTCGATATCGCATGGCGACCGCATCGCGCAGGGGGCGCGTCGCCACGGAGTCAAGGGTGCAAGCATACCGCAAGAGCTCGACCGCGTCCAAATGGGCCCACTCGATCAGTTCCTCGTCGGCATCCAGGTCGACAAAGCGCAGGGTCACACCACCATGCTGGCGATAACCCAGGATTTCGCCCTCATGGCGCAGGCGCAGGTCCATCTGGGCGAGCGTAAAGCCATCCGAGGTTTTTTCGAGCGATTGCAGACGATCTTGCGCCGCCGATGCGCCGCCGTTGCCCTTGGAGTGCGTCATGACCAGGCACGTGCCCGACACGCCGCCACGGCCCACGCGGCCGCGCAGCTGGTGCAGGGCAGCCAAACCAAAGCGTTCGCCGTTCTCGATGACCATGACGGTGGCGTTAGGCACATCGACGCCCACCTCGACCACCGTAGTCGAGACGAGCACGTCAATCTCGCCACGCTTGAAGGCATCGATAACCTGGTCCTTCTCCCCCGCCGGCATGCGGCCGTGAAGGCGCTCGACGGTAAGCCCCGGCAACGCCAGACGCAGGCGATCGAGCTCGGTCGCCGTATCGTGCAGCGGCACGGGTACGGTTACGCGGCCCTCATCGTCGCGGGCAATACCGGGCACGTCTTCCAGCTCATCGGCCGAGTCACTCGGCTCCACGAGTGGGCAAATCACGTAGGCCTGCTGACCCTTTTCATGCGCCTCGCGGATGGCGCCATAGGCGAGGTCGCGGCTCGACTCGGTGAACACGCGTGTCGACACGCCAGCGCCTGGGACGGGCCGATGGCGGATGATGCTCGTATCCAGATCGCCGTAGACCGAAAGCGCCAGCGTACGCGGGATGGGCGTTGCCGTCATAACGAGCAGATCGGCACCGGGGCCCTTCGCGCGTAGGGCGTTGCGCTGGCCAACGCCAAAGCGGTGCTGCTCGTCGATGACAACAAGCGACAGATGCTTGAACGCAACGTTATCCGAAAGCACCGCATGGGTGCCAAAGAGCACGTCAAGCTCGCCCGATTCCAGCTGGGCATGGATGCGCTCGCGCTCTGCGGCCGGCGTGGCGCCCGTCAGAAGCGCCCAGGACATGCCGGCCTGCGAGAGCAGAGGGCCGGTCTTATCGGCATATTGGCGCGCCAGCACGCCCGTGGGCGCCATAACGCAGGCCTGTGTGCCGCTATCGGCAGCCACAGCCAACGCGCAGGCGGCAACGGCGGTCTTACCGGTACCGACATCGCCCAGCAGCAGACGGTTCATCACGCGCCCGCCATCGCACATGTCATGCAGGATGTCTTGGAATGCGGCCTCCTGCTCGTCGCTCAGCGAAAACGGAAGGGCCTGTTTAAGCGCGCCCAGATGCTCGCCCGCAGTGTGGGCATAGGGCACCACATCGACCAGGCCGCCGTCGTTGCGCAGACGCAGCGCCAGCTGCAGGTAGAGGCACTCCTCGTAGGCAAGACGCCGGCGTGCGATGTCGCGCTCAGCCATGCTCGAGGGAAAGTGGATCGAACGCAACGCGCGGGCATTGCTCATGAGCTTCCGCTTTGCGCGCAGCGGCGCGGGAATCGGATCGAACGGATTGCCGACGACCTCGAGCGCGCCGCTTACGATGCGGCGCATCCACGCCTGGCTCACGCCATCGCTCACGTAATGGACCGGCAGGATGGTGCCCGCAGCACGCCCGTCATCGAGCTTTTCAAAGTGCGGCGAGGCCATCTGCTTAAAACCGTAGGCAAACTCGACCTTGCCCATCACGGCCAGGCGGTCGCCCTGTTTAAGCTGCTGGGCAATCCAGGGCTGGCGGAAAAAGGCGACCTGCAACACGCCCGTCTCGTCCACCAGCGATACCTCGGTCACCTGCATGCGCGGACGCGGCTGCTTTTGGACGATGCGGTCGACCGTGGCGATGATGGTGCACACGGTACCGATGGGCGCCATCTCGATGGACCACGAACGGGTAAAGTCGAGGTATCGATGAGGGATATGGAGAAGGAGGTCCCCCACCGTCCTAATTCCCAGACGGCGAAGGGCCTCCTCACGTTTACCCGAAACATATTTGAGTCGCGCGATATCCTCGTCGAGCGCATTGCTCTGGGCAAAGCGCTCCGAGACGCGCGGCACGGAGCAGAGCTCGGACATGGGCAGATGCCTACTCGATCGAGAAGATCACGGGATAGAGCGGCTGCTCGCCACGATGGGCGTCAATCTCCAAGTCGGGCTGAGCTTCCTCGATGGCGTCGACGATCTCCTGGAAGGCCTCATCGGACAGCTCCTCGCCGGCCAGAATCGTCAGCGCGTCGCCCTCCTCTTCCTCCTGCATGCGGTTGATGCAGTCGAGCGTGACCTGTTTCACGTCGGAGCCGACCACGTCGATGGAGCCGGCGATGATACCCATGACGTCACCGGAGTGAATCGGCGAGCCATCAGATGCGCTGGAGTCGCGCACGGCGCGGGTGACCTCGCCATCGCGAACCTCGCT
Organism: Collinsella aerofaciens; assembly: GCF_040910185.1. Lineage (GTDB taxonomy): Bacteria > Actinomycetota > Coriobacteriia > Coriobacteriales > Coriobacteriaceae > Collinsella > Collinsella aerofaciens_BF. The sequence goes on along the minus strand of NZ_JBDGBA010000004.1, from coordinate 87,063 downwards.
GATGGCGTCGACCATGGCGGCGACGGCGTCCTCGAGCTCGGAATCGGGCAGGACCGCGAACAGCGCGGAGAAGGCCTGCGGGACGGTCTTGGTGGGAACGACGGCGACCTTCTTGTCGGTGCAGGCAGAAGCGGCAGCCTCGGCAGCCATGCGGATGTTGCCGTTGTTGGGCAAGATGATGACCGAGGTCGCGTTGACCTGGTCCACCGCGCCCAGCAGGTCGGCGGTCGAGGGATTCATAGTCTGGCCACCGGAGACGACCACGTCGACGCCAAGGGACTTGAGGATGTCGGCCTCGCCGGAACCGGCGGCAACGGCGACAAAGCCCAGCGCCTTGGCGGGCTCGGCGGCCTTTTCCTGATCCTCGTGGATCTTAGCGGTACGGTCGTGGGCCTCCATCTCCATGTTGTGGATAAAGACCTCATAGATCTGACCGAGCTGCAGCATGTGCTCGAGCACCAGGTTGGGGGTATTGGAGTGCACATGGATCTTGTAGTCGGGATAGGCGCCCACGAGCAGCTCACAGTCGCCCATGGAGCCTAGGAACTTAAGGCATTCGTCCTCGTCAAACGGGGCGTCGGCCTTAAAGAGAAACTCGTTGCAGTAGCGGAACTCCGAGCCCTCCCAGTCGTCGTTAGCCTCGATCTCAACGCGGCCAAGAGCGGCATCGCGGGCAGAGCCGGCGGAGTCAAACGTAGCGGAGAAATCCTCGACAACGGTGCTGCGACCAAGAGCGGCGGCAACAAAGTTCTCCAGGAAGATGGCAAAGCCGAAGGCGCCTGAGTCGACCACGCCGTTCTCTTTGAGGACGGGCAGCAAGTCGGGCGTGCGGGCGACGGACTGGTACGCCTCGACGACGATAGCATCGAGCGCATCCTCGGCCGAGAACTTCTTCTTCTCGCACTCATCGGCCTTGGTCGAGACATCGCGCAGGACCGTGAGGATCGTGCCCTCGATGGGCTTGCGGACAGCCTGGAAGGCGACCTTGACGGCACGACGGAAGGCGAAGGCAATGTTGGCGGACGTAATAGGCTCGTCGGCAGAGACAAGGCCCTCGGCCACGCCGCGAAGAATCTGCGAGGTAATAACGCCGGAGTTACCGCGAGCGCCCATGAGAGAGCCGTGGGTGATGGCACCGGCGATGGCCTCCATGTCGGCGTCGGCAGGAAGGGCAGAGAGCTCCTTGGTCACCGAGGCGAGCGTGAGCGACATGTTGGTGCCGGTATCGCCATCGGGTACGGGGAAGACGTTGAGCTTGTTGATCTCCTCGGCCTTGTCGGAAACGGCAGCCGCAGCGATCGGAAAACAGGTGCGAATGGTCTTTGCAATCATGGGTATTTGAATCTCCGTTTTCGGATGCTAGTTCAGACGGCTCTTGAGCGCGTCGATATGGATGCCGATCTTAAGGCTGGCGGGATCGATCTGGGCGATCTCCTGCAGAGTGAAGGCAACGGAGCTCGAAAGATTGTGGCAGACGGACTTCATGTTGACGCCGTTCTCGAGCACGACGTGAAGATCGACCGTAAGGCCGTTCTCGTCGGCGGAGACAAGCACGCCCTTGCGGAGGCGCTGACCGGCAAGCAGGCGCACGCTCTCGGCGCCCTGGAGCTGCTCAGCCATACCGACAACGCCATAGCACGTCATCGCGGCATAACCGGCAATATCGGCAATAACGTCGTTCGAGACGCTCAGGCTGCCGTTAATGGTCTCAGACACAAGAATCTCCTTTTCTTGGTGCTCGCGGCACCATGTCGTGGGAGCAATCATTGCAATATTCTACAACGACCGCGGCATGTTGAGGTGGCGGGCCTCGGGATTACATCCTCGACACGAAATGTTGATATGGTAACGTTCGCGAACGGCGATCGCGGCATGAAAAAACCCGCCGCATAAGCGACGGGTTTTACAACCTGGCTCCCCGGGTAGGACTCGAACCTACAACAGCGCGGTTAACAGCCGCGTGCTCTACCATTGAGCTACCGAGGAATAGGTGCGTGCTCTCAAGCAACGAAGTTTATTATACGGACGAATCAGCTCAGGGCAAGAACTTTTTTAAGAAATTTTCCGACCCAGTCATTGGGGACGTTCTTAAACGACCAGTCATTCAAGAACGACCCCAATGACTACGTGAAAGCGCCCCCAAGCGGATGTGCTTGAGGGCGCCTCTTGCTTGACTAGCTTTCGATATAGTCCTTCAGCTTGCTGCTGCGGCTGGGATGACGGAGCTTGGCCAGGGTCTTGGACTCGATCTGGCGGATGCGCTCGCGCGTGACGCCAAACTCGCGGCCGACTTCCTCGAGCGTACGGGGATGTCCGTCGACAAGGCCAAAGCGCAGCTCGATAACCTTGCGCTCACGATCGGCAAGCGAGTCGAGCACCTGGGTGAGCTGCTCCTGCAGCATGGAGAAGCTGGCCGCATCGGGCGGAACGATAGCCTGGGAGTCCTCGATAAAGTCGCCCAGTTGGGAATCCTCTTCCTCGCCGATGGGGGTCTCGAGCGAAACGGGCTCCTGCGAAATCTTCTGGATCTCGCGGACGCGGTCGGCACTCATGTCCATCTCGGCACCGATCTCCTCGGGGGTCGGGTCGCGACCCAGGTCCTGAAGGAGCTGGCGCTGCACGCGGACGAGCTTGTTGATGGTCTCGACCATGTGCACGGGAATACGGATGGTACGGGCCTGGTCGGCGATAGCGCGCGTGATGGCCTGACGGATCCACCACGTGGCATACGTGGAGAACTTAAAGCCCTTCTGGTAGTCGAACTTCTCGACGGCGCGAATCAGACCGAGGTTGCCCTCCTGGATCAGGTCCAGGAACAGCATGCCGCGGCCGACATAGCGCTTGGCGATGGAGACGACCAGACGCAGGTTTGCGCTGATGAGCGCCTGCTTGGCTTCGAGGCCCACGCTCTCAATGCGCGTAAGACGACGCATCTCGGCACGCGTGAGTTCGAGCTCACCAGCATCGGCAGCCTCGAGCTTCTCGGTGGCCTCAAGACCGGCCTCGATCTTCATGGCCAGATCGACCTCTTCGGAGGCGGTCAGCAGGTCGACCTTGCCGATCTCCTTGAGGTACATACGGACCGGGTCGCCGGTCAGCATCACCGTGGAGGCATCGATGCCGCGCACGCGCGAACGCGAACGGGACGTGCGCACGGTGCGCTTCTTCTTGCTCTTGGAAGAACCCATCTCGGCGTCGGCCTGACGGGCCATCTTGAGCTCGTGATCGTCGAGCGAGCCGGAATCGTGCTCGTCGTCGTCATCGAAATCGTCGGTATCGGTATCGGTATCGGTATCGTCATCGTCGACACCCATGGGGGCGTCGTCGTTACCGCTCGCGGAGATAATCTGGATGCCGCTGTTGCGCAGCGCGGAATACACCGCGGTGAGCTGCTCGTCAGAAACATCGATATCCTTCAGGGCGACCTGAATCTCGTCCTCGGTTACCGAAGTCCTGTTTGAGCCGTTGCCCATGAGCTTTGCAACGTAGGATTCCAGCCCAGTACCCGTGCTCTCAGTCTTTTTTGGCACAGATTCTCCCTTCATAGTCCACAGGACTCAATACTTTAGCACACACATTGACGTCTATACCCAAAAAGAAGACTGGATATAGGCGAGAATACGCTGGTTGACCACAACATCTAGGCTTGTTCGGTGCCCGCGGCCTCCAGGCCGATCAAACGGAACGGGTCCGCCACGCCGCCGATCGACTTTTGCAGTTCGCGTTGACGTTGCGAATCCTGCGCGGCCTGCACGGTCAGCGCGCGACGGGCCTCATCATCGAGTGAACGGTCCTGGCGCAGCTTGGCCTGTGCGGCACGCATGCGACGCTTGATGGTGTAGAGCTCGAGCGTATCAAGCATAAACACGATGTTCGTCTCGGTGGGGTGCTTGCTCGTCGCGGAGATGCGCCCGGCACTCACAAGCGTTGCCGCATCGGGACACACTGAGCGCGCCGCATCCATGCAGGCTGCAGGATCGGTTCCCGGCGGCGTTGCCAGAACGGCCCATGCAATGGACTCGTGACGCGGGTCAACCCACTCGATGGAGCAGATGCGGTCGGCATACGTGCGGAACAGGTCGGGGTAGCTCGTGAGCATCGTCAACAGCTCGCGCTCCCCTGCCAAGGACTTGCGTTCAAGATCGGTAAGAACCATCGGCGCCGCCGCAGCCGGTGCGCCCGAACCGTCAGCCACAGGCACAGCGCCCATACCATCAGGCACATCGATCGGCGGCAGGTCGTCGACGACCTCCACGGGCGCGGCGCCGTAGGCATCGAGCGGGACGTAGTCGTACGGCTCTTCTTCGACCGGCGCGGACACCGGCGGCGTCGCGCCCGATGCCCAAGCACCGCGACCGGCATCGCGAGAACCCGACGCCCGACCGCCCGCGCTACCGGACCGCTCAGTCTGTGCCCGCTGGCGCTCATAGTTCTGCTCACGACGTCGTTCCGCATCCTCGCGCTTGGCGACATCGCGAAACACACGACCCGAGCTCGCGCGCACCGTCTCCAGATCCAAACCCAGCAGATCGGCAATCTGGATAAAGTACGTGTCGATCATATAGCTGTTGCGCAACGGATAGATAAGCGTCAGCGCATCTTCCAGCGCCTTAGCGCGACCGCCCGGCGTGGTGATGTCACTCGACTCCTGCAGCGAACGGTAGACAAAGTCCATAAGCGGCTCGGCAGCGTCGATGCGCGTCTGCAGTGCCTCGCCACCATGTGCGGTGATGAACTCCATGGGGTCGTTGCCGTCGGGGAGCACCACGCAGCGCAGGTCCATGGAATCCTGCTCGATAAACTGAATCGCGCGACGGGCGGCCTTCTGGCCCGCTGCATCGCCGTCGAACATATACACGATGCGCTTGGCAAAGCGAGTGAGCGTCTTGACGTGATGCTCCGTGAGCGCGGTGCCCAGCGTGGCGACAACGTTTTTAATCCCCGCCTCCCAGCAGGCGATGCAATCGGTATAGCCCTCTACCACGATGGCGGTATCCTGCGCGACGATAAACTCCTTGGCCCAATTAAAGCCGTAGAGGTTTCGCTTTTTATGAAACACGCTCGTCTCGGCGGTGTTGAGATACTTAGGCTGGCCGTCGCCCATAATGCGACCGCCAAAGGCAATGTTGTGACCCTGCTCGTCAAAGATGGGGAACATCACGCGGTCGTAAAAGCGGTCGGCAAGCTGCCCGCGCCCGCGACTCACGGCAACGTTGGCGTCGATCATCTCCTGCGGGGTAAAACCCGCCTGGGACAGGTGCGACACCAGCGCGTTACGGCCCGGTGCAAAGCCCAGGCAGTAGCGGCGGCAGACGTCGCCGCCCATGCCGCGGCTGGCAAAGTACTCGCGCGGACGGCCGTCCTTACCGCGCATGAGCATGGTGTGGTAGAACTGGGCGGTCTCGGCGCACAGATCGTAGATGCGGGCACGTTTGGTACCGCGCTCGCGGCGATCTCCGGTGTCGTGCAGCTCAATACCTGCGCGATCGGCCAAATAACGGATTGACTCGGGAAAGCTCAGGTTCTCGCGCTTCATAATATAGGTGAAGACATCGCCGCCTTCGCCGCAGCCAAAGCAGTGCCAGACCTGCGTGGCGGGGATAATGTGGAAAGACGGCGTCTTTTCGCCATGGAAGGGGCAGCAACCCCAAAATTCATGGCCGCGGGGCTTGAGTTCAACCGTTTCCTGCACGATGGCGACTAGGTCGGACGCAGCGCGTACCTGGTCTTTTTCCTCATCGCTAATCACGGATGCTCACCCCCTGCTCGCCCAAGTTGTGACGAATATCTTCGATATTACCCTCGACGGTCGCGATCAACTCATCCAGCGAATCGAACACGCGCGACGGACGCAGCCAGCGCGTAAACGCCAGCGAAACGGAAGCGCCGTACAGGTCGCCCGTATAACCAATTAAATTAGCCTCGAGATGCGCCGAAGCGGCATCGTCGGCATACGTCGGCGGCAGTCCGACGTTCACGGCAGCGGGCCACGCGGTGTCATCGACCAGCACCAGACCCTCATACACGCCATCGGCAGGCACCTGAATACCGTCGGGAACCTGCAGGTTTGCCGTGGGAAAGCCCATGCCAGAACCCTTGTGACGGCCGCGAATAACACCGCCACGCACCATATACGGACGGCCGAGTAACTCAGCAGCCAGCTCCACATGGCCCTGTCCGAGCTCATGACGGATACGGGTGGCGCAAATGGCCTCACCGCCCTCGCAAAGCAAGTCGTGACCATACACGTCAACGCCGTGTTCGGCACCCCAGGCGCGCATCTCGGCAACACCAGATGCACCACCGCGACCCAGCCTAAAGTCGCTACCAACGCGAATCGAGCGAATGTCAACCAGACGCGACACCAGCGAGAGAAAATCAACATGGTCAAGCGCCGCAACCTCAGGCGTAAAGGGAACGGCCACCACCGCATCGACCCCGGTCTGAGCCAGGGCATGCAGACGGTCGGCCGTCGTCATCAATTTTTGAGCGGGCGAAGGGCTCACCACAACGTCCGGGTCGGGATCGAAGGTAACCACGACCGCCTTACAGCCATGGGCACGGGCATCACGGACAAGCGCTTCGATGAGTTCCTGGTGTCCACGGTGAACGCCGTCGAACACGCCAATGGCGATTGAAGCGGCACCCAAGTGCTCACACTCATCAAACGTATCGGCAGCAACGATGCGAGCCTCGTCCGACTCGCCCGCGAAAAAGACACGCGCGAGCTCGCGAGCGGACAACATCATCGAACACCGCCGATTGCCTGCGGAAACACGTGCTCCCTGACAAAGCGGCCGCCCTCAATGCGGGCGAGCGCCTTGAGTCCCCCATCGAGCACCAACGCAAACGGCGCCTTCGAGGAATCGAAATCGGCAAGCGCACGCTCAACGGGAATGCGTCGGCCGCAGAGCAGGTCGTCGGCAAGATTGCCAGGCAAGTCAACACGTGTGGCGCCCAGGGCCGCAATGGGATCCAGGGCAAAGCCAGCCGCGGACTCGGGAGAAAGCTCCTCGACCGCATGACAAGCGCCAATGGAAACAACACCGGAAGCCGTGCGGCGCAGCGCGGAAATATGCGCGGCGCTATCGCAAGCGCGGCCCAGGTCGCGAGCGAGCGCACGGATATAGGTGCCCTTGCTCACCGAGAACGCCACGGTCCACACACACGTATCACCTTCGCCGCCCACGGCGATCAGGTCGGCGGCATAGACCTCGACGGGGCGCGGAGGTAGGTCCACCGCATTGCCCTCGCGAGCAGACTTGTAGGCGCGAACGCCATTGACCGAGATAGCAGAAAACGCCGGCGGCACCTGCATCTGCGGGCCCAGCATGGCGGCCAAGCGCTCACGAGCATAGGCAGGATCGCGGAGCTCGTTGGCAACAGCCACCGTGCGGACCGCCTCGCCCTCCGCATCATCGGTATTGGTCTCGGCGCCAAACGAAATATCGGCGACGTAGCTTTTGGTATCGAGCGTGAGCATGCCCAGCAGACGGGTGGCCTGGCCCACACCCACCACCATGACGCCAGATGCCATGGGGTCGAGCGTGCCGGCATGGCCGACGCGCCGCTCATGGAGGGCGCGTCGGCATTGCGAGACCACATCGTGGGACGTGCAGCCCACCGGCTTATCGACGGCGAGCAGCATATTCAATTGAGAAGGCGTTCGACGAGCCATGTACCATCCAATAAGTTAGAGCTCGACGGTCACCGAAGCGGGATCCTCCCCCACCAGCTCGGCCAGCATGGGAAGTGCCACGGCGAGCGTCTCGCGAATTGTTCCGTTGTTGGAAAAGCCGGCGGCGGCATGATGCCCGCCACCGCCAAAGTTGGCAGCAATCTCGGACACATCGAGGTCGCCCTTGGAGCGCAGGTTGCCACGCACCTTGGTATCGCCCTCAATGCCCTTTAAGAACATGCAGACCTCGACGCCCATCACCGAACGCACCACATCGACCAGGCCGTCGCACTCGTCCGAGGTGACACCGCAGGCCTCAAGGTCGCTCTGGTAGGCATAGCTATACGCCACGCGCCCGTGGGCCACCGTCTTGATGCGGCCCATAACGATGGACTTGAGATGCAAAAACTCTACGCGCATGCTCTGGTAGACCTCGAGCGCAACGCGCGCCGGATCGGCACCGTGGGCAACCAGACGCGAGGCCGCATGGAACGCAGCAGCATCGGCGTTCTGGTACTGAAAACGGCCGGTATCGGTAACCAAGCCACACAGCAGGCAGGTCGCAACGCCATCACGGGCGACAATGCCACAATTGTCCAAGAAACGGTCAATGATCATGGCGCAGGCTGCAGCTTCAACGCGCCTCAGGCTGAGCTCGGCAAACTCCTCACGCGCCGGATGGTGGTCGAAACACACCACATGCTTGGAGCGACGAAGCACCTCGGCGGAATTATTGAGACGCTCGACGACCGGTACGTCCACCGAGATGAACAGGTCCGGATTGCCGGTGTACGTAGATGCCGGCACCAGACGATCGGCACCCTCCATAAAGCGGTAGATGCGCGGAACTGGGTCATCGTCTGCCAGCAGCAGGGCAATGTCCTTGTTGGGGAAAAACTTCATGAGCGAAAGGCCCAGACCCAATACGGAGCCCAAGGCATCGCCATCGGGAGAAGTATGTCCCGAAATCGCAATGGAGGACGCACCCTCGATGAGCTCGAGGATGCGTCGCTGAATATCTGCAGACTCGCACGAGGCGAGGTCGGCGGAATTAGTCATCTAAAGCTGCCTCCTGGGCGGCATCCGCTATCGGATAGCCGTCCTCGTCCTTTTCGATCGCAAGCGTGGCGGGAACGTTTTCCAGCGCACGCGTGATGCGCTCGGCCTCATCGGTCGAGCGATCGATGCGAAAATCGAGCTCGGGCGTAACACGCCAATCGAGCGAGCGAGCCAACAGGCTGCGAATACGGCCCTTAGCGCTTGCGAGCGCCTCCATGACCTCGTCGTAGCGGCTCGCATCGCACGACACGTACACGCGCGCGAACGAGCGGTCCACCGCGACCTCGACCGCAGTCAAAGTAACCAGGTCGAGACGCGGATCGGAAACCTCAAAGAGCAGGATATAACCGAGCTTCTCGCGAAGCTGCTCGCCCAGACGGCGGGTTGCCTGCGTTTGCTTCATAGCGCTACCCCCTACTCGGTACGGGCAACCTGGTCGATGCGGTAACCCTCGATCTGGTCGCCGGGCTTGATGTCCTGGAAGTTCTCCAGGCCAATGCCGCCCTCGGAACCGCTCTTAAGGCTCTTGGCCTCGTCCTTGTAGTGGCGCATCGAGGCGATCTTGCCGTTGAAGACCACGATACCGTCGCGCACCAGGCGCACGGAATCGGTCGCGGCGATCTCACCCTCTTCGACGCGGACACCGGCGGCGATACCGACTTTGGGCACCTTGAAGGTGTCCAGGACGGTCGCGGTACCCGTGGCGACCTCGACCTCGGTGGGCTTGAGCATGCCGATACGGGCGGCGTCGAGCTCCTCGAGGCACTTGTAGATGACGTCGTAGCAACGGATCTCGACGCCCTCGCGCTCGGCGGCGGAGCGGGCCTTACCGTCGGGACGGACGCCGAAGCCGATGATGATGGCGTTAGAGGCGTCGGCCAGGACGACGTCGGTCTCGTTGATGGCGCCGACCGCGGAGTGGATCGTGTTGATGCGCACCTCGGACTGATCCATCTTGTCGAGCGAGTCCTGAAGGGCCTCGATGGAGCCCTGGACGTCGGCCTTGATGATCAGGTTGAGCTCCTTGACCTCGGCGTCGGCAATGGTCTCGAAGAGGTTCTCAAGCGTGACGTGCTTGACGCGGCTCTGCTCCTCGATACGGGCCTTGAGCGAACGCTCGTCGGCAAGGGCGCGAGCCTCGCGCTCGTCCTCGAACACGCGGAACTCGTCACCGGCGTTGGGCACGGACTGCAGGCCCAAAATCTCGACGGCGTCGGAGGGACCGGCCTCGGTGACGGCGCGGCCCTTGGGGTCGAGCATGGCGCGGACGCGGCCGTAGGTAAGGCCGGCGACCAGCGTATCGCCCACGTGCAGGGTACCGCGGGTCACGAGCACGGTAGCGACCGATCCGCGGCCCTTGTCGAGCTTGGCCTCGAGGACGTTGCCCGAGGCAAAGGTGTCCGGGTTGGCCTTGAGCTCGAGTACGTCGGCCTGGAGCAGCACGGTCTCCAGAAGTTCGTCGATACCGATCTTCTGCTTGGCCGAGATGTTGACGAACATGTTCTGTCCGCCCCACTCCTCGGGGATGACTCCGTACTCGGTGAGCTCCTGACGCACACGGTCGGGGTTGGCGCCCGGCTTATCGATCTTGTTGACGGCGACGACGATGGGTACGCCGGCGGCCTTAGCGTGGTTGATCGACTCGACCGTCTGGGGCATGACGCCGTCGTCAGCGGCGACGATCAGGATGACGATGTCGGTCACCTTGGCGCCACGGGCACGCATAGCCGTAAAGGTGGCGTGACCCGGGGTATCGATAAAGGTGATCTTGCGGTCGTTGATCATGACCTGCGAAGCGCCGATGGCCTGCGTAATGCCGCCCGCCTCGCCGGCAGCAACGCCGGTGTGACGGATGGCGTCAAGCAGCGACGTCTTGCCGTGGTCGACGTGGCCCATGACGGTGACGACCGGGGCACGCGGCTTAAGGTCGGCGGGATCGTCGTAGAACGAGAAGGTGTTCTCCTCCTCGGGGGTGATGATCTTGATCTGACGGCCCAGGTCGTCGGCAACGAGCTCAACGAGGTCGTCGGACATGGACTGCGTCATGGTGAGCGGCGTACCCAGCAGGAACAGGCGCTTGATGATGTCGTTGGCCGGAACGTCGAGCGCCTCGGCAAGCTCCTGGACGGTAACGCCCTGGGAGACCTTGATGGCGTCGAGGTCCTCGGGGTTCACGCCCTGGGCCAGCGCCTCCTCTATCTTGCGCTCCTCCTGAGCCTTGGCAGCCTCGCGCTCGCGCTTCTCCTTGCGCTTCTTGCGGCGACCGGTGGACTCGCGAGAGGCCTCCTCGACGGCAGCACGAGCCTCCTCGAGCACCTTCTCGCGGCTGTACTCCTCGGCCTCGCGAGCCATGCGGCTGTAGTGGTCCTCTTCGTTGTTGTGACCGCCCTTGCGCTTCTTGCCCTTGCCCTGCTTATCGGGGTTGGGGAAGTCCATGCCGGCAGCGACGTTGTTGCTGGCGTTGGTGCGATGGCTGTGCGGACGGCTCTCGGAGGCGTTGCGCTCGGAATTGTTGTCGGAGGCGTTGCGATCGTTACGACGGCCACCGCGGCGGTCGTTGTTGCCGCCACGACGGTTACCGCGCTCGGCGGCGCGCTCGGCCTTGGCCTTGTCCTCGGCGTCCTTCTTCTCCTTGAGCACGGTCTCCTGTGCGGCAATCTGGTCGAGAAGCGAACGGAAGCGCGAACCGGAGTCGGAAGCGGGAACGGCGCGGCGCTGGGCCTCGCGGGCAGCCTCCTCCTTCTCGCGGGCAAGGCGCTCCTGCTCGGCCTTCTTCTTGGCCTCGGCCTCGGCGCGGGCAGCCTCCTCGGCTGCCTGGGCTGCGGCAAACTGGCGGCGCTCCTCCTCGCGTGCCTTCTCGGCGGCGATGCGCTCGCGCTCGGCCTCGGCGGCGCGTGCGGCCTCCTCGGCGGCAGCTGCCTGCTCCTCGGCCTGCTTGGCGGCCTCGACTTCCTGAGCGCGGGCCTCGATCACCGAGGCGAGCTGCTTGCGGACCATAGCGACATAGGCGTCCTCCAAGGTGGAGGAAGCGGACTTAGCGGGAATCTTCATATCGGCGAGATGACCCATCAGTTCCTTGGAGGTCATGCCGAACTCTTTGGCCAGGGTGGACACACGGACTTTTGCCATATGACTTCACCTACCCTTTCTGGCACCTTGGGTGCCTAGAGACTGAACGAGCGTGTGAGACGCGCCGGGACCCGCCCGGCGCGACCGCGCGCTAGATCAGGTCCTCCGCATCATCGAAGGCGTCGGTGTCGTGGACACCGCAGAAACGGGAGCCGGGACGAGCCTGGTTGCGGCACTGGATGCCGTCCTCGGACACATACTCACAGCGGCGGACGTCCTCGTCCTCCTCGTCACCGATCAGGTCGGCGGCGGGCTCCTCGTGAACGGGAACGTTCTTGAGAATGTCGGCGGCAAGCGTCTCGGACTTGATGTCGATGTGCCAGCCGGTCAGGCGCGCGGCGAGACGGGCGTTCTGGCCCTCCTTGCCGATGGCGAGGGACAGCTGGTCGTCGGGCACGATGACACCGGCGTAAGCCTTCTCCTCGTCGATGAGGACGCGGGTGACCTTGGCGGGCGACAGGGCGTTGGCGACGTAGACGGCAGGATCGGCATCCCAAAGGATGACGTCGACGCGCTCGCCACGGAGCTCGCCCACGACAGCGCGAACACGGCTGCCCTTGGGGCCGACGCAGGCGCCCACGGGATCCAGACGGTCATCGAGCGAGTGGACGGCGACCTTAGAGCGCTGGCCAGGCTCGCGGGCGATCGACTTAATCTGGACGGTGCCCTCATAGATCTCGGGCACCTCCTGCTCAAACAGACGACGCATGAGCTCGGGGTGGGTACGGGAGATGACAATCGGCGGACGGCTGTGCTCGCCACGAACCGGCTGCAGGTTGGAGTTGGGGTCGCGAACGTCGATGATCACGGCCTTGATGTGCTGGTTGTGCAGGTAGCGCTCGCCCATCGGACGCTCGTTGCGCTCGTTCTCGTAACGGCGCTGGTCGAAGTGCGGAAGCTCGGCCTCGACGCCCTCGCGGATCTTGACGATCGTGAAGTCGGGCGTGGACTGCAGCACGGTACCGCTGATGAGGTCACCGATGCGGCCGGAGAACTCCTCGTAGATCTGCTCGCGGGCGGAGTTGCGCACGATGGCGTTGATCTCGGCCTTGGCGTGCTGGGCAGCGATGCGGCTCGTGTTCTTGGGGGTGACGTCGATCTCCTCGAACTCGGTGAAGTTGCCCTCCTCGTCCATGGAATCGTCAATCGGCTCCAGACGGTAGACGTAGATCTTGCCAGTGGTGCGGTCGATGGTCACCTTGGCGCCCCACTCAAGATGCAGGATCTCGGCATAGCTCTTGGCAAGCGACTGCTCCAGGCGGTCGATCAGGTAGAGCTGGTCGATGTGCTTCTCCTGGCAAAGCTCCATCAGGGCGGACATCATGTCGGATGCTGCCATCTTACTTTCCTTCCTTCGCGGGCTTGAAGTCGTAGGTGGGCTTCAACTTGCACTTTTTAACATCAGAGAAATCGAGGGTGACGGACTCGCCGCCCTCGAGCTCGAGGGTCACGTTCGTCTCGGTGGCGGCGGCAATCTTGCCGGCGTACTTGCGACGGCCCTCGGTGGCGGTGGAGGTAAGCTCACAGTTCTCGCCCACAAAGCGGGCAAAGTCGCACGGGCGGCGCAGCGGGCGCGCCATACCCGGGCTCGACACCTCGAGCGTATAGCTCGAAGAGATAGGGTCAAGCTCCTCGATCACATCGCCGACCCACTTGGTGTTGGCCGTGACGTCGTTGAGCGACAGGCTCTGACCCTCGGCACCCTCGATACGCACGCGCACGCAGGGGGCCTTGGTGGCACCCACGAGCTCGACGTCGACGATGTCGACATCGTGCTGGGGAGCGACGGCCTCGAGCGCGTCGATGATCGCTTGCTCGGTCTTGGTCTTGACCATTGCGGCACCTCCATCCATACAAAAAAGAAGCGGGGCCGAAACCCCACTTCTTTCAATTACAACTTCATTTGCAAGCAAACTATACCAATAGCTGTGGAAACGTGCAAGCACAGTACGAACCTGCAGGTCAGCGTGCGCACAGCTTCTCCACAAGAAATAGATAATTGGGCGAGAACCACCACATGGCACTCCCCTAAAAGCCCCAAAACGGGCCATGCGTCCCAGCCCGTCAGGCAAATCGGGCCCCATGGGCATTCCGTAACTGAGTGTATATCGGACAGACTAGCGCTAAGGGACATTCTGTAGCAAGAAAATCGACCCCTCATATTGCCCGCACGCCCTTCCAGAACCTCTACGGCAAGGAGGCACCCATGAAACGTCTCGGCACCCTCTGCACAACCGCGTTCGCCATTGCAGCCTGTTCGTTCGCCCTTGCGGGCTGCAGCAACATCGATGGCAAAACCGGGCCACGTGAGCCCGACCCCAGCGGCACCGAAGCCGCCGAGAAAACGACGCCATCGGAAAGCTTCGACAAAATAGACGAAGACGAAATCGATCCCCAGGGTTTGGGCCCCGACCCCCAAGAACAGTTCCCCATCGACCTAGAGGCGGACGAAAACGTCCACGTCACCTGCGTTGGTAAGGACACCGACGGCTACGGCGACGCCGCGCTCGTCTTTACGGTGTCCAACAACACCGGTGTCGACATGATGTTTGGCGATGTGGACTCCTATGCCTACGTCAACGGTAAGGTCCGCGACGTGCGCATGCGCCAACCGGTCGCCGCTGGAGAAGAAACGCGCGCCATGCTTACCTTTGTGGGCACCTTCGACGATCCGGACTTTAATGTGAACAAAGACCTCAACGACATCTACCTCAACATTTGGATGTTCGAAGAGGCAACGGGCAACGTTTACTTTAGGGACCTGGTACACATCCCATAGAAGACGGTACGACGCAATGACAAAGCAGGGCATACAACACAAAACGAGGGACGACCCAACCGGATCGCCCCTCGTCTTTTATGCGTCAGCTAAGCGCGCAGCGCTTACTTGACCACCAAGTTGACCAGCTTGCCGGGCACGCAGATGGCCTTGACGACCGTCTTGCCCTCGAGCCACTTGGCGACGGCGGCCTCGGCGGCAGCCTGCATCTCCTCGTTGGAGGCATCGCGGGCAACGTCGACGCGGCCGCGGACCTTACCGAGCACCTGGACCACGATCTGCACCGTGTCCTCAACGGACTCGGCCAGGTCGAACTCGGGCCAGGCGGCGGTGTAGGCGTTGCCCTCGCAGCCGAGCGCCTCGTGCCACAGCTCATCGGCCCAGAACGGGCAAATGGGGGCAAGGACGCTCACGATATCCTTAGCCACGCCGTAACACAGCGCCTTGTCGCGGGCGGTACCCTCGGTGTCGTTGAGGTAGGCGCTCGCCGCGTTGACGAGCTCCATGACGGCCGAGATCGCGGTGTTGAACTGGCCGCGATCGAAGTCCTCGGTGCACTTGGCGATGGTGCGGTGACGCTCGCGATAGAGCTTCATCGCAAACTCGTCGAGCGCGGACTTGTCGAAGGCCACGTTGGCGTCGCCAGACTGGACGAGCTGCCAAACGATACGCCAGGCGCGCTTGATAAAGCGGTTGGCGCCCTCGACGGCCTTGGGATCCCAGTCGAAGTCCTTCTCGGGCGGGGCGATAAACAGGATCGCCAAACGCATGGTGTCGGCACCGTAGGGCTCGATGACCGAGCTCGGGGGCACGACATTGCCCTTGGACTTGGACATGGTGTCGCCGTTCTCGTCCTTGACCATGCCCTGGCACAGCAGGTTGGTGAAGGGCTCGTCCACGCTCAGCAGGCCCAGGTCGCGCAGGGCCTTGGTAAAGAAGCGGCTGTAGAGCAGGTGCAGAATAGCGTGCTCGATGCCGCCGATGTAGTTATCGACGGGCATCCAACGGTCTGCCGCCTCGCGGGAGAAGGGCAGCTCGGTGTTGTGCGGGTCGGTATAGCGCAGGTAATACCAGCTGGAGCAGGTAAAGGTATCCATGGTATCGGTCTCGCGCTTGGCCGGGCGGCCGCAGACCGGGCAGGTGGTCTCGTAGAAGTCCTTGCACTCGGCAAGGGTTTCGCCGGCGCCCAGGTCCAGGTTCTCGGGCAGCGTCACCGGCAGCTGATCCTCGGGCACGGGCACGATACCGCAGTGCTCGCAGTGGATGGCCGGGATGGGGTTGCCCCAATAGCGCTGACGGGAAATGAGCCAGTCGCGCAGACGGAACTCGACCTTGCGACGACCGCAGCCCATGGCCTCGAGGTCGGCCACGATCGCAGCCTCGCCCTCGGAGTGCTTACCGCCGCGCATGCCGGTGTACTTGCCGGACTGGACGAGCGTGCCCTCGGCAGCGTGGGCGCAATCCCAGTCGACGGTCTCGGCATGGAAGGTATCGATGGTCTCGCCGCTGGCCTCGACGGCAGCGCGATCGTCATCGTCCAGGATGATCGGTACGATCGGCAGGTCGTACTTGCGGGCGAACTCAAAATCGCGCTGGTCGCCGCAGGGAACGGCCATGACGGCACCGGTGCCGTAGTCGGCAACGACATAATCGGCAACCCACACGGGGACCTTCTCGCCGTTGACGGGATTTACCACATAGCGGCCCGTGAAGGCACCGTGCTTCTCGAGGGTGCCTTGGGCACGCTCGACGGCAGAGATATGCTTGGAGTCCTCGACGATCTTGGTGACGGCCTCCTCGTACTCCGTACCCTCGACGAGCTCGTGCAGGCCGGCGTACTCGGGAGCCAGGACAAAGAAGGAGACGCCAAAAAGGGTATCGGCACGCGTGGTGAAGACGGTGATCTTGCCCTCATCGCCCTCGATGGGCTCGCCATCCTGGTCGCAAAGGGTAAAGTCGACCTCGGCGCCCTCGGAGCGACCGATCCAGTTGGCCTGCATCTGCTTGACGCGCTCGGGCCAGCCGGGGAGCTTCTCCAGGTCGTCGAGCAGCTCCTGGGAGTACTCGGTGATCTTGAAGTACCACTGCTCCAGGTCGCGCTTCTCGGGCTCGGTGCCGCAGCGCCAGCACTTACCCTCGGTGACCTGCTCGTTGGCCAGAACGGTCTTGCAGTTAGGACACCAGTTGACCGGGTTCTTCTTGCGGTAGACCAGGCCCTTTTCCCACAGCTTCTCAAAGATCCACTGACCCCAGCGGTAGTAGTCGGGGCTGCAGGTCTTGACCATGCGATCCAGATCGTAGGAGAAGCCCATGCGCTTCATCGTAGCGAGCGCCTGGTCCATGTTCTTATACGTCCAGGCAGCAGCCTGCGTGTTGTGCTTGATAGCGGCGTTCTCGGCAGGCAGGCCAAAGGCGTCAAAGCCGATGGGGTGCAGCACGTCGTAACCGCGCATGCGGGCCTGACGGGCCATGGCATCGCCGATGGTATAGTTGCGCGCGTGGCCCATATGCAGGTCGCCCGACGGATACGGGAACATCTCGAGCACGTACTTCTTGGGCTTGCTGTCGTCGGTGTCGACGGCAAAGAGGTTGGAATCCTCCCAGGCCTTCATCCACTTGGACTCAATGGCCTGCGCGTCGTAGGCAGGGATCTCGTCCTTATGATCTGTGCAATCGCACATATCAGCTCCTTTAATCTTAGCTGGGGTCGGGTGGCTTGGCTTTATTTGCTACTGCGGACAGTCCTGCGCAAGACGAAGAGCACATTAAGTGCTCTTCTTTGCGTGCGGAACTTGTAGCGAACAAAGCCAAGCCACCCGACCCTAAGGTTAACTTGACTGATGATAGCAAATACGACAAGCGAGATGCCTGCGACTTGCGGGCATCTCGCTTTATCTAAATAACGTGGTTTTGAATCAACCACTAATTGTCACCCGCCCAAGCATGGTCGGGTTTTCCAAGTACCGCAGATTGCCGTGAAAGAGGAGCGACGCGTACTTTGGTACGCGAGCGACGGTTTGAACGGCAAGGTGCGGTGCTTGGGAAAGCCGCTTAGCGGTAGGAAACGCTCTGCTGAGAGTCCTTGACGACTACGTCGTGGGCGCCGCCTTCGACGATCGAGGTCGAGCTCACCAGGGTCAGGCGTGCCTTTTCCTGAAGCTCGGGGATCGAGAGGGCACCGCAGTTGCACATCGTGGACTTGACCTTGTAGAGCGTGCCGCCCACGCCGTCCTTGAGGGAGCCGGCATAGGGAACATAGGAGTCGACGCCCTCGACGAAGCTGAGCTTCGCGGCGCCGCCCAGGTCGTAGCGCTGCCAGTTGCGGGCACGCGCAGAACCCTCGCCCCAGTACTCCTTCATGTACTGACCGTTCACGTTGACGCGCTCAGTCGGGCTCTCATCAAAGCGGGCGAAGTAGCGGCCCAGCATCATAAAGTCGGCGCCCATGGCAAGGGCGAGCGTCATGTGGTAGTCGTAGACGATGCCGCCGTCGGAGCACACGGGCACGTAGACGCCGGTCTCCTCGTAGTACTCGTCGCGAGCGCGACAGACGTCGATCAGCGCGGTGGCCTGGCCACGACCGATACCCTTGGTCTCACGGGTGATGCAGATGGAACCGCCGCCGATACCGACCTTGATGAAGTCGGCACCGCAGTCTGCCAGGAAGCGGAAGCCCTCGGCGTCGACGACGTTACCGGCACCGACCTTAACGTCCTCACCGTAGTTGGCGCGAATCCACTCGATGGTGCGCTTCTGCCACTCGCTGAAGCCCTCGGAGGAGTCGATGCACAGGACATCGGCGCCGGCCTCGATGAGCAGCGGCACGCGCTCGGCATAGTCGCGGGTGTTGATACCGGCGCCGACCATGTAGCGCTTGTCGCCGTCGAGCAGCTCGTTGGGGTTGGTCTTGTGGCTGTCATAGTCCTTGCGGAAGACGATTCCCATCAGGTGATCGTTGTCGTCGACGATGGGCAGGGCGTTGAGCTTGTTGTCCCAGATGACGTCGTTGGCAACCTTGAGGCTGATGTTCTTGTCGCCCACGATGAGCTGCTCACGCGGGGTCATGAACTCGGAGACCTTCGTCTGGTGGTCATCGCGACTGGGGCGATAGTCACGGCTGGTGACGATGCCCAGGAGCTTGCCCTTGGGAGTGCCGTCGTCGGTAACCGGCATGGTGGAGTGGCCGGTCTTCTCCTTGAGCTCAATGACCTGCTCCATGGTCATGTCGGGGGTCAGTGTGGAATCGGACTGAACGAAGCCCGCCTTGTGATCCTTGACGGCCTTGACCATAGCAGCCTCGGACTCGGCGCTTTGGGAACCGTAAATGAAGGACAGGCCACCCTCGGTAGCGAGCGCGACACCCATGTCGACGCCCGAGACGGACTGCATGATGGCGGAAACCATGGGGATGTTCAGGGTGATTGCCGGTTTCTCACCGCGCTTAAAGCGGGTCAGCGGCGTCTTAAGAGAGACGTTGTTGGGGATGCACTGCGAGGACGAGTAACCAGGGACCAGCAGATACTCCGAAAACGTGTGGGACTCACCGGGAAAGAACGTAGCCATGTTTCTCCTTTTTCCATGCGACCGGTCGGCTGCAGGCCTCGTAGGACCCAGCCCAACCTTGGGCGCCCAATACTGGGGAAGTATCTTAACGCACTTTGACTGCTACAATGCATGATTTAAGAAGAGCACACGAGGGTTTGACGCAGGCTTTGCGTTTGCCCAGCAAACACTTTAGCGGGGAGACGTGGAGCATATGAAGTACAAGACGACGGCAAAGTTGGTCATTCAAGCGTGCGACAAGGATCTGCCGGGCGTCTTCGGCCACGGCTGCGTCTTGCTGCTGCAGGGGATTGCCCGCGAGCACTCGCTCAACCGTGCCGCCAAGAGCATGGGCATGGCATATTCCAAGGCCTGGCGCATTGTGAACGAAGCCGAAGGCCAGCTGGGCTGCAAGCTCATCGAGCGCGACGGCGCCCGCGGATCCACGCTCACCCCCGCCGGAGAGCGAGCCATCGAAGTCTACGAAACCCTGCAGGCAGAAATCAACGACATCATCGCCTCCAAAGCCGACGCCCTCATCGCCAGCATCAAAGAGTAGCCATTTGGGACGTGTCTCTATAGTTTTGTCAACCGCGTGCTTCGCGCCATTTCGGCATGACGCATCCGGGCATCTGGCGCCCCCGCTTGGTTTCCTCTTCGGTTGATCCCGCCGCCCGCTAGGCCGCGTACGGGACGGCGTCGCGCATGATCGCGTAGATGACCTTGAGCCTCTTCCTCGCGACCGCCTTCAGCGCCTTGCTGTGCCTCATCCCCCTCGCCCTGCACTCCCCGTAGTACCTCCCGAACCTGTTGTCCGTGCCGATGAGGGAGTTGCAGCTGAATATGAGCAGGTTCTTGAGCCGCCTGTTCCCGCCGTGCTGAGGCGACGTCGACCTGATGCTGCTCCCGGAGCGCCTGTCTGACGGCGCCACGCCGCAATAGCTCGCGAGCTCGTCGTGCCCCCTGAACGCGGATATGTCGATCGACGTCACCAGCGCCGCGGCGGTCTTGGGGCCGATCCCGGGCACCGTGAGGAGGCACTCGTAGACCTCGTCGCCCGCCAGCGAGTCGGCCACGAGCGAGTCGAGTTCCTCGATGTCGGCGTCGAGGGAGGCTATCTCCCGGGCGAGTATCCGGACCGCGACGTCCTCGCCGGCCGGGAGCCGCCTTCCCGAGCGCGACGAGGCCAGCAGCGCCTCCCAGAGCCTCCTGGCCCCCGCCGCGGGGGCGCCCGCGCGCCTGGCGGCGTTCGAGAACCTGCGCCAGCCGGCGGCCGAGCACCCGGCGGCCCCGCCGAACTCGGCCAGCATCGACACCTGCCAGCGGCTCGACGGGTCGACCGCGCCCTCGAGCGCGGGGTCGGCCTCGAGCAGGGTCGCGCGCAGCCTGTTCTTCGCGCGGGTCCTGGCGGACGACGCAAACTCGCGCTGCGACGACAGGATCCGCAGCGAGGCGGTCCCCTCGGGCTCCTCGGGCGCCGGCCTGAGGGCGCGGGGCACGCCGAGCGCGGTGCGCGCGATCACCTCGGCGTCGATGGCGTCGGTCTTCGCGATGCCGGGGAACATCCCGCGGGCCTGCTTCTCGGCATATCCGGGCAGGTAGGCGCAGGGGTTCCCGTGCGCATGGGCGCGCGCGAGGACCAGTGCGCCGATGTTTCGCTTCTGGTCGACGACGACCAGCGCGCCGGAGCCGGCCCGCTCGAGCAGCCGGTCGATGTCGTCGGGCCTGTTTGCCAGCTCGGCCCTGAAGGCGACGCCCCCTCCCGCATCGAGCGCGCACGCGCTGTGCGAGCTCTTCCCGACGTCGATCCCCAGGTAGGCCACGGGCGTCTCTGCTGCAGGCATGGTGTATCCTCTCCCTTGAGCCGGCCGTTAGCCGCGGAAGCGACACCCACATTACCCCGCCGTGGCCCGGTCCGGGCCCGGCACATCTCTATCAGTCGTTCCCCGCGGCCCCTCCCGCCCCGGCGGCAACACGTCCCGGGCCCTCTACGGGGCAGGGGCTGACGGCCGTCCGGGGCGGTCGGCCAGCGACCACCGGTACGGCTCAATCGTATAACCGTGCAACGGAAAAGAGCCGCCCTTTCGGACGGCTCAAACTGTAATGGGGCCTTATAGCCACACAACCCCTTCTCATAAGTTGCGGTGAAATAGGGACTGTTTATGCGGTTAAAGCCGTAAATCAATCCCTATTTCACCGCAACTTATGGAGTCGAGGATGATTTAGCTAGTTGCGAAGGGCATTATCTAGGGTGGACGCTACAACCAGAGGGTCGTCGGCGCCGGCGAAGAGGCGGATGGTGTTCCCCTGCTTGCCGCATGGGGCCGAAAGGCGCGTCGTTGCGCCGCCGGCCGGCGATGTGCGGAACTCCCCCGGCAAAGCGTCGAAAAGATCACCTGCGCTACGCTCGATAAGGTCAAATTCAACTGCTGGGCCAAAGCCGTGCTCGAGGATTCCCGTTGCAGCCGCATGGTCGGGATGCGAACTCAGCCCGGGATAGCGAACGTTGCGCACCATCTCGTTGGCGGCCAGATACTCGGCCAGCGCACGGGCGCGGTCGAAATGCGCCTGCATGCGGACGTTAAGCGAGGAAAGCCCACGCTCCAGCACGTCGGTCTCCTCGGCAGAAAGGTCGAGCGCCGACGCACCGCAGCCTGCAAACAATACGTGCGCGCACTCAGCCGCGGCATCCACGCGATGGCGTTTGAGCTGCGAGCGCGCCACCGAAGCGGCAACGAGCTTGCGCGGAGCCTTGCCGGCGCTCACGCGATCGAGCGCCTCAAGCGACAGCACAGCACCCAGCCGCAGCGGATTGCAGCCAAAAGCCGACGCCACGGTGTTGTCCACAACAAGCAGCGCGCGGACCTCACGAGCCGCGCGGCCAAGAGCGCGAAGGTCGGGCACACGCAGACCAAACCCGCCGATGGAGTTGACGAACCACCACAGATGCGGCCCTTCGGCATCAAATGAAGCATCAAAGCCCTTGGATGCGGCAGCAAGCGCATCGGCGGACGGTGAGCCCACCATAGCCACGTCGCAGGCATCAAAGCCGCGCGCAAAGACTTCGGCAAAGTCATCCGCAAAGGCCACCAGGCGGTCACCGGGGCGCACAATCCCCAATTGCGACAACGCTGCTGGCACATGCGAGGCCGCGAACAACCGCGCTTCACGCGCGCCGGTCCTCAAAGCCCAGGCCTCTTCTAGCTGCTGTACGCCCATGCGGTACCGTCCCTTCAAAGCAAAAACCCACGATGCGGGTGTTCCCCTCATCGTGGGCAACGGCTGCAGTATAGCGCCGATATGCGACGAAACGCCTAGATGTTGAGCGTGTGATAGTTCACGCTCGCACCCGGAGCGTCAACGGTCACGCCATAGGCCTCGGGATAGATGCGCGTCGAAAACACGAGCGCGCCATCATTCACAAACACCTCGACCGACGAGACATCACCAACAATGCGCACATTACGGACCTCGTCGATGGACTCCCAGCGCATGGTACGACCGCAGCCGGCAGAAGCGCGACCCCCATCGGTAAATCGCATCTCAAAGCGCGAGGGCAGTTCGTCCCCAGCGGGCACAAGCGCCAGCTTTAGCTCGCCATCAACGGTCGCGGTAAACGCGCCGTCGACACCGTCAACAACAACGTCAAAGCAGGTATCGCCGGCAACCCCCAACGAGCCCTCCCCCACACGAACCGAGGCATAATGGAGCTCAATCTCGCGCGCCGGCTGCTGCAGCACTACGCCGCCGGCACCGGCTGTAAGCTCACGCGGCACCGTCATGCAGTGCTGCCAGCCGCACGCCACGGTAGGCGCGTTGCCATAGGTCGGCTCATCGGGCATGCCCATCCAGCCGATTAGAATATGGCGACCGTCCTCGGCCGTGAACTCCTGCGGAGCATAGAAGTCAAAACCAGCGTCCCACAGGCGGAACTCGCCCAGTTCATAGGCACCGTCACCACCGGTGATGTCACCCGTTACAGGCATGTAGCCAGCGGCGTATACGTTGCCGCGGTTCCAACGACCGCCCTCGAGCCCCTGGGGAGAGAAAGACAGAAACCTTGCCGGCACACCGCCATCCACCTCAAGCTCAAGGTATCCCGGGCATTCCCACATAAAGCCAAAGCGCTCGGGCGTAGACACGCGATTCTCGAGCTCCCAGCTCAGCATATCGGGCGAGCCATACACCAGGATCTCGCCCACATCGCGCCCGGCACCCTCGCCGTGCATCGCACAAAAACGGCTCTCGATATGCGGCCCATCCACGCGACGACGCGCGCCCAGCACCATGTGATAGCGCCCGTCCGCGTCACGCCACACCTTGGGATCGCGCACATGGCAGGTCAAATCCTCGGGATAATCCTCGGACGCCAGCACCACACGCTTTTGGCTGAACTCCCGACCGGCAAGGCCATCAACGCTCTCCACATAGACGGTATCAGCGCGGCGGCCGGTATTGACGTAGTCGTACGTCCCGTCCGAATCGGAAAGCTTAACGTTGCCCGTATAAAGTACGCGAATGCGACCGTCCTCGGCAAGCGCGGAGCCCGAATACACGCCGTGGCAATCGAACGGCTCGTCGGGCAGCAGCGGGGCGCCAACGTAGTCCCACGTCATAAGATCGCGACTCGTCGCATGGCCCCAGGCCTTTACACCGCCCTCGACATCAAACGGCGCATACTGAAAATAGGCATGGAACACGCCACCCGCCTGGCAGAGACCGTTGGGGTCGTTGAGCCAGCCCGCCGGCGGCATAATATGGAAGCGTTGGCCATACGCGCCATGACCGCACTCAGTGGCGGCGGCGTCAACAGCGGCGACCAGCTTTGCAAGGTCGCGGCCAAGTGCATTAGACATATCAAAGTCCTAACGGATCGAAAGTAACAAGGCGCCAGAGATCGACACCAGATACGGGAAACGCCCGCGAGCATACAACCCGCGGGCGCCCCTCAATCAAAAGCTCTTAGGCCTGCTCGGAAGCCTTGGGCTCGTCCCTGTACAGGACAAACGAGACGGCAAAGGAAACCAGCGCGGCGACCGCAAACATGATCGTGTACTGCACGGGCTGGGCCAGGCACAGCAGGATACCGAAGATGCCAGTAACGCCGGTGCCGGAAGCAGCAAGCGAGGTGAGTGCGCAGGCCAGGGCACCGCAACCGCCGCCGATGCAGCCGGCGATGAAGGGCTTAAAGAAGCGCAGGTTCACACCAAAGATGGCAGGCTCGGTAATACCCATGAAGGCGGACAGGGCCGAAGGAAGCGCCAGGCCCTTGATCTTGGCATCGCGGGTCTTAAAGGCAACGGCGAGCGCGGCGCCACCCTGGGCGATGTTGGCGGCACTGGCGATGGGCAGCCAATAGGTCACACCGTACTGGGCAAGCTGGCCCAGGTCGATGGCGGTGTACATCTGGTGGATACCGGTAACGACCGTGGGAGCATAGAACAGGCCGACGATAAAGGAACCGATGCCGAAGGGCAGGGTCAGCAGGGCCTGGATCAGACCGAGGATGGCGTTCTCGGCCCAGACAAAGATGGGGCCGACGGCAACGAGCGTCACGAGCACGGTCACGAACACCGAGACGAGCGGAGTCACAAAGAGGTCGAACATCTCGGGAACGATCTTGTGCAGGCGCTTCTCGAGGAAGGCCAGAATGGCGCAGGCGATAACGATGGGGATCACATGGCCCTGATAGCCGACCCACTCAAAGCTGTACACACCGGGAATAACGGTGACCATGGTCTGCACGCCCTCGGAGGCAACCGTGTAGGCGCTCTGCAGCGAGGAGTTGATAAACGCACCACCGACGACGGCGCCCAGATACGGGTTGGCGCCAAAGGCCTTAGCCGCGGAGTAGCCGATTAGGATCTGCAGAATGCCAAAGGACGTTCCCGAGACCAGATCGGCAATCTTATAAATAAAGTTATTGGTGTCGAGCGCGATAAAGCCGTTGGAGGCCATAAAGTTGAGGGCGCTCATAATGCCCAGCAGCAGGCCCGAAGCCACGATAGCGGGGATGATGGGGACAAAGACGTCGCCGAGCACCTTAATGGCACGCATAAAGATGTTCTGCTGCTGTGCCGCGGCCTCCTTGACCTCGGCCTTAGAGGCGGCATTGATACCGCCGAGGGCGATGAACTCGTCGTACACCTTATTGACGGTGCCGGTGCCAAAGATAATCTGCAGCTGGCCCTGGGCCTCAAAGACGCCCTTGGCGCCGTCGATATTCTCGAGGGCCTCCTTGTCGACCTTGGCGTTATCGGCAATCACCAGGCGCAGACGCGTGGCGCAGTGTGCGGCCGAAATAACGTTGTCGGCGCCACCGATGTTGTCGAGCACCTCTTGGGCTGATTTGCGGTAGTCCATGACTTCCCTTTCCTCCAACGGGAGCATCTGCACCCGGCCATCTTTGACACTTACACTGTAATCGTTTTCAGTTTCATATGTCTGTAATCGTTTTCATAGTAGGGTGAACGGTAGGAAAAAGCCGGCGAATGGTAGTTTTGGGACAAAAAACGGGGGACTCAAAGGCGGGCAGGCACGATCAAGACCTAGACATTCATCAACTGATGGCCGAGCTTGAGCGTCTTTAGGCCGTTCTCCCCTTCCGCGCCATCGAGCGTGTTGAGCAACATATTGGTCGCCTCGACACCGCTGGTCAGGTAGCCGTAATGCACGGTGGGAATGCCGCCCGTCAGCGCGCGCAAAAACGCGTTGTCGCCGAAACCGCTCACGCGGTGCATGCCCTCGCCCATGCCGCGAACCTCATCGATGGCACGAAGCGCGCCCGCAGCCATGGTGTCGGTCGCGCAGGCGATAAACGAAATATCGGGAGCGACGGAAAGCAGTTCACGTGCCGCACCATAGCCCGAGTCGAGCGTAAACGAGCCCAGGCGAATCAAAGCGGCATCGAGCGGGTTGTCCGCGGCGCGCAAGCCGGCCTCAAAACCGCGACGGCGGTCATAACCGGCCGCGCGGTCCTCTTCGGTAACTCCAATATAGGCAATCTTGCCGTCCACGCGACCCGCAAGCGCATGGCCCAGCTCAAAGGCGGCCTCGTAATCGTCGTGATAGACGCACGCCACGCCCTCGACATGTTGGCCGATCAGCACGATGGGCACGCGGCACGACTCAATCGCCCGACGGTGCTCGTCGGTAATCATGGTTGCCACCAACACAATGCCATCGACCGGATGGTTTTGGAATAAATCGAGGTATTCGAGCTCACGATCGGCCGCGTTGTCGGTGTTGGCAAGCAGCATCTGGTAGCCACGACGACCGAGCACCTGGCCAATGCCGGCAGTAATGCGGCTCACGGATTCCGAGTTGATCTTGGGGACGATGACGCCGATGAGCTTGGTGGAACCGGTGCGCAGCGCGCGAGCCTGGCTGGACCGCACGTATCCTGTCAGCTCAATCGCTTTCTTAATGCGCTCGGCCTTATCGACCGAGATATACCCACCGTTGAGGTAGCGCGAGACGGCGGCGCTCGAAACGCCGGCCAGCTCGGCCACATCCTTCATCTTTACCACGAGCACCCCTGTCGTTGAAATCGCTTTCACCATAATACCCAACCCATGCCAGCAAATTGAGCAAATGAGACGGGCCCATGGATCATTTCAACCGCCCAGGTCGAGCAAGCGCCAGCGAGCGGGCAGCTGCCGTGGCGAGGTGCCGCGAAAGAGGAGCGAAGCGTACTTTATGTACGCGAGCGACGGTTTGAGCGGCAGATCGCCCGGCAGATGCCCGCGCAGCGTCGACCGGTCCGGCGTTCGTCAGAACGCCGGAACTAAAAGCTACCCGTGGTACTCGCCGTTATATTGAATGAGCGTGAGGTCCTCCACGCCGTCGAGAGCGCGAATGGCGTCAGCATAGGGCATATCCACACCATCCGAGAACACCTCGGCGGCCATTTCGACCTTGTCGCCGCGCATAGTCTTGGACTTAACGGTGAACTTGGTGCGCCCAAATGCGCGCACGATATCATCGCCGGTGGTCTGGCCCGTGTAGTGGATGACCATCATGTACACGCGAGCCTTGTCTTGGTGGCTCGCAAAGCCGGCAATCATCACCACGATCACCACCGCCGTGAGCCCCACGAGCGCATACATGCCGGCGCCGGCCGTAATGCCCGTGGTAATGGCCCAAAACAGATACAGCAGGTCGAGCGGGTCCTTGACCGCCGTACGGTAGCGGACGATTGACAGAGCACCGACCATACCGAGCGAGATGACCACGTTCGTCGAGATCGCGAGCGTAACCATGCAAGTAAGCACGCACATACCCACGAGCGTCACGGCAAAACTGCGCGAATACACCACGCCGGTAAAAAAGCGCTTGTACACGTAATAGATCAGGATGCCCATGGCGAGCGCCACAAGCAGCGAAAGGCCAATCTTGGCAGGGTCGACCTGGCCAAACGCCTCCAAGACGGAGTTCTTAAAAAAGTCCCTGGTGCTCATGGTCTAAATATCCCCTCGGTTCTCAAAATCCGATTCCCAATAGTTAAAACCGCGCAGGTAGGCGGTCTTTTCGTAACAGAGGCAGTACTTGGAGACCGCCGTAAGCTCGGTCGCGCCCGGCGGCACCATATCGCGCACCAGCTGCGGACAAAACTCCGTAAACTTGACCTCCATCACCAGCTTGCCGGGCTCCAGCACAGGCAATGCGGGCAAGGTCGCGTCAAAGATGTCAAAGCTACCCACCGCCGCGCGCACGTTCATGTCAAACGTAATGCGCACGGTGCCCTCATCCATCACCCACGGCTCGCGCTCGTAGTCCACGATGGTCCGCGGGCGCATCATGTTGCAGATACACTCGATGTAGAACTCGCGGCAGAGCGGATAGGGACTCCTTAGCAAAAAACCGTAGTCGCCAGCCAGAATCTGCTCAAACTCGCCACGCGTGAGCGGCGCATCCTCCTTGTAGATCCAGCTGCCGTACTTCTTTTTGCGCTCGAGCTTAATCACCTTGTCCCTGCCGTTATAGATGCGTACGCGATACTTTTTGCGCATGAGAATGCCGGCGTCTTTTTCCTCGTAGGCCGAGTTGCAGTAGTCGTCAAAGTACAGGCTGCGAATGGTGTAACCGCCCGCCCGCGCATGCTTGTCCAGCTTAAACACCGGCGCCATGCGACAGGTAAGCGCGGCGTGCTCGCCCTCGTTAATGAGATATTTGAGCTCGTGGCGGTAACGCTCCTGCGTGGCACGCACAGGCGGTGCCGCCAGGCGCTCAAGCAGCGCGCTAGCCCTCCTCATACGTATCCTCTACGACCTTACAGCCGTCTTTCACGTAAAAACACTTCATGCCGTAGTGCTTGCCGTCGTCGGTCACATAGTAGTCAAACGCATCTTGCGTATAGCCGTCGGAGTTGGTGGCACGCACGCGCACAAAATACTGACCGGTATCGGGCGCATCGCAGGTCACCTCGGGAAGCAGCACGTCCTCGGCCTTAAAGACCACGTCGCTTATGGCATAGTCGCTCGCAAGCTCTACGGTGTAGCGAATGTCGCGCGCCTCAAAGTCGTAGGACGCATCCCAGTTAATGCGCAGCTTACCGTTATCGATCTGCGGCACGCCGATGTAAGACGGCATAGGCTTTTTAAAACTCTCGCGAAAGCTCTTGTAGTTCTCCTCGATCTCGGAGGGAATCGCCGCGGCGATCTGCTCGTATTGGTCCTTGGTGACAGGCAGATTGTTGATATCGGGCGAAGCAAAGACCAGGGATTCAGTCACCTCGCGGTAGTGCTTGATCATCTTGGTCAGGCGAGTCTCGGTCAAATACGAGCGCAAGTCCTTGACGGCACGGTCGAGTTCGCTGCGGAACGACTTGCTGCGCAACGCACGATTGAATAGCACGTTGCCCCAGTAGTTGCTTACGCCGCGCTCCCAGCTCGCATAATCCGAGAACCCCGTCAGGCTCAGCTCAAGCTTACGCAGCATGCCGTCGTTATCCCAATCCAAAAAGTACCAGGTATTTGAGTTGAGCGGGCTGTACAGATAGCAATTACGGTTCTGCGTATCGCAGTTGCCCGTCAGGATCTGAAACGCCAGCCAATAGACCAGATTTTCGGTATCAAAGTATGTGTCGAGCACGTCATCGATCTTTTGCGATTCGTCGTTGAGCGCATCGAGCATCCCGATGAGCTTGGTGTGGTCCGAATCGCCCTTGATCTCGAGCATGCCCTCAAAGTTCACCTGGTTGTAGTCGGGATCATCGGCAAGCTTAATGGTGTCCTCGTAGCGATGAAAATCGAAGCTGTTCACCTTGTACAGGTGCCCGCTTTTATCCAGGCCATGTGCCTTAAGCGCCGTCTTGTTAAGCTGTTCCACCTGTGTAAACAAGCCATAGTCCTCAAAGGTATCGTTGGACTTTTCGGTCTGGTCGCACACCCACAGATGCACAAACTGCGTGCGCAGGCCCATCATCTGGGGGATTCCGCGGATAAGGTCGTAGGCCATCTTGTTGCGAAAACGCACACCCTCGCCCATGTGCTTGTTGAGCGTAATCGCGCGCTGTTGGCGCCAAGTACCCTTGCCCTTTTTGAGCTCCACCTTGTAATTCTTTTGCGAGTTCATGCTCGATGTCTGACCGCGCACCTGCACGGTGGCATTGGGCGCTTCCTCGCCATAGCCAACCTCGCCGGCCACCGGGCCGTCTTCGTCGCCCGGCTGCAGCAGGCCCATAACCTGATAGCGCGTCACGCCCATGTCGGCATAGTCATACACCGAGTACGTGTTGATCTCGGCCCAGCTGTGGTCGGTGTTCTCGGAGCTGTTACCGCGCGAGACCGTCAGGTACATGGTCACAATGCCCGAGTCGTCGTAGACCTCGTACAGCTCGTCCTTATCGCGCAGGTGCTTGGACTGGTCGGAAGCCTCGGCCTTTATAATCTTGTCCTGCTTTTTGACCTTTTTGGTCGAGGAGTCTTCCTGCACCGAGCAGCCCGAAAGCAACAGCGCACCAGCAGCCGCCTCAAACAGGCGACGGCGAGACATCATCCTATCGGTCATCAGAACCTCCCCAATGCTTGCGATACACGTGAACTACTGCGCGCTCAAACGAGCCATGTGACTCACCCTTATGGTGACCTTCCTCATAGCGCTGTTCGGCACGGTCGAGCAAGCGGCCCAGCTGTGTAAACCAGCCCGTCTTGTCAGCAGCCACGATGGGCTGCTGACTCAGGATACGATACGGCAAGTTGGCGGTATAGGTATCGAGCCGCAGCAGCGCCACGATAAAAAACACTGCCGCACCCAACAAAAAGCCAAAGCCGTAAAACTGCTGCGGCAAAAGCAACGACACGGCGGTCGCCAGCCCGGCTACACCGGCAAACAGGCCCGAAGCCAGAACGGCCCCCTTGTAGTCGGTAAAGTACAGCAAGATGAGCAACAACGTATCGCCCACGGCATACAGGCCATAGCCCACGCATAACGTGCGGAAATACCCGTGCATCAGGTTGTTAAAGCCCAACGGTAGGGCCGACAGCACCGTGGTCTCGAGCGAGATGACCGCCGCCGTCACAAACAGCTGCTTGAGCGCACAAAACCGTAGTTCTCGGTTGAGCGTGGCAAGCATTTCCTCCTCGGCCACCACAATGTCGCCCACCACGCCACCGTCGTTGAACAGGCTGTAGTAGTCGCGGTAGCGCGGATAGAAATTGACCTCGACCGAGACCACAAAGTTGACGGTCGTGACCAGGATCGTCAAAAACGCGATGAGCGCCGGCACATCGTGGTAGGGCGCACCATAAAACAAGCCCTTGACCTGCACGCCAATGGGACCGGCCCAAATTATCACCAAATGCGCAAAGAGGCCCAGGTTGGTGAACAAGCCCGTGAGCGTCAACGGCATAAACTGATCAAGCCACCGTAAAAAGAGCCAGGGGCTGCGTTCGCTCTGCGGAAAAAACCGGTACAGCAGTACCACGTCCCAGGCGAGCATGACGCCGTAGCCCAGAGCAATTGACGCCAAAAGGCCCTCGACCGGCGGCAGACCCAGCGCCAGCGCGGCCAGGGCGCACAGGCACGCCACGACAATGGCGGCCGCAAAGCTGCATAGGATACCGCGGTAATCCTTAATAGCAGTGAGATAGCTCATGCCGTTCCAATTGACGATCATAATGTTGAACAGCCACAGGCACAGCAGCCCCTGCAGCAGCGTGGCGCCCGAGAACAGCAAAAAGACGCCGTAGAGCACCGTGCCCACAACGAGCATGATGGCATTAGATCCCCAAAACGAAGGCAGGATCTCATCCTCGCGCTCGGCAAAAAGCATATCGGCCAAAAAGCGCGTGACCGGCATAGAGAAAAAACTCGTGAGCGTGAGCGACGCCAGCAGCGTATAGGTCACCATGCACACCAGCAGATCTTGGTTGGCACGGTCCACACCCCACAGACCGCACAGCACCAAGATACCCACCTGGAGCAGCACGCCCAGCAGCATGGGGCCCGTGCACACAATGCCAGCGTAGCCATAGGCGCGCATCGTGGCAAACAGACCCTTGCGCCTAAACAGGCGCTTGAGCTCAAAACCGATTCCGGCCACCGGCTACTCCCCCTCTCTGGGCAGGTCAAACGCTTGCGCCGTCTCGTCGTACAGCGCGCGATAGTTGGCGAGCATCTGCTCGTGCAAGAAGTACGTGGCAACGCGACGCTGGCCGCGCTCCCCCATCTCAATGCGACGAGCGCGGCTTGTGCACATGCGTTCCATGGCATCGGCCAAGCCCTTGCGATACATAGGCGGCGTCACAAAACCCGCCACGCCAAAGTCGTCGCCCGGGGCGCCTTCGAGAAGCTCGCGGCAGCAGCCCACCTCGGTCGTCACGCAGGGACGGCACGCTGCAAGCGACTCCAGCACGCTGAGCGGCTGGCCCTCGGAGATGCTCGTTAAAATGGTGAAGTCGAGCTTTTCCATGTACTCGACCACGTTGACGCGGCCGGTAAAGATCAGGTCGTGCACGCCCAGGGTTTCGACCAGCGCGTGGCACTCGGCGCCGTACTCCTCGTCGTCCACGCCGCCCATAATGTGCAGGCGCACCTTGGGCAGGCGCTCGTGCAGCTCAAAGAAGGCATAGATCATAGTCTTGACGTCCTTGATGGGCGCCAGGCGCACCACCGCGCCAATGTCCACCCAGCCGTCATCGGTCTTTAAGGAAATATCCTTAAAGCGATCGAACTGGATGCCGTTTGGGATGACCAGGCATTTGTCCGCATCGCAGCCCATATCAATCTGCGTCTTGCGGGCGTTATGGAACAAACTCGTCACGCGGAACGCGCGGCGGTAGATCTCCTCCGAAAGCAGGTAGAAAAAGCGAATCCAGCGGTCCTTAAACGACGGCACCACCCAATCGGCGCGAATGATCTCTTCCTCCCGCTCGCGGGTATAGATGCCATGCTCGGTCAGCAGCACCGGCGCATGGTGAACGCTTGAGCCCAGGCAGGCGAGCAGGCCACCGTAGCCGGTCGAGATGGCATGGTACACATCGGCCACCGGCACCTCGCTGCCCAACAGGTAGAGCACGGGCAGCAACATGGAGCGCATGGTGTGGAATGCATCGGCAAAGGGCGTGTAGGGATACTCGGCCAGGCACACGTCGCGAAAGATATCCATAAACGTGCGGCTCTGCAAAAACGAGAGCGGATGCACGCGACGGCGGTGGAAGATATCGAATAACACGTCCCAGTCCGGATAGGAGAGCGACACCAGACGGCGTAGCGCCTCGCGCTCACGGTCGTTAAAACTGGCTTCATGTTGCTCGCCCGAAAGCCGCAGGGCATCGTCCAGGAACACCTCGTGCACCTCGACCACGTTGCCGGGCAGCTCGTAGACAAACTTGCCACGGTCGGCAGCATGCGCGCCGATCACCCACAGCACAAACTCGTGCTCGGGCATGGCCTGGATATAGCCATGCATCCAGGTAGATACGCCGCCGTGCACATAGGGGTAGCAACCCTCGAGTACCAAGCAGATTCTCATTTATCGCCACCCTCCTTGCGCTCGATCGTCACGGTCTTATCATTTGCCTTGAGCAGATACAGATTGCCCGTAAGGTGCGTTAGTTCGCCACCCGTCACCGCACCCGGCTCGCCATTATTGGCGCGGAACATGAGCCAAGCCTCGTCATGAAAGTTGTCCAGGTTGAGCGTCCAGGCATCTGCACTTGTATCCACGTTCACCGTAACCGACGAAAAGCGCTGGATGGCACCGGAGCACTCCGACGCCGTCTGGTGCCGCAGATCGGGCGCCGACTTGGTAAGCCAGTCCAGGTAGTCGGTCAGGCCGCCCTTGTAGACCTCCCAGCCCTCCTTGGCTCCGCGATCGGGGTCCAAAAGGTCGTCCGGGTGCATAAAGTGCGTGCTCACGTAGTGCATGTTGAGCTCGGACACGGCTGCCAGGCGCATATAGGAATCGTCGACCATGCCGCCCGAAACAATACGTGGCTGCTCCACAATGCCATCGCTCGCCACGCCAAACTCCTGCACGTACGGCAGGTCGGTGCCATCCTCAAAATACGTACTGGCAATGGTCTTAATACGAGGAACGTCGGTACCGATAAGCTTGCGCGCTCGGTCCGAAAGGATATTCGACGGCGGTACGTAAACCGAGCCGTGCGCGTTGGGCAGGACCTCGTCCTGAAACGCGATAAGTTCGTTGAGCGAAGCGACGAGCGTCTCTTTGTTCTTCCAGGTTTTGTAGACGTACAACGTACCATAGTCGGTGTCCCAGAGCGCAAGCGGCTGATGGTTGTAGCCGTGAAAGCCCAGCTCGCCGCCCATCTGCAGCAGCATGCCGCCAAAATAGCGGAACTGCGTGGTATCGGCCTGTCGCGCGGGCTCGGTCTGGTTGACCGCGTCCTCGTAGTTTTCGATCATCACGCCGGTATAGCGAATGCCATATTTTTGCGCGAGCTTTTGCAGATCGGGCCACCAGACCTTGGTGTAAAAATCCGCAATGGAAAGGCCGTAGTCACGCTTGATATAAGTACCATCGCCCGAGGGCACGGGGCTGGGAAAGTCGTCCAAATAGAACACGGCGCTGTTGATGACCGGATAGGCCGTGGCATCACCCAGCAGACTGATCGCCGCGGCGTAAAAGCCACGCATGACCTTGTCATAGATACCGATATTGCATATCACGGTGCGCCCGCTACCGCAGTCATTCGACCAAATGAGCGGAGCGCCCGCATCGCCGGTCATAGCCCACACACGAGCCGTCTCGCGCAGCGATACCGAAAGCGACGAATCAAAGGGGTCCGAGAGCTCGTAGCGCTCTCCCCCGCCCAGCATAAAGTCCTCGCTCGGCACAATGCTTTCGGCTTTTACATAGTCATATCCGGCCGATTCAATGCCAAGCTTGGAGGCAATCACTTGCAGATAGCTCGAGTTATCCGGCGGCATGGCGAGCATAAGCGAACCACCGGCACTCACCCAACTCATAATGTCGCTCAGGTGCGTACCGAGCCCATCGAGCGACGGCATGAGCAAAATCACGCGATCGAAGGAGGTCAGCGAGGGAATGGCATCCGCACCATCCAGGGCAAGGTCCACGTCGCGGTGCGCGATCTTCATGTCGAGCAGGATCTGGTCGAACTGTTCCTTTACGTCCTCGACGCCAGCTTGATCGGAATCGGTAATGACAAGGCACGTGGGCTTTTGGCCAAAGATTGCCGAGGAGGCCGGCACCGCGTCGTTGGCGGCGAGCATGCCCAGCTTGTGCTGTCCAGCGCTGTACTGCACGCCGGCGCGTTCGATCAGCAGCACGGCGGCCAGGACGATAAAAACAGCCCACACTACGAGCAGCCCCATCCAACGAAAGCGGCCTGCACGGTCGCGGATATGTTGCACCACGCTCATCTGGCCTCCTCCCCGTCGCGCCAAAACGCCAACTTTTCGCGGTTGTCGGCGCTCAAATACACATGTTGCTTGTCAATCGCATCGATCACACGGTGGACTTCGTCACCGTCGCGGCGCATCACGGCCAGGCGCAGGCAAAGCATCCAAACCTCCTGCTCCTCGGGCACGTCGAGCACCAGCTGGTCGGTCACGGCCTGCGCCTCGTCGATCTGTCCAACATCGGCCAGCGTCGTCGCGTATCGAATGCGCAGCTCAAGGGCGTCCTCGCGCTCGCAGCGACGCGCAAGCAGGCGCGCGTACTGTTGGCGCTGAATCTGAGCCACGCGCCCCTCGGCCAAGCCCGAGCCCAAGTATTCACCAAGAAAATCGCAGTATTCGTTGAGGTTTTGCGCGCTCGGGTCCGTCTTAAAGGCACGCTCCAGCTGCTGCAGCTTAAGGTCGGACTCCTTGGAGATCTGCGCCACCGCCGTCGCGGCATAGTGCGCCACCTCAACGTCGTCGTTAAGCTTAGCCGTCTGCAGCTGCGCCAGGTACGCGCCGGGCTCCTCGGTGAGCATGGAGAGCATTAGGTGGCGCCGGTATGCCGGGTCGTTGACGATAAGCGCCTCCTCGAGCGGGACCACGCCCGCATCGGCGTCACGGTCGTGCACCAGGATGCTGCGATGCAGGTCGTCGTTAAAGCGCAGCGACTCCAGCGCAGACTCTTTCAGCCCCTCGCCAAACACCGCGCTGCGGAGCGATAGCAGAACCACCAGCAACGGGCCCCACAGCGGCACCAGCACTATCACAGCCAGCATGTGTCCGCGCACCGGCAGCAGGCCCAGCTTCATGAGCGTCCACAGCATCAGGCAAACCAGCGCATGAATCAGCAGCAAGACGGCAGCAACGACAAGCGAGATCAAGCGACACCCCCCTCACCGTCACCGGTATAAGCGATGTGCTGCAGCAGCGCCACAATGTCCTCGCCGTCGACGGGCTCCACCGCAATCTGCTTTGCGCTCAGGCGCTCGCGGATAATGGGCAGATCGCACGCCTTTGCCTGGCGCATAAGCAGGTAGAGCACGTCGCCGTCGACCAAGCCCGCCGCGTCGCTCTCGCGGATTGCCGACCCAATTGCGCCCACCAGCTCGCCGACAGGCTCCATGCCCGGTACCACGCGCAGGAGCAAAAAACTCCCCATCTTGCTATCTGCCAGCGCCTGCTCCGCAGCGAGCTCTTGGCCAAAGGAGGCCTGCTTGAGCACGCAAGTGCCGTCAACGCAGCGTTTATCCTGCGCCACCGCCTCATAGTCAAAGGCACGGCCCAGCGCGCTTTCGACCAACCCGCACAAGATGCGGAACAGGTTTTGATAATAGAGGGTCATTTGGTTTTCGGCCGCACTACGCACAAAGATCAACACGGCGGGTGCCCCGTCGCGCTCGATCGTGTATCCAAACATGGGAAGCCCCGGCGTCAGCTCGCGGTTCACCCACAGGTTCGAACGACCCCCGTCGCCCAAAAGAGGTGCAAGCTGCTCAAGCGTGAGCGAGCGTGCGGCATCTTCGGCAATCGCGGGACTTGCTGCCACCAGGCGTGCAAATGCCCCGCCAGAAACATGGTAGATCGCAACCGAATCGTTCTCGAGGATCTCGCCCAGAAGCTCGCAGCACTTGCGATAGATGTCGCGTGGGTTGAGCACGTCGAGCTCCTGCGTCACGGCAAAGATCTTGCCAAAGCTGTCGTGGCGGCCCACGATCTGGCGCCTGTACGCGCGCTTGTCCTCGATCGCGTCGTGGTAGAGCTGCGTAAGAAACGTATTACGGTTGCGCACGAGGTCGTTTTGATCGCGCTCCGCCCTAATAGCTTCGCTGTTGCGCAGCTGCACATAGCCGCACACGGCGCCCACCACAAAGTACGCAATAAACGGCAGCCAGTTGGACGGCTCGTAGAACAGACCCTGGAAGGTATAGCCGTACTGAGTAAAGTAGCTCGCGGCCAAACCCACCGACGCCAGCAGTGCCGCGACCAAGCCAAAGTCCAAGCCATACAGCGTGCCGATCAGCACCACGTAGAGCAGGCGATAATCGAGCACGTTGAGCTGGGTAGATTGGGAGAACAGGTGCTCCAGCACCTCGAACAGGACCCAGGCGGCTACCGTCTCCAGGCATTTAATAGGCGGCGTGCGCATCTGGATGCGGTCGATGGCGGCGCGCAAGGGGTTGACCTTCTTTGCGCGGCCAGCATCCCAACGCGCTTGAATGGTCGAAAGATCGCGCAACAGGTCGTAGCGCTGAAACCAGCCATAGCGCGTGCGGACGGTATCGCTCGGAGCAATGGAGACGACGGCGTCCCCGTCGTAGGTAATGTCGAGCCCCGGGAACAAGCCCTTGAGCGCCTCGCCCAGGTCTCCCACGGTGTGGGCAAAGCTATCCGGAACCTCGAGTTCCTCGAATGTGGCATCCCAGCTGTCGAAGATGCGACGCACCAGAACGGCCAGCTCCTCGGCGCAGAGGGCACCGAGCGGTGAGTCCGCCCCAGCCCTCATGACAGCAGAGCCTTGCGAGCACGCCTCGAACAGCGGGGTCAAAATCGGGTCTTCCAGCGTGGGCGAGGCGGTGTACAGATACGGCACGCGCAAGATCTTGGCCTGAATGCCGTCGCGGACCGCATAGTAGCGGCACAGGTCGTTGGCCGCACGGGCAATGATGCCCTTGCCGTTTTGCCCCGCAACGTCCACCGCACCGTCCGCTCCCATGGGACCAGTCACAAACAGCAGCTGAATCTGGCGACCCATGCAAGCTCGAAAGACGGAGCGCAGCAGCTCGATGTCGCCAACGGCCTCGGTATGCGGCGTGAGATAGGTAGAGAGGTAGACCACACGGTCGAATTCGTAAGCCTGGTCCAGGTGCTGCAGCAGCTCTTTCCAAGACGCATGGAGCGACGACCCGTCGCGGCGCGCCTCGTTGGCCGCCACGACCTGAACATGGTCACCGGGAAACGCCTTGGCACAAAAGTCGTCATCGACATACGCGGTATTGCCAACAACCAGCACTTCCACCGTGCGCTCCCCCTCCCCAAATTTAGCTTTTGCCATGGTAAACATGCGTATTGTACGCTGTCAATGTAGGCCAAAGGCAACTTTAAAGCTGTTTTAAGAACTTTTTCAGACGGGAAGCGACTCGCGCCTGAGCCAGAGAGCCCTACACGTGCCGCTGCACGGCGGAGAAAGGCGAATCCACTACCCCTCAGGCATAATTCCTGAGCAAAATCAAGCAGAGCACACGGCTTTTTGCGCCACTTTAAGACGTAATCGGGATGTGGCGAGAGGCCAAATTCGGAAGTGCGGGGAAAACCAAAGGAATGCTGACCAGACCCCCGTTTTAGGCTTCCGCGACCTGCGGTTTTGATACAAAAAAAACC
Source organism: Collinsella aerofaciens (assembly GCF_040910185.1). Lineage (GTDB taxonomy): Bacteria > Actinomycetota > Coriobacteriia > Coriobacteriales > Coriobacteriaceae > Collinsella > Collinsella aerofaciens_BF. Next base: position 48,625 of record NZ_JBDGBA010000004.1, on the reverse strand, counting down.
GCGTTGTGCTCGAAGGTTTTCGATTTTTCCCCGCACTTCTGTAATTACATCTCTGGATCGAGGGCGCAGGCAATGGTGACGACATCCACGATAGCGCCCCCCCTATGCCTGATACCAAAATCGTTCCATAGGGACCCGTTTCCCAATGGGATGATTCTTCACAAAGGGCATTAAGGCGCATGAGAACATGGTAGAGGCAAGCAAGCGCGCTTCCACGTTTTCGCCCATGGTGACCACGGTATAATCCAACGAGACAAGCAACGAACGGGAAAGGCAGCGCGGATGAACCTGGGCAGCGAGAGCGAGACCGTCGAGTTCAAGAAGTCCACTGGCGAGCATAAAGAAGCACTGCAAGCCATCAGCGCCATGCTGAACAAGCACGGCCGCGGCGAGCTCTACTTCGGCGTGAAGGACAACGGCGATGTCATCGGCCAGGATGTCAGCGACGCAACGCTGCGCCAGGTGACGTCGTGGGTGTCCGACAAGATCGAGCCCGCGGTGTTCCCGACGGTCGAGTGCCTCGACGCCGATGATGGGCTGCGATACATCAAAATTGCCTTCTCAGGCGCCGACGCCCCCTACTCCGCCGACGGACGCTACTTCACCCGCGTGGGGACTTCGAACAAAGCGCTGTCGGCCTCGGAGCTGAGCGCCATGGTCGTCAAGCGTGAGCGCGCCCGTAGCCCGTGGGACTCGCTGCCGTCCGGCAGGCCCGTCTCCGACGCCGACGAGCAGGCGGTGCGTGACTTCGTCGCGCGCGGCGGCAGGGCCGGACGCGTGGGCGGCGGGTTCGCCGGCGTGGAGGACACCTTGGCAAGGCTCGACCTCGTCGCGCCCGACGGCAGCCTAAGAAACGCCGCGGTGGAGCTGTTCTGCGAGGGATCCGACACCTACCCCAGGATGAAGCTGGGGCTTCTGGGCGGCAACACCAAGGCCAAGATCCTCGACCTGCGCCGCGAGTGCGGCACCATGCTCAAGCTGCTCGACTTCGCCGAGTACTTCGTGACGTCGAACATCAGGCGCGAGTTCGTCATCGGCGAGACGGGCATGTACCGCAAGGAGATCCCCGAGATCCCGGCCGAGGCCATCCGCGAGGCGGTTGCCAACGCGCTGTGCCACCGCGACTACACCACCGGCACCGCCGTCGAGGTCAACGTGTTCATGGACACCGTCCAGATCGTGAGCCCGGGCCTGTTCCCCGAGGGCGACTCGCCGCAAGAGCACCTAGACGGTACCGCGAGCGAGTTCGGCCTCCGAAACCCCGCGATCGCGCGCACCCTGTTCCGCGCCGGCGTCATCGAGCAGTACGGCACGGGCATACCGCGCATCAAGGAGGCCTGCGAGGCAGCCGGCGTGAGGTTCCGCTTCGAGCAGACCGTCAACAGCACCGTCGTCGTCTTCGAGCGTCCTGGGTTACAGAAAGCGGCCTTCAGGAGAACCGCGGCCGACAACCGACCGCTCCTCAGCGAGCGCGAACGAGCAGCGATGGCAATTGCCGCCGCTCAGGGGAAAATCACGACCTCCGACCTCGCGCGGGAGTCCAATGTCGGTAGGAAAACGGCCTCGAAGACTCTGAAAGACCTTGCCGGGCGAGGCCTGTTGGAATGGGTAGGGAAAAGCCCGAAAGACCCGCACCAGTTCTACAGGATGCCAAGCGAAGTTTGAGGCTGCAGGTCCTAGCCGGGAAACAGGCCCATTGCGTTTGCTGCCCTCCCCCTGCTGGGCACTACTGAGTAATCTACTGGGCACTGCTGAGTAATCTACTGAGTAGTGCCCAAGCGCGAGTTGGCAAGTCCGCCGAAGCCCAGAGAAACGGCTCCGAAGAATATACTGACCGCTACTGACCGCTACTGATCGCGGCATTCGGCAGGCCCGCCGAATGCCGCGGTCTCCCGAGACTAGCAGAGCCGCCCTTATTGTTAGCGCTGCCGAAGCAAGCCCTACTTCAGCAGCAACTTGAATTTTCGTGCGATGAGCCTCCCCGGAGCCAAGAGCCTTTTGCCCTAATCACAACACCGCAATTCAAGCACCGCAGAAAACTCCATTAGCGATGAACCAGCCACTTGAAGACGTGATCAAGGTGCGGCAAGGGGTCAAATTCGGAAGTGCGGGGAAAATCGAAGAAATGCTAACCAGGCCCCAGTTTTCGCTTCCGCGAACTGCGGTTTTGGTGCTAAAAATCGCGTTGTGCTCGAAGGTTCTCGATTTTCCCCGCACTTCCGTAATTACATCCTTGGATCGAGAGTGCAGGCAACAATGACGTCATCCGCGATAGCACCCAACAGTCACGGACGTACAAAAGGCCGTTGCCGGAAGCCTCCATACAACGACTCTTCTTTGCGCGCGCCACGCTCGCAATGCTCCATTAAATGTACCTTTTTGTGCAACAAAAAAAGCCGCTCAACCTGCGGCTTTTCTTATTTCGGCATGAAAAAAGGCGACCGCCCTGTGTGGACGGTCGCCTTTGTTAATTGTTGTGAAGCTTGCCTTAGGCGCGGGTCTTGATCTCCTCGAGCACCTTGGCAACAAACTCGTCGACGCTCATCTGAACGGTCTCGTTGGAGCGATCGCGGACGGAGATGTTGCCGGCCTCGACCTCCTTCTCGCCCAGGATAAGCATGTAGGGCACGCGGTCGATGCTGCGGGCCTCGCGGATCTTGTAGCCGATCTTCTCGTCGCGGTCGTCGCAGACCACGCGAATGCCGGCCTCCTCCAGCTTGGCGCAAACCTCGTGAGCGTAGTCGCGGCTCTTCTCGGAGACAGGAAGCGCCTTGACCTGCACGGGAGCCAGCCAGGTGGGGAACTTGCCCGCAAAATGCTCAATCAGAATACCGATGAAGCGCTCGATGGAGCCAAAGCACACGCGATGCAGCATGATGGGGCGCTTCTTGGTGCCGTCGGCGTCCACGTACTCAAGGTCAAAGTTGAGCGGCATCTGGAAGTCGAGCTGGACGGTACCGCACTGCCAGGTACGGCCGAGCGAGTCCTCCAGGTGGAAGTCGATCTTGGGGCCGTAGAAGGCGCCATCACCCTCGTTGACCTCGTAGTCCATGTGCAGCTGCTCCAGAGCGGTGCGCAGGCCCTCCTCGGCGCGCGCCCAGTCCTCGTCCGAACCCATGGAGTCCTCGGGGCGGGTGGAAAGCTCAACGTGGTACTTAAAGCCAAACTTTTGGTACACGGAGTCGATGAGGTTGACCACGCCCACGATCTCGTCGGTCAGCTGGTCGGGACGCACAAACAGGTGGGCGTCGTCCTGGTTAAAGCAGCGCACGCGGAACAAGCCGTGCAGGGCGCCGCGCAGCTCGTGGCGGTGCACCAGGCCAATCTCGCCGGCGCGAATGGGAAGCTCGCGATAGGAGTGCGGCTTGGAGGCGTACACCAGCACGCCGCCCGGGCAGTTCATGGGCTTAATGCAGTACTCTTCGTCGTCGATGACGGTGGAGTACATGTTGTCCTTGTAGTGGTCCCAGTGGCCCGAGGTCTTCCACAGCTGCTTGTTCATGATGAGCGGCGTGGAAATCTCCACGTAGCCGGCCTTGTGGTGGATCTCGCGCCAGTAGTCCAGCAGCGTGTTCTTAAGAATCATGCCGTTGGGCAGGAAGAACGGGAAGCCGGGGGCCTCGTCGCGCATCATAAAGAGGTCCATCTCGCGACCGATCTTGCGGTGGTCGCGCTTCTTGGCCTCCTCCAGCATGTGCATGTGCTCGTCGAGCTCTTCCTTGGTGGCAAAAGCGACACCGTTAATGCGGGTGAGCATCTTGTTGTCCTTGTCGCCCTTCCAGTAGGCGCCCGAGACGCCGGTGAGCTTAAAGGCCTTGAGCGCCTTGGTGTAGCAGATGTGGGGGCCGACGCACATGTCGATGTAGTCACCCTGCTGGTAGAAGGTGATGCGGGCGTCGTCGTCCAGGTCGCCGATGTGCTCGACCTTGTACTTTTCGCCGCGCTCCTCCATAAGGGCGATGGCCTCGGCGCGGGGCTTCTCGTACACGGTGAACTTCAGGTTCTCCTTGACGATCTTCTTCATCTCGGCCTCGATCGCGGGGAAGTCGTCCTCGCTGATCTTGACGCCCTCGGGCAGGTCGACGTCGTAGTAGAAGCCGTTGTCGGTCGCGGGGCCGTAGGCAAAGTCGGCCTCGGGGTACAGGCGCTTGATGGCCTGCGCCATGATGTGCGCGGCAGAGTGGCGGATGACGTGCGTGACCTCGTCCTGCGGGAGCTCGGCCACCGAACCGTCATTGTAGAGTGCCTTCATGGGTATGTTTTCTCCTCTCGGATGCCTGATGCAAGTGCGTGCGATGCGCTCGGCGTTTTTGACTTGCATCATTATAGGCAGGTTGCCTTGGTATACAAGCGCCCGCCGCACCTTAATGGCACGGCGGGCGATTTTCTACGCATGCTTCATCGTGTGGGGGTCGGGGCTGCGGGGCGCGCGTGGCTTGCAGCACGCCCGTTGCTTGCAGCCGGCCCGGCGATGGATGCGTTACTGGATGCGAGTTCGGCAGTAGGGGCAGACCTTCCAGTGCGCATCGAGCGGGCGATGGCAGCTGGGGCATACGTTGCGAACCTGGGTATCGCACACCGGGCAGACAACGAAGTCCTTCTCGATGGGCGCGCCGCACTGCGGGCAGGTGCCGTACTGGGCAAGTTGGCGCTCGCGCAGGGCCATGTCCAGCTCCTGCTCCTCGCGATCGGACGCGTAGGAGTGCGGGCGCAGGACCAGGTAGGCAATGAGGCCGACAAACGGGATGAGGGCGATGATGCCCCATGCCACGTAGGCGCTGGCGCCGCGGCGGCGAGCGTCGATGAACACATAGACGACCGACAGCACATACAGGGCGATGATAAAGCCAACGAAGGCATAGACGACGCCCATAAGCTGCGGCGACATGAGCTCGGAGATGTACTTGGACATTACGGGTACCTTTCGGATTATTAACAGTCCGGTCAAGTTTACCACGGGGTTTGTTTATATGGGACCACGGCTAGGGGCGGGGCTAGCGCGGACACAAACATCTCAATCTGTAACAGGTGGGAGCGGAATCCGGGTCTAGATGTTACAGATCGAGACAAACGGAGGACCAGCCAGACTAACATCTCAATCTGTAACATCTGGAACCCAAATCCTCGTCTAACTGTTACAGATCGAGACGAACGGTTGCCGCAGTTGTCGGTAGACGAGGTTGTCGACGCTGCCGGGGTCTCCACTCGCCTGCCGTTGGCGGGTGCTGCGGGGCTGTTCGCCGCATTGCCGCCGCGCTGGGGGCGTGCAGACCATAGGATAGTCCTATTGACAGCCTGTCAACTCGTCTGGGAGGCACTGTGACAGAAACGTTTGATATCGCGATTGTCGGCGCGGGCATCACCGGATGCGCCATCGCGCGGCAGCTCGCGCGATTTGACCTTTCCATTTGCGTGGTCGAGGCGGCTAACGATATTGCGCTGGGCGCGTCGAAGGCCAACGGCGGCCTGGTACACGCCGGCTACGATCCGGCGCCGGGCACGGTTAAGGCGCAAGTCAACGCTCGTGGTTGCGAGCTGTACGGTACGTGGGCGCAGGAGCTGGGCTTTCTGTTCTGCCGCACCGGATCCATGGTGCTGGGCTTTAACGACGAGGACCGTGCGCAGCTGGAAAAGCTGCGCAGCAACGGCCTTGCCAACGGCGTGCCCGAGCTGTCGATCGTCGGACCCGACCGCATCCACGAATTAGAGCCGCGCGCCAGTGCCGATGCAACGTGCGCGTTGTGGTGCCCCTCGACTGGGTTTGTCGACCCGTTTGAGGTTGCCATCGCCGCGCTGGAGAACGCCGTTGCCAACGGGGTGACGTTTATGCGGTCTGCGCCGGTGGAGGCGATTGAAGTCGCGGGCTCGGGCGACGACGCGCGCTTTACGCTGGTGACGCCCGCAGGCGAAGTACGTTGCCGTTACCTGATCAACGCCGCGGGCAACGGCGCCGCCGTCATCTCGCATATGGCGGGCGCCGAGGAGTTCCAGATGGTCTGGCGTCAGGGCAACATCGTGGTGCTGGACAAGGAGCCGCGCACGCTCATGCCGCTCTACCCCGTGCCGACGCCGGTGTCGAAAGGCGTTATCGTGACGGGCACCGTGCATGGCAACACCGTGATCACCGCCTCGGCTGCCGTGCGCGAGCCGGGCGACACGCAGACCTATGCGAGCGATGTGAACGCGCTGCTGACCGGCGCGCGCAAACTGGTGCCCGATCTGGACACGCGCCGCGTGGTGCGCGCATTTGCCGGCGGGCGTCCGGTCATTCAGGGAACAAACGACTTCTTTATTGGACAGTCGGCCGTGGTGCCGGGGCTTTTCCAGGCGGCGGGCATTCAGTCGCCGGGTGTGGCGAGCGCGCCGGCCATTGCCGAGCGCATGGAGCAGGTACTGCGCGACGCCGGCGTGGCCCTGCGCGAACGTGCCGATTGGGACCCGATCCGCCATGCGCCGGACGACTTTGACCGCGCGCCGCTTGCGCGCAAGGAGGAGCTCATCGAGTCCGATCCCACGTGGGGACAGATTGTCTGCCGCTGCGAGACGGTGCCCGAGGCCGAGATCGTGGCCGCGATTCAACGCCGCCCGGGCGCGGTTTCGGTCGAGGGCGTCAAGCGCCGCTGTCGTGCCGGCATGGGACGGTGTCAAAGTGGCTTTTGCCAGAGCCGCGTGGTTGCGATCCTTGCCCGCGAGCTGGGCTGCGACCCCAGCGAGGTATTACTGGAGGACGCCGGCTCCTGGCTGGTTGAGGGACCGTTGAAGGGGGTGCGCTAGGATGGCGGAATTCAAATCGAGCGCGATTGATTGCGGCGTCGTAAAAGCCGTACAAACGCAAGCCTTCGACGTGGTCGTTATCGGCGGCGGACCTGCCGGCATGGCGGCCGCGCTTGCCGCGCAAAAGGCAGGCGCGCACGTGGCCATCGTGGAGCGCGAGCAGCACCTGGGCGGCATCCTCCGCCAATGCATCCACCCCGGCTTTGGCCTGTCGCACTTTAAGCAGGAGCTCACCGGTCCCGAGTACGCGCAGCGCTTTATCGACCAGGTGCGCTCGACCGACATTGCGCTGTTCCTGAACAGCATGGTGATTGGGATTGATTCGGGCGAGTCTACGGAAGACACCGCGGTCCATACCATCACGCTCATGAATCCTGAAGGCATGCTGCAGCTCACCGGGCGCGCGGTCGTCCTTGCCATGGGGTGCCGCGAGCGCACGCGCAGCGAGATCAAGATTCCCGGCAGTCGTCCCGCCGGCGTGTTTACGGCCGGCCTGGCGCAGCGATACATCAATATCGAGAACCTCAAACCCGGCTCGCGCGCCGTCATTTTGGGTTCGGGCGACATCGGGCTGATTATGGCACGTCGCTGCACGCTCGAGGGTATTTCGGTCGAGGGCGTGTACGAGCTCATGCCGTACGCCAACGGCCTGCGCCGCAACGTCAAAAACTGCCTGGACGACTTTGGAATTCCGCTGCACCTGTCCACCACCGTCACACGCGTGATCGGGCACGACCGCGTGGAGGCCGTCGAGGTGAGCCAAGTCGACGAGCGCCTGGCGCCCATTCCGGGGACCGAGCGCATTGTTCCGTGCGACACGTTGCTGCTTTCGTTGGGCTTGATTCCCGAGAACGAGCTTTCGGTTGCCGCGGGCGTTGAGCTTGATCCGCGCACGCGCGGCGCCGTGGTGGACCAGAGCCTGCAGACGGGCGTGCCGGGCATCTTTGCCTGCGGCAACGTGCTGCACGTGCACGACCTGGCCGACAACGTGACGACCGAGTCCGAGCGGGCAGGCGCGGCTGCGGCGGAGTGGGCGTTGGGCGGCGCTGAGGGTGCCCGGGCGAACGCCGCGAACACGAGCTGCGAGCTCACGGTCTCCCCCGCCGGCATTGCCGGCTACGCGCTTCCGGGGCGCATCACAACCGTCGGGCTCACCAAGCTCAACTTCCGCGTGCGTCGACCCGTCAACGCCGCCCGCGTGAGGATCTTGGCCGACGGCGAGGAACTGTTCGCCGGCAAGGTCCGCCCGTTTAAACTGAGCGTAATGGACAGCTTCCCGCTTCCGGCAAAGGTGATTCAGCGCGCACTCGACCTGGATGCTAGCGAGATTGTCCTGTCCGTCGACCCCGTTGAGGAGGCGTAAGGCCATGAGCACGAATGCGACCGAGACATTGCAGTTCAACTGCACCACCTGCCCATCCGAATGCCTCCTGACCGTAGAGGTGGAGCGCGATGCCAACGGTACCATGGCAGAGGTTCGCTCCGTGACTGGCAACGGCTGCCCGCGCGGCGACAAGTTCGCACACCAGGAACTCACCTGTCCCATGCGCGTGCTCACCACCACCGTGGCCGTATCCGGCGGCGATGAGGCGCTGCTGCCCGTGCGCACGGCCGAAGCTATCCCGCTGGCACTCCACGCCCAAGCCATGGACCTCATCCGAGGCCTCGTCGTCGACGCCCCCATCCGCATGGGCGACGTCGTCCTCCCCAACCTCCTCAAAACGGGCATCGACCTCATCGCCAGCATGGAGATCGACCCCGCCTAGGTAGCTAATTTAGAACGGGGCTTTTTTAGCTACCCCGCCATCCACCCCACCCCTCCTCAATTGCGGTGAAATAGTTCCTGATTTCCGCCAAACCCCGGCATCCAGGAACTATTCCACCGCAACTATCCTTGGAATTGGTATTTAGCTTGTGCCTACTTTAGTACCATTTCAAAACTATGCCGGATTACGGGGCTGATTCGGAGACCCCCATCCATACCGGCAATTTTCGATTATTGATAAGCCCTCTACCTGCGGTTTTAATTTCGCGATTTTTCCCATGGTCAAGTAATACAGATCCAGCCCCGTAATCCGCCATACTTTTGAAACCGCCCATTTGGGACGGGCCTCTTATGACTACTTTTGCCTGCACGCTTGCCAGACTGGCCATGCCAAGGAGTGTCCCGAAGTACCGGCATAAAAGGAACGTCCCCATGTGCCGGGCTTGGGATACCATGGTGGCACCCTAGCGAAAGGACGATGTATGGCACATGTTGATGACCAGCGCGTGGCGCGCGTGCTCGATGCGCTCGAGGCTCAACACCCCGGCGCGCAGCTGCTCGTAAATGACCCGTGGTCGATTTATTACCTGACCGGTTTTTATGCCGAAATGTTCGAGCGTTTTTGCGGCGTGCTGCTCGCACGCGGTAGCGAGCCCGCAATCTTGGTCAACGCGCTGCATCAGCTGCCCGAGTATGACAATGCCCGCGTTGCCTACCACACCGATACCGACGTCGTGGCCGATGCCATCGCTCGCGAAATCGATCCGACCAAACCGCTCGGCATCGACACCGTCATGCGCTCTGGCTTTTTGATGCCGCTCCTAGAGCGCCACGCCGCAAGCGAGTTTTTCCTGGGTGACTTTGCCGTCACCGCAGCGCGCACCCACAAGGATGCCACCGAGCAGGAGCTCATGCGCGCGTCCTCGGCCGCCAACGACGCCGTGATGGACGACGCCATCAAGCTCGTCCACGAGGGCGTGACGGAACGCGAGATTGCCGACCAGATGCTTGGCTTGTATCGCAAGCACGGCTGCGAGGGCTTTAGCTTTCCGCCCATCGTGAGCTTTGGCGCCAACGCCGGCGACCCGCATCACGAACCCGACGACGCCGCGCTCAAGCGCGGCGACGTGGTGCTGTTCGACATTGGTGGACGCCGCTGCAACTACTGCTCGGACATGACGCGTACGTTCTTTTGGGGCGAGCCGAACGAGGAGACGGCGCGCATCTACGATATCGTGCGCCGCGCCAACGAGGCCGCCGAAGCGCTCATCGCACCGGGCGTGCGCATGTGCGACCTGGACCGCGCCGCGCGCGACGTGATTGAAGACGCGGGCTACGGCAAATACTTTACGCATCGCCTGGGACACTCGATCGGCCTGCAGGATCACGAGCCGGGCGACGTCTCGCTCGTCAACGAGCAGGTCGTAGAGCCGGGCATGACCTTCTCAATCGAGCCGGGCATCTACCTCCCCGGCCGCACCGGCGTCCGCATCGAGGACCTTGCCCTGGTTACCGAGTCCGGCGTCGAGATTCTCAACGCCTACCCCCACGACCCAGTCCGCCTAGACTAGGCAATGCGGCAAAGGGGCTGTCCCTTTGCCGCATCACATGAATGTCGCCACATAAACGGCCTATCTACTACATTTAACCCGCATGGGTCGACCATAACCGGTTTTTCGCAAAATACGCAAGCCGTCTACCTGCGGTTTTAATTTCGCGATGTTCCGTGTGCTCGAGGGTAGTCGGTAAAACGTAGTAGATAGGCCCATTTCGTGGCAAGCGAGTCAACTCGGGGCACAGGGCAGCCAAAAAGCCCCGTCCCGAATTGGCTGCTTTTGAGTTGCGGTGATATACGGACTGTTTCAGGCTTCTGGCTTGTAAAACAGTCCGTATTTCACCGCAACCGATGAGGGGATGGGTTAGCGGAGCAGGCCGGCTACTTCGCCGGCTAGGGTGATGGTGCCGGCGGCAACGAAGGACTCGTCTGCGGCATCGAAGGCCGCGAGGGCCTCGGACACGCTGGGGTACACGCCAACAAGCTTGTCAGCGTCCACAAGTGCGGCGAGTTCTTCTGCCGGTAGGGCGCGATCGGAATCGGTCTGGGTCACAACCACGCGCGGGAAGGCCGGGATCAGTACGTCGACGATGCCCGCCACGTCCTTGTCAGCCAGCGCGGCACACAGCAGGGTGGGGCGACTCTCCACGCACGGATCGATCTCGTCCAGCGCGCTTACAAAGTTCTCGCAGCTCTGGGGGTTATGGCAGGCGTCGATCAGCTTGAGTGGATCGGTTCCCAGCACATCAAAACGGCCCGGCGTGGGACAGCCCATAAGCGAAGCGTCGAGCGCATCATGGTCGAGCTCACGACCCAGATACCCCTCGCACAGCATAATCGCGCACGCGGCATTCTGCGGCTGATAGGCCGGTTTGACCATGCTCGACGTATAGATCGCGCGCGGCGTGGTGCAGCTAAACTCAATCGTATCGCCCACATGCGCCGGCACCTTAGTCGTGGCGTGGCTCACCACGAGCGGCACGATGCCGCACTCGCGGCAACGGGCATCCATCACGCGCTGAACGCTCGCCTCGTGCGTGCCCTCGCCCAGCACAACCAGGCGTCCGGGCTTAATGACCGCAGCCTTCTCCCCCGCAATGGCCTCGAGCGTATCGCCCAAAATGCGCGTGTGGTCGAGGCCGATGCCCGTAATGGCAACGGCGACGGGATCGGTCGCACTCGTAGCGTCCCAACGGCCGCCCATGCCAACCTCGAGTACAGCAACGTCCACTGCAGCCTCGGCAAACACCACCAGCGCGGCAGCCGTAAGCAGGTCAAACGGCGTAATGGTGTACGCTCGCTCCCCCGCCGCCACACGACGAGCATTCACGCGATGCCCCGCCTCGACGGCGGCAGAAACGCCACGAGCAAAGGCCTCATCACTCACAACGCGCCCATCGACCTCCATGCGCTCGGGATAGCGCACCAACTGCGGCGACGTATACAGTGCGGTCTTTAACCCCTCACCGCAAAGGATGGCAGCCGAAAAACGCGTGGTCGAAGTCTTGCCATTGGTACCGGCAACCTGAATGCAATCGAAATACTCATCCGGACGTCCCAGCTCATCGAGCATATCGATAACCGTCTCAAGCAGAGGCCCAGCATCCCCAGAAATCCGCCCCGTATCAGCAGCAAGCCCCACAGCCTCACCAAACGAAAGCAAATCAAACTCAAAAGGAACGGTATACAAGCCAGAACGCTTAGGCATTTTCAGAACCGCCATTCATAGAAAAATAAAACAGTATAGGTTGAGGATAGTCAGCGAAAACGCCTCTGATGAGCCAAGGTGCCGTGAAACAAGGGCGCATAGGGCTTATGCCCATGCGCCCGAAGTTGAACGGCAGATTGGCCATCAGAGGCGTTTGTAGCGTCGAGTCAGCCGCCGTTCGTTAGAACGGCGGAATAGGTGTCCGCAGCGGAGAGCAAAGCATCGAGACGCGCCCCCAAGTTAGACCTACGAGAAGTCAGCAACCTGAGCAGTCAGCGCCGCCAGGATCTCCTTGAGCTCAGCTGCACGGTCCCTCTTCTTCTGCACCACCGCGGGCGCGGCCTTGGCCACAAAGCCCTCGTTGGCAAGCGTCTTCTCGCAGCCGGCGAGCTCCTTCTGGGCCGCGGCGATCTCCTTCTCCAGGCGCGCCTTCTCGGCCGAAAGATCGACCTTGCCCTCGAGCACCACAAAGACCTCGACGCCGCTGTCGACCACGGCGATGCTCGCGGCAGGCTTCTCAACGTCGGTACCCATGACCAGCGAGGCGGTGTTAGCCAGCGGTTCAATCGTCGAGCGTAGGCTCTCGAGCTTCTCAATGTCCTCGGCACCGGCGCGCACGACCACATCGAGCTCGGCCTTGGGGCTCAAGCGGTAACGCGAACGCGTGGCGCGGGCGGCGGAAACGACGGCGCGGCACAGCTCAAACGCACGCTCGGCGTCCTCGTCAACATACTTAGCGTAGTCGGCGGGCTCCGGCCACTTGGCGATCATGAGCGCCTCGGCGCGGTCCAGGTTGCCCTCGGCGTCCAGATCGAGCACGCTCGCCGGCATGTTGTCCCAAATCTCCTCGGTGACAAACGGCATGAGCGGGTGCATCAGGCGAATGGAGGTGTCGAGCACAAAGATCAGGTTGCGCTGAACCTGAAGACGGCCCTCGCCCTTCAGGCGGGCCTTGGTGACCTCGACGTACCAGTCGCAGACCTCGTTCCAGAAGAACTGCTGCACGCCGCGGGCCATGTCACCAAAGGTGTAGTTCTCAATACCCTCGGTGACCATCTTGACGGCCTTGGCCAGGCGGCTGAACATCCAGGCGTCGGCCGGCGTCTCCACGACGGGCTCGCCGGGCGTGTAGCCCTCCATGTTCATGAGCAGGAAGCGGCTGGCGTTCCAGATCTTGGTCACAAACGACTTAGCCTGGTCGGTACGCGGGCTGTCGATGAGCTTCTTGGTCTTCTTGTCGATGTTCGCGTCGAACTTGACGTCCTGGTTGTTGGTGCACAGCGTGAGCAGGTTGAAGCGCATGGCGTCGGCGCCGTACATGCCAATGAGGTCCATGGGGTCAACACCGTTGCCCTTGGACTTGGACATGCGGCTGCCGTCCTTGGCAAGGATCGTCGGGTAGATGACGACGTCCTTAAACGGCACCTCGTCCAGGAAGTACAGCGAACTCATGACCATGCGGGCGACCCACAGCGCGATGATGTCGCGCGCGGTGACGAGCGCCGTCGTGGGGTGATGTCCCTCGAGCAGCTCCGGCTTTTGCGGCCAGCCCTGCGTGGCGAAGGTCCACAGCTGCGAGCTAAACCAGGTGTCCAGCACGTTCTCGTCCTGATGCACGTGATGGCCACCGCACTTGGGGCACACATCGGTGTCCTCGGTAAGGGCGTCCTCCCAGCCGCAGTCCTCGCAGTAGAACACGGGGATGCGGTGGCCCCACCACAGCTGGCGCGAGATGCACCAGTCCTTGAGGTTTTCCATCCAGGTGGTGTAGGTCTGCGTCCAGCGCGCGGGGTGGAAGGTGACCTTGCCGGAATTGACGGCGTCGAGCGCCGGCCCCTTGAGCTTATCGACGGCGACGAACCACTGCTCGGACAGCCACGGCTCAAGCGCGGCGTCGCAACGGTAGCAGTGCATGACGGAGTGGTCGTGCTCCTCGACGTGGTCGAGCAGGCCGTGCTCGTCGAACCACTTGATGACGGCCTCGCGGCACTCCTCGCGGGTCATGCCGGTAAACTCGCCGTAGCCCTCGACGACCACCGCGTGCTCGTCGAAGATATTGATCTGCGGCAGGTCGTGAGCCTGACCCATGGCGTAATCGTTGGGGTCGTGGGCCGGGGTGACCTTAACGAAGCCGGAACCGAAGTTGGCATCGACATGCCAATCCTCAAAGATGGGGATCTCGCGGTCGACGATGGGGAGCTTGACGGTCTTGCCCACGAAGGCGGCCTTCTCGGGGTCCTTCGGGGAGACGGCGACGCCCGTGTCGCCGAGCATGGTCTCGGGGCGCGTGGTGGCGACGACGATGTAGTCCTGGCCGTTGACCGGCTCGGTCAGCGGGTAGCGCAGGTGCCACAGGTGGCCCTTCTCGTCCTTGTACTCGGCCTCATCGTCCGAGATGGCGGTGGTGCAGTTGGGGCACCAGTTGACGATGCGCTTGCCGCGGTAGATCAGACCATCGTGGTACCAGTCGCAAAAGACCTTGCGCACGGCCTGCGCGTAGTCCTCGTCCATGGTAAAGCGCTCGTTATCGAAGTCGACGGAGCAGCCCATGCGCTTGATCTGCTCGACGATGATGCCGCCGTACTCGTGGGTCCAGTCCCAGCAGGCGTCGACAAACTTGTCGCGGCCAATCTCCAGGCGGCTAATGCCCTCGCTCTTGAGCTTCTTGTCGACCTTAGTCTGCGTGGCGATACCGGCGTGGTCGGTACCCAGCACCCAACGCGTGGACTTGCCGCGCATGCGGGCCATACGGATGATGGCGTCCTGGATGGAGTCGTCGGTAGCGTGGCCCATGTGGAGCTTGCCGGTCACGTTGGGAGGCGGAATGGTGACGGTGCAGTCGCCCACGCCCTCGCGGCGCTTGTAGTAGCCGCCGTCGAGCCACTTCTGCAGGATCGCCGGCTCGTTGGTCGACGGATCGTAGTTCTTGGGCATCTCTTCCATATATCTCTCCCTTGCCCGTCGGCGTGTCCGCCTGCTTGGTTTTCGCTCGGTCAGGTCCTGACTCGCACGAAGAGCACATTAAGTGCTCTTCGGCTCGTGCGGAATCTACGAAAACCAAGCAGGCGGACACGCCTTAGGTATCGATTACTTCAGTCTGAAGGTACTAACTTGACAATCTCACAGAATAGCACAGGCATACCTGCCGAAAAGGGACAGGTTTATTTTGGTAGGTTTTATCAGGGGAAACGACATTTGTCCATATAAAACCGACCAAAATAAACCTGTCCCTAAATGGCAGGCCCCGCGGTGGTTGCCGCGGGGCCTGGATTCAAGCTATTTACCCGTAGATGCGCTGGGGCTGCTCTTCGCCCTTTACGGAGGCTTCGGTCACAATGACCTTGGAAACGCCCTCCTCGCTGGGCAGGTCGAACATCGTCTGCTGCAGCACGTCCTCGCAGATGGAGCGTAGGCCGCGGGCGCCGGTCTTGCGGGCGAGCGCCATGCGGGCGATCTCGTGCAGGGCGGCGTCCTCAAACTCAAGCTCAACGTCCTCGAGCTGGAACATCTTGCGGTACTGGCGCACCACGGCGTTCTTGGGCTCGGTCAAAATCGACACCAGGTCGTCCTCGTCGAGCGCCTGCGTCTGGGTGACGACGGGCGTACGTCCCACAAACTCGGGGATCATGCCAAAGGCGTTGAGGTCCTGCGGGAGCACCTGACGCAGCAGGTCGTTCTCGTCGACCGAGGTGGGGCCGGCGATCTCTGAGTTAAAGCCAACGCCCTTGTTTCCCACGCGATCGGCGATGATCTTGTCCAGACCCACGAAGGCACCACCGCAGATGAACAGGATGTTGGTCGTGTCGATCTGCAGCAGCTCCTGCTGGGGATGCTTGCGGCCGCCGGTGGGCGGAACGCTGGCCACCGTGCCCTCAAGAATCTTAAGCAGCGCCTGCTGAACGCCCTCGCCCGAAACATCGCGGGTGATGGAGAGGTTCTCGGCCTTGCGGGCGATCTTGTCAATCTCGTCCACGTAGATGATGCCCACCTGCGCGCGCTCGATATCGCCATCGGCAGCATTAATGAGCTTGAGCAGGATGTTCTCCACGTCCTCGCCAACGTAACCTGCCTCAGTAAGCGCGGTGGCATCGGCGATGGCAAACGGCACCTCGAGGATGCGCGCAAGCGTCTGGGCGAGCAGAGTCTTACCGGTACCGGTGGGACCGAGCAGCAAGATGTTGGACTTGGCGAGCTCCACCTCGTCCATATCGTCGTCGAACTGCGAGTCCAAGCCGTCGTCAAAGGCAGACACGGCGGCGCCGCCCTCAATCACGCGGCGATAGTGGTTGTACACGGCAACCGACATGGCGCGCTTGGCGTCCTCCTGGCCCATAACATAGGCCGAAAGCTCGTCATAGATCTCGTGCGGCGTCGGCACGTGCGTGATGACCTGGCGGTCGTCCTCGAGCTCAAAGCCCTCGGTCTCGGGGTCCACGGCGGGCTGGGATGCAGCCTGACCATGGTCGTTGAGGAAGCCCGGCAGCTTGCCGTTGCGGGCAGCGTCCATAAAGTCCGAAGCCAGCGACTCCTCCAGAATCTCGGAACAGGCGGCGACGCACTCGTCACAGATAAAGATGTTGGTCGGGCCCTTTACGAGGCGACGGACCTGGCCCTGCTCTTTTCCGCAGAAGGAGCAGCGGATGGGGTTGCCGTTCTCGTCGAAGCCGTCCTGCATGTTACCGGCCATCCTAGGCGTCCTTCGCGGCGAGATCGCGCGAGGTGACAATGCGGTCGATCAGGCCGTAGTCGAGGGCCTCGGCAGCCGTGAGGTAGTTGTCGCGCTCGGTATCGGCTTGGACCTTCTCGATGGGCTGGCCCGATGCGTCGGACAGAATCTGGTTGAGCTCGCGACGGGTCTTCTTGATCTCCTCGGCCACGATCTCGATCTCGGTCTGCTGGCCCTGCGCACCGCCGCTGGGCTGGTGAATCATGACCTTGGAATGCGGCAGGCAGAAGCGCTTGCCCTTGGCGCCGGCAGAAAGCAGCACAGCGGCCATGGACGCGGCCATACCGACGCAGATGGTGGAGACCTGCGGCTTGATGAAGTTCATGGTGTCCAGAATCGCCAGGCCGGAGTAAACCTCGCCGCCGGGCGAATTGATGTAGAGCGAGATATCCTTCTCGGCATCCTGGCTCTCAAGATGCAGCAGCTGGGCAACGACCAGGTTGGCGCTGACGGAGTTGATCTCCTCGCCCAAGAAGATGATGCGGTCGTTGAGCAGGCGCGAATAGATATCGTAGCTGCGCTCGCCGCGCGGCGTCTGCTCGATAACGTATGGCACGAGGGCGGAATCGAACTTAGCGATCATACGCATCTCCATTTCTCTTACGGACCAATAATGGTTCTAGATAAACGTACGGTGCCCGCATGCTATGCATTGGCTGGCACCGTACGAAGCAACCGGATAACCGGTGTATAACTTTACCCCATCACGGGCGCACCCATGCGCTCGTGGACAAGGTGGCGAGAATTACTCGGCGTCCTTAGCGGTCTCGTCGACCTCGGTCACCTTGGCGTTCTCGACCAGGTGGTCGACGGCCTTGGAGCGGCGGATGGACTCGCGGACGGCAGGCATGCGGCCATCGGCGATGAACTCGGCCTTGGAAGCCTCGACGTCCTTGACTCCGGCCTTCTCGAACTCGGCGTTGATGTCGTCCTCGGTGACCTCGATCTTGAGCTCGCGGGCGAGGGCGTCCAGAGCCAGGGACTCACGGGCAACGTCGTTGGCCTGCTTGTGCAGGTCGCCGATGAACTGCTCCATGGTCAGACCGGAAGCGGGCAGCCAGGTGTCGAGCGTCATGCCGCGGGCAGCGAGGTTGGACAGGAAGTTCTGGCCAAGCTCCTCAAAGACGGACTGCTCGTAGTCGGCGTCCATCTCGTCGAGCTGCAGGCGCTCGGCGAGAGCGGAGACGCAACGGTTCTCCTTCTCGGCCGGAAGGCGAGAAGCCTTGTCCTGCTCGATCTCGATCTTGATGGCGTCGCGCATAGCGTCGATGCTGTCGAAGCCAAAGTCGGACTTGACGAGCTCGTCGGTGAGCTCGGGGGTGTTGCGGACCTTGATGCCCTTGACGGTGACCTCGACGGTGTGGGTCTCGGCCTCCTCGCCCTCCTCGACCTCGTCGGTCCAGGTGACGGTCTTGACGTCGTCAACGTTAGCGCCGATCAGGGCCTCATTGAACTCCTTGGGGTTGCTGTCGCTACCGGCGATGAGCATACGGCCCTCGGCGGCAAAGTTGTCGGCGTTCTCGACGGCCTTGAGGTCGACGGTGACGTAGTCCTCGGCCTCGACGGCGCGACCCTCGACGTCCTCGAAGGTGGCACGGTAGTTGAGGAGCATCTCGACCTGGTTGTTGATCTCGGACTCGGTGACCTCCGCAGGGGGCATCTCGATCTCGACGGCGTCGAAGGAGGAGAGCTCAGCGGCGGGACGCAGGGAGAACTCGACGGTGTAGGTGTAGTCCTCGTGATCCTTGGCGAGGTCGAGCTCCTTGTAGTCACCGCTCTTGGTGGGGACGATGTCCAGCTCGTTGAGGACGGCGGGCTCGTTGGCGGCGATCAGGTCGTTGGTGGCCTGAGCGAGGGTAGCCTCGGCGCCAAGAGCGGAGTCGATGACCGGACGGGGGGCCTTACCGGCGCGGAAGCCCGGGAAGCGGTACTTCTTGGCGGTGTCCTTGTAGGCCTTCTTGATCGCGGCGTCGACGTCGGCGGCCGGGATGGTGACCGTAGCGGTGAGCTTGGCGTCCTTGACGTCAGAAGCGGTGATGTTCAACACGTTCCTCCTCATACTGCCCAGCTTATCTGAGGTGCTGGTACCTTTATGCAACAAAGTGTCGCGACGGCCAGGGCCGACGCAGATGCGTTGGTGCGGGCGAAAGGACTCGAACCTTCACGGGAATCCCACCAGAACCTAAATCTGGCGCGTCTACCAATTCCGCCACGCCCGCATGAGCGCACAGACTAGGAATGATAGCAGATACGAACGGCAAGCGCACGCACACCTTTTACAGGCTCACGACCTCACCACGAGAGCAAGCCAATAGAGCACGCCACCCCATCTCATAAGTTGCGGTGGAATAGGGACTGTTTGGGGCTCCAGTCCTCCAAAACAGTCCCTATTCCACCGCAACTTCGGTGGGACTCGGCAGTCAGGCGATGCTGGCCATGCGCCGGAAAGCGTGTCCCGGTTTGGGGCCTCGGAATGGGATGCAATTTCCGCTATAGCCATCAACCGGAAACTGCAACCCGTTTTGAGCCCCTATTCCGGGATGCACTTTCCGCCAAGGCCCTCAAACGGAAACTGCAGCCCACAATTCAGTTGAAAAGTGGGCTGCAGTTTCCCCGGGCTAGGCAATGAGCGGGTACAGCGCCTCCTCGCCTACTCCCCCAGCAGGGCCTTCTCGGGCGTGATGGGCAGCGAGCGAACCTGGTGGCCGGTGGCGTGCGCCACGGCCGAGGCCACGGCGGCGAGCGGCGTGTTGATGACGACCTCGCCGATTGACTTGGCGCCAAACGGGCCCGTCGGCTCGTAGCTCGGCTCAAAGGCCACGCGAATGCTTCCGATATCCAGGCGCGTGGGCAGCTTGTAGCTCATAAAGTTGCCGGTACGCAGGCGGCCGCGATCATCGTGCTCGACGATCTCGTAGAGCGCGTGGCCGATGCCCTGGGCAATGCCGCCCTCGGCCTGGACGCGCGCGAGCGCCTCGTTGATCACGGTGCCGCAGTCCACAGCCGCAGCGTAATCCACCACAGTCACCTTGCCGGTGGCCTTGTCGACCTCGACCTCGGCAATGCCGGCCATAAACGGCGGAGGCGAAACGGGCAGGCAGGCAGAGGCATGCGAGGTGAGCGCATCGCCGCCCGCGATGTTCTTGACGCACAGGTTGGCAAAGTCGCGCAGCGTGAGGTAGCGGTTCTGCTCACGCGCGGCGCGCTCGTCGGACAGGCGCACGTACTGACCATCGAAGACCACGTCGGCGGCGTCCAGGTCCCACATCTGGGCAGCCTTGGCGCAAATCTTCTCGCGCAGCTCGGTCGCGGCGTTCTTGGCGGCAAGGCCCGTCACGTAGGTACCGGAGCTCGCGTACGAGCCGGCGTCGAACGGCGACACGTCGGTGTCCACGCCGCGCACCACAATGAGCGAGCTCTCCACGCCCAGCTCCTCGGCGGCAATCTGCGCCAGGATCGTGTCGACGCCCATGCCGTTATCGGTGGCGCCGGTGCCGATGGTAATGAAGCCGTCCTCTTCCAGGCGCATGTCGATGCCGGCGATATCCACGTTGGAGATACCAGAGCCCTGCATGGTGAGCGCACAGCCCAGAGCACGCACGCGGTCGCCCAGGTCCACGGCCAGCGGCTTGTCGCGCCAGCCGATCATGTCCATCGCGCGCAGCAGGCAGCGGTCGAGCGCGCAGGCGTTGAGCTTCTCGTTGTAGTACTGCGGCATGACCTCGCCCTCGCGCACGATGTTCTTAAGGCGCAGGTCGGCGGGGTCCATGTGCAGCATGTCGGCGAGCTCGTTGACGGCGCTCTCCACGGCAAACTGGCCCTGGGTGGCACCGTAGCCACGATACGCGCCGCCACGGTTGGTATTGGTGTAGACGGCGTCCCAGCTAAAGCGGCTTGCCTTCACATGGTTGTAGATGGGCAGGCTCTTGTGGCCCGAAAGGCCGATCGTTGTGGTAGCGTGCTCGCCGTACGCGCCGGCGTTGGACAGCGTATGCAGGTCGATGGCCGTGATGGTGCCGTCGTTCATGGCGCCCAGCTTAACGGTCATCTGCATCTGGTGGCGCGAGTTGCCCGCGGTGATGGTCTCCTCGCGGGTGTAGCAGCAGTAGCTCGGGCGGCCGGTCTGCTGCGTCACGAACGCCACGAAGATCTCGCAGCAGCCCGTCTGCTTGGAGCCAAAGCCGCCACCGATACGCGGCTTGATGACCTGCACCTGCGACTGCGGAATGTCGAGCGACTGCGCGACCATGCGGCGAACGTGGAAGGGCACCTGTGTAGAGGTGGTCACCGAGATGCGCCCGAACGCGTCGGTCGTCGCGAAAGCGCGGAAGGTCTCCATGGGCGCGGTCTGCGTGGCCTGGCTGGTGTAGGTACGCTCAAAGACGATGTCGCTCTGGGCGAATGCCTCGTCAAGGTCGCCAAAATCACTGGTACCGCTGCACACCAGGTTGCGAGCAACGTCGCCGCCCTGCGGGAACATAAAGGTCACGTCGCCCTCGGGGTGGACCACGATGTCGTTATCGAGCGCCTGGGTAAAGTCGAGCAGGGGCTCGAGCACCTCATAGTCGACCTTGATGAGCTTGAGTGCCTTGTCGGCGGCCTCCTCGGTCTCGGCGGCGACGATCGCCACCTCCTCGTTTTGGTAGCGAACCAGGTTCTCGAGAATCAGGCGGTCGTAGGGACTCGGCTGCGGATAGCTCTGACCGGCGATGGTAAAGCGGCGCTGGGGCACGTCCTCGTAGGTGTAGACGCCCACCACGCCGGGCACCTTCAGGGCGCGCGATGTATCGATGGAGCGGATCTTGGCGCGGGCATAGGGGCTGCGTTTGAGCTTGACGATCAGGGCGCCGGCGGGCACCAGGTCGCCCGTGTAGACGGGACGTCCCTCGAGCAGGGCCTTCGAGTCCTTCTTGGGCTGCTTGTGAGTGATCTGCTTGTAGGAGACACCGTCGCAGCTGGTGTCGTTGACCGGCAGCTCGGGCATCTCAAAGCCCACCTGCACGCCGGACTCGTTGAGGAAGCGCACGATGGCGCGCAGCTGGCTCTCGTAGCCGCTGCAACGGCAGAGGTTGCCGGCAAGCTGGCGCGAGAGCTCCTCGCGCGTGGCGACGAGGCTCGGGTCCTCCTTGGCGGCGCGGGCAAGCGCCAGCACGTTCATGATAAGGCCGGGGGCGCAAAAACCGCACTGCTCGGCGCCTTCGGCAGCCATTGCGCGGGCGAGCGCCTCGGACTCGGCCTTGAGGCCCTCGAGCGTGGTGATGGTGTGGCCCTCAACACGGGCGGCGGGAACCGAGCAGCTCAGCACCGGGTCGCCGTCGAGCCACACCGTACACAGACCGCAGTTGGTGGTCTCGCAGGCGCAGCGCACCGACGCGCAGCCCTGCTCGCGCAAAAGCGAAAAGAGCATGGTGTCGGGGGCAATCTGAACCTTGACCTTGCGGCCGTTGAGCGTAAAGGAAAGATCGATGAGTTTGGCAGCCATTAGCGCACCTCGCTAGAATCGACGCCGGGCACGCGGCGGCAGGAATACTCGTCCGTGGCAAACTTAGGCACTTGCACGGACTCGAGCTCGCGGGCAAGCGCAGCCGAGAGCTCGATGCCGGCGGCGCGACGCACAGCCTGGACGGCAAGCGGGGCCGAGATGCGGCGGCGGTAGTCGGCCGAGCCCCAAAGGTTGGTGCCGTAGCTCAGGGAACGCACGGATGCGGCAAGGGCGCGAAGCTCGTCCTCGGAAGGCTGCTCGTTCACCAGGCCACAAGCCTCGCCCTGCAGCAGGGTCGCGCGCAGCGGGCGGGCGCCCACGGTGACATGCCAGCTGTTGTCCCACCAGGCGGCGGTGACGTTTAAGGAGGGGAAGTCGGTCGCGGCCTTGCGCACGGCCTCGTAGCTCGCACGGTAATCGTGCTTGACGACCACGACGCGCTCGATCACGTCACGTACGTAGCCCATGTCCACGAACTCCGCGAGCGGCACGCGGCCGGCGCCCGTCAGCTCAACATAGGAATCGAGCGCCAAAAAGGCCGAGAGCACGTCCGAAAAACCAAAGCGGCCGTAGATGCTGCCGCCCACCGTGGCGGTATTGCGCAGCTGCACGCCTACGATATCGTGGACGGCGAACTCAAAGACATTGTTGACAAGCGCGTTGAGCCCGGCATGACGCTCGAGCTGGCGCAGGGTACACATGGCACCGATGCGAAACTCGGTCTCGGTCTCCTCGATCTGATCGAGTCCGCAGGCCGAAAGGTCAATCGCCGTCGCGACGCGACGCGAACCCAAGCGCATCCAAATGCCACCGCCCACAATCTTGTTGTTGCGGTTCTTCTGCAAGAGCTCATAGGCTTCGGCCGCGTTTCCAACACGGACGTAGGTACCGAACTTGAGCACGTTCTCCCCCATCTCTTCACTTGTCCAGTACCTTTAAGTGTACCAAACGAGGGGGCACAGCTCGTGTCGGGACAAAATGAACCGTTTTCCTCCGTCGCATGCGGATCAAAAAAGGCTCCCGGCGTTGAGCCGAGAGCCTCATTAGATGCTATGTCAGGCAGGGTTTAGCAGACGCCCTGGGCGAGCATGGCATCGGCGACCTTCAGGAAGCCGGCGATGTTGGCGCCCATGACGAAGTTGCCCTCCTCGCCGTACTTCTTGGCGGTGTCGTCCACGTTGTGGAACATGCCGCGCATGAGCTGTTCGAGCTTGCCGTCGACCTCCTCGAAGGTCCAGGACAGGTGCTCGGCGTTCTGGCTCATCTCCAGGCCGGACACGAGCACGCCACCGGCGTTGGCAGCCTTACCGGGCATAAAGGCGACGCCGTTCTCCTGGAAGTAGGTCGTGGCCTCGATGGTCGTGGGCATGTTCGCGCCCTCGCCGACCACCTTGCAGCCGTTGGCGACGAGCGCCTGGGCGTCCTCGAGCAGCAGCGTGTTCTCGCGAGCGCAGGGCAGCGCGATGTCGCAGGGCAGCTGCCAAACGCCACGGCCGTCGCCCTCGTGCCACACGGCGTTGGGCTTCTCGTCAACGTACATGGCGAGCGTGACACCCTTGTCGTGGCCGGAGCGCTTCTTGTTGTAGACATGCTCGAGCACGGTGTAGTCGATACCGTCGGGATCCTCGACCCAGCCGTGGGTGTCGGAGCAGGCCAGTACCTTGCCGCCGAGCTGGGCGACCTTCTGGACCGCGTAGATGGCAACGTTACCGGAGCCGTGAACGACGACGTTCTTGCCCTCGAAGGAGTCACCGCGGCTCTTGAGGTACTCGTCCACAAAGTAGACCAGACCGTAACCGGTGGCCTCGGTACGGGCGAGCGAGCCGCCAAAGGAGAGGCCCTTGCCGGTAAGGACACCGGTCCACTCGTTGGTCAGGCGCTTGTACTGACCGAACAGGTAGGCAACCTCGCGGCCGCCAACGCCCAGGTCGCCGGCGGGAACGTCGGTGTTGGGGCCAATGTGGCGATAGAGCTCGGTCATGAAGGACTGGCAGAAGTGCATGATCTCGTTGTTGGACTTGCCCTTGGGGTCAAAGTCGGAACCGCCCTTGCCGCCACCCATGGGAAGGGTGGTCAGGCTGTTCTTGAGAATCTGCTCCAGGCCCAGGAACTTGAGCATGCCCAGGGTGACCGTCGGGTTAAAGCGCAGGCCGCCCTTGTAGGGTCCAATGGCAGAGTTGAACTCGACGCGGTAGCCGCGGTTGACCTGGACCTTGCCCTGGTCGTCGACCCAGGGGACACGGAACATGACGATGCGCTCGGGCTCGACGAGGCGCTCCAGCAGGGCGGCCTCCTCGTACTCGGGATGGGCGTCGAGCGCCGGCTGGATGGTGCCGAGGATCTCGGTCGCGGCCTGGATGAACTCAGGCTGCTCGGGATAGCGGGCCTTGAGCTCGTCGAGAACTTTCTGCGTGTAGCTCATGCTTCCTCCAATTGATGGAAAAGAAAAGTGTCGTTCGAGGCGCCCCATGCGCCGCGAGCTTTATCGTTTATGGATAATATCGCACTGTTGCGGGAAAATTTCGCATAAGCCGACGAGCAGATGTTTCGTTTTGATTACGATGCAGGTAGAGGCGTTTTTGAGCGCCCGACGCACAAATCCCGTGTTTCGAAGCTGTTTCGTCCACGTGTTCCAAACCACCACATTGGGGACAGGCGCCTTTGTGGTGGCGTTGGTGGTTAGAGGACGAGCTGATGGTAGTCGGCGGGGGTAATGCGGCCTTCGGTGGCAGCACGGAAGGCGGCGAGCGCATCGCCGGAGAACGGCATGACCCAGCAAAGCCCACAGCCGGCAGTAATGGAGCCGGGCAGTGGCATGATGCGCCCGGGCACGCCGGCATCCAGGCACAGCTGCTCGCATTCCATCACATCGAAGGTGCTGTCAAACGACACGATAATCTTGCGCTCGTGGTCGAGGGCATCACCGGACGGGCCTTCGCGGTGTGCCTCGCGATACGCCGCGGCGGCCGCTTCCTCTTCCGCAGTATGTCCACAGCCACCGCAGCCGCAGGTACAGGGCTCGGAACCATCGCAAGTGCAAGGCTCTCCCGTGTCGGGGCAAATATCGTGAGACATGGCAACTCCAATCGTCTAGGCGAGTAACTCGGCCGCCGCAAACTCCTCGGGCGTATTGACGTTCTCGAAGCAGAGCGTCGAGCCCGCGGTCTTAACAATCTGCGGCTCATCCATATAACCAGCCTGAACGCGATTGATCAGGCAGCGAATGCGCTGGCGGTCGCAGGCGAGCAGCTCTTGGGCAACCGGCGTACACGCGTCACGACGCCAGACGGCGCAAAGCGGCTCAATCCCCCGCTCCTCGCGCGGCACGCACACGTCGAGCGCCTCGGCCTCAACACGATCGGCAAGCGCGCCGATGAGTTCCGGCGAGACAAACGGCATATCGCAGGCGACGATCGCCACGAGCGGCAATCGGACCGCGGCCAACGAACTCGCGATGCCGCGCATGGCACCCGCCGGCCCCTCAAGGTCCGACACTATTCGCGGCACCAGACCGCCAAACGCGCGCTGCTCAAGATAGACAAGCTCGCTGGGACGCGAAGTCGTCACGACTAACTCGCCGGCAACTGGAGCCAGCCGACCCAGCACGCGCTCGATGAGCGGCTCGCCGCAAAACGCCATGCGCGCCTTATCGCAGCCCATGCGCGACGACAACCCGCCCGCCTGGACGACACAAGAAAGATCGGCACGTCTTACGGTAGTCATACGACAAAACACCTCCATCGGCATGCTCGAAACCCGATGCACGAAGCCAGATACCGTCGCCGATAAAGCGGGCGGCACGGCAAACCTGTGCAAAAACAAAACAGCGCCTTTGCGGCACGCAGCAAGACCGCGAGCACAAAAGCGCTGGTAGCGTATGGCGGGAACGTATGTGAATCGAACACATCCAAGACGTTTTGCACGCCTCGCAACGGTTTTGAGGACCGCGGAGCCCACCGGAGCCCATCCGTTCCCAAGTGCGGCGGTATTTTACCAAACCGACAGGCCCCATCCCAAAATGACAAACAAGAAGTTGCGGTGGAATAGTTCCTGGTTTGGCGTTAGATGCCGAAAACAGGAACTATTTCACCGCAACTGATAAGGGTGGCCTAGCGCAGGGACCTCAGGCCGCCGGCGTCCTTGTCGAGCACCGTAAAGCGCACGGCGTCCAGGTGCTCCAAGATGCTGATGGCGCGTTTGCGCGACACGCCCAGGGCCTCGCGCAGCACGCTCGTGGTGGCAGCGCCGCCGGCTGCCTCAATGGCGGCGGCGACGAGTTCGCGCGCATGGGCCTCGGCGGCAGCGGACAGGGCAACGTCGCGCTCGACCTTCACGATCGAGCGGTTGAGCGAAAGCTCGCGCAGGGCACGCGTCATGGTGTCGCGATCGAGCTGCAGCTGCTCGCCCACCTCGGGCAATGTCGGTGCATCGAGGCCGGCTTCGTCCAGCAAGGCAACGATACGTTCGCAGGCCTCGCGCACCACACGCGCCGCGGCGACAGCGGAGTGCGGGTCGAACACCTCGGCGCCCTCGGAGGCACACACACCGCGCGAGCAGCCCTCGGCAATCAGAGCCGCGGCAACGCCATCATCAGCGGCAGGCCACGCAGCATGGGCAACGGCACCGGGCGTAAAGCCCGTCTCCTTGGGAGACGCCGCGTGCATGGCTGACAGGGTCGCCGCCAGTGCATCCATCGCAGCGTCGAGCACCACGGCGTCCGCCAAGTAGTCCGCATCACCCACAGCAAGCTTGCGAACAGAGCCCTGCGACACCAACCCGCGCAGTGCGGCATCCACCTCGCCGACACCAAGATCCAAAGCGTCGGTAACATCAACCGCCGTAACTGGCAGCATCTGCAGCGCCAGCCAAGCGCCCACACCACCCGCAATATCGCCGGACTCGAGCGCCGCATACAGCGTACGCTCCCCTTCGGCAAGCTCGCGCGAGCGACGGCAGCGCGAAAGCAGCGCGCGCCCGCCGCCAATAAGCATCACGGGCGAATAGGACAGCACCACGGCATGGTCCCCGGCACGTAGCGGCAGTGGCTCCTCCACGCGCACCTGAACGGTACGGGTCTCGCCCACCGCCATGGGCGCCTCGCCCTCCAAAAGCATGATGCGGCCGACGACCTCGGCCGTGCCGGCCATCACGTGCACACGCGCACCCGACTCGAGCACACGCGGCTTGGCACCCTCGCGACCCAGGTAGGTAAACGTCATCATAAAGCGCATCGTCTGGCCAAAGCGGCCCGCCACGCCGAGCATCTCACCGCGATCGAGCGCGGCGACGGCATCGCCCGCCAAGTTGAGCGCCACACGCTGACCGGGCAACGCCCGCGGCGCATCGCCATGCACCTGAATCCCGCGCACGCGACAGACCGTACGCGACGGCAAGGCCATCAGCTCGTCGCCCACCGCAACCGGCGCATCGTGCAGCGTTCCCGTCACGACGGTGCCGGCGCCCTTGATCGTAAAGCAGCGGTCGATGGGCAGACGCGGTGCGGCATCGGTGAGCTCGGCACGAGCACGGCAGGCATCCCAGCAAGCGGCAACCTGCTCGTCGAGCGCAACCAGCAGGTCATCGATCCCCGCGCCGGTCTTGGACGACACGGGCACGAACGGCGCGTCCGCAAACACGGTACCCGACAAAAAGTCATCGACATCGAGCTCGGCAAGCTCGGTCATCTCGGCGTCGGCCAGGTCGCGCATCGTCAGCGCGACCACCATATGCGTAACGCCCAACAGCTCCAGCACATGCACGTGCTCGCGGGTCTGCGGCATTACGCCCTCAACGGCAGAGACCACCAGCACGGCAACGTCGATGCCTGTCGCACCCTGCACCATAGCGCGCAGGTAATGCGCGTGGCCCGGCACGTCGACAAGGCCAACGATCTTGCCGCTCGGCAGTGCCAGTTCGCCAAAGCCCAGCTCCACCGTCATGCCCCGGCGACGCTCGACCTCCAGGCGATCGGGATTCTTGCCGGTCAGCGCCTCGATCAGCGCCGACTTACCGTGGTCGACGTGGCCCGCCGTGCCAACGATAACGGGACACTCCACCAGCGCTTGAACCTCACTCATCGAGCAATCGCCTTCTTAACGCACGCGACGAGCGTCGATGCCGACGTCTCGATATCGCGATCGCCAACGAGCGTGCGCACATCAAACAGAATGCGGTCGTGCGAGGTGCGCGTGACGACCGGCGTGTCAAAGTCCTGGACAAGCGAGCGCTTGAGCGCGTCGACCGTCAGGCGCTCGTCAACAAGACGCACGGCAACGCACATCGTGGGCAGCTCCACGGTAGGCAGCGAGCCGCCACCGGGGGTCGACGATTCCTCGACAATCTCCAACTCAACGGCACACGGGCAACCTGCCTTATCGAGCCCGGCGACCATACGATCACGCAGCTTACGGGCACGTCGCTCCAAATGAGTCTGCGGCAGCGTAAGCATGCTGAGCACCGGAATATCGCGATGGGCAACATCGGCGCCATCCATGTAGATACGCAGCGTGGCCTCGAGCGCCGACAGAGCCAGTTTGCCCGGACGCAGAGCGCGCATGAGCGGATGTGCGCCGCAGGCCTGGACCAGATCGCGACGGCCCATGATAATGCCTGCCTGCGCGGCACCGAGCAGCTTATCGCCCGAGCACGACACCAGATCGAGCCCTGCCGCGACCGAAGCCGGCGTGGGCTCCTCACCGCCGCGCACCAGGATGTCATCGGGCAACAGCGCGCCCGACCCCTGGTCCTCGTAGAACAGCAGGCCATGCTTGTGAGCAAGCGCAGCAAGCTCCCGAGAACCCACCTCCTCGTGGAAACCCTCGATGCGATAGTTGGAAGGATGGACCTTGAGAATCATCGCCGTATCGGGCGTGATGGCGCGCTCGTAGTCGCTCAAATGCGTGCGGTTGGTGGCCCCGACCTCGACGAGTTTGGCGCCCGAGGACTCCATAACATCGGGGATACGAAAGCTGCCGCCGATCTCGACAAGCTCGCCGCGGCTGACGATGACTTCCTTGCCCGCGGCATGGGTTGCCAACACCAGTAGCACGGCCGCCGCGTTGTTGTTGACGACCAGCGCGTCCTCGGCACCGGTAAGCGAGCGGATGAGCTGCGCGGCGTGCTCCTTGCGCGACCCGCGCGAGCAGGTGTCCACGCTGTACTCGAGCGTGCTGTAGCCGCGCGCGACCTCGGCCACGGCCTTGGCGGCCGGCTCCGCGAGCGGGGCGCGACCCAAGTTGGTATGAATAACCACACCCGTGGCGTTGACGGCGGGACGCAGGCTCGGCAGCGCGGAGCGATGCGCACGCCACTCGATGGCCGAGGCCAGCTCGCGCTTGGAACGCGGGGCGGCGCCGGCACGGATAGCGGCGCGCTCCTCATCGAGCTCGGCCGTGACGGCGGCATGCACCACCGCGTCGCAGGTCTCCCCCGCCGCCTTCACAACCGGCCACTCTGCGAGCAGCTCGTTGACGGAAGGAATAGCGCGAAGGCGGGCGCGTACCTCATCGGACATGTTCTGGCTATCGCTCATGTGCGACCTTTCAAAACCAAAGGTGAATCAATCGTTCGAACGTCAAACTATCAGCCAATTCGATCGGCTGAGTCAATCAATCGCTATTATCCTCGCGTGCCGCGATCTTTTCCACGCGAACGGCGTTTTCCTGGGTGAGCGCAGCGCCCGTCAACGGGTCCCAACGCAACGGCGTATGGTCGAGCGGACCCACGCCCAAGGCTTGAGCGCCACCGGCATCGGCGCCAAACGAATGCCCGCCGGGAGCGGCCGAGGTGAAGATGCACGCCGGATGCAGATACGGCGTCGTCTCCGCGCGCACGCGGTCGCGGCCCATATCGCTCACGAGTTCGACGACCTCGCCGTCGGCGATGCCCATGTGCGCAGCAGCATCGGCATTCATCTGCACGGCGTCCAGGTCCGATCCAGCCTCGGTGGCACCTTGGGCAGCGAGCCTGCGCGAAGTATGCGACTCAAAGGGACGGTTGCCGCTAATGAGGCGGAACATCCCCGGGCCGGGCTCCACCATGGGAGCGATCCAGTTGGGCACACGACCCATGCCGGCTCGCTCCCATATGTCGCTTGCCAGCGCAATCTTGCCGCCGGCAAGCGGAATCACCGGCTCACCCGTGCGCGTCGGCAGCGCCATGCCCGTATCGGCCCAGCCGCGCTCCTTGAGCTCGTCCAGATCGATCCCAAAAGGCGCCACCTGGGCAGCCGCCAGATCGTCAGACGTAAACTGGAAGTACTCGCCCACGCCACACGCCTGCGCCAGACCGGCAAAAATCTCCCGACCGGGACGTGTGTCGTCATGCTGCACGGGCAGTACAGCGTTGCGGTAGAACACGCGCGCGTCATTGCAGCCCACGACCGTACCCACACCGCGGTCGGCCTCCAGATACGTCACATCGGGCAACACGAAGTCGGAAGCGCGCGCCGTCTCGGACCAGCGAATATCAATCGTCACGAGCAAGTCGAGCTGCTGCAAAATACCCAGCCAAGCCTGCGCATTGCCATAGCCCGCACCGGGGTTACTGGCATAGACGATAAGTCCACGCAAATCGCCGGCAAGAATCGACTGACCGATGGTCGTGCACAGACCGCGCACCGGATCGACCAGTGGATAGCGCTCGGACCCCAACTTGGGCTCACGTGGCATCGACGGCGTCGCGAAACGCGCAGGGTCCAAATCGCCCAACGCAAGCGGCGTGGGCGGGTTGAGGGCACCGCCCGCGTGTCCGATGCAGCCCAGCAGCACATCGACCAGACAAATCGCGCGCGCGGTCTGGGTGCTATTGGCATACGCGATGCCAATGCCGCCATGAAAACCAGCATCTACCACGGCGGCAGGCGCGGCGGCAGCGAGATCGCGCGCCGTGGCGACAATCTCTTCGGCCGGCACGTCGCACATCGACTCGGCCCACTCAGGCGTCCAAACAGCAGCCGCCTGCGCCAGCTCATCAAAACCCGTGGTATAGCGGGCAACAAACTCGTGGTCGAATAAGTCCTCGGCAATGAGCACATGCGCAATGCCCAGCAGCAAGGCCAGGTCGCAGCCCGGGCGCACGCGAAGCCAGCGGTCGGCAAGCGCAGCCGAGCCGCTGCGCCGGGGGTCGACCACGATAATCTTCGCCCCACGGCGACGGGCATCGTTGAGCACATCAACGGCCCCCATCGTCGACGAATCAACAATGGAACGCCCCAGGTACATGATGCAATCGGTATGCGCCAGGTCGGAGGCGGGACTATAGCCCAGGCTGTGCTCCCAACCGGTAAGTCGGCTTACCTCGCAGGCACCGTCGGCACCGTATACGTTGGGCGAGCCCAGCGCATGAATAAAACGATGCGCCCAGTAGCGGTCAAACGAGGGCACGCCGAGCGTCATGCCCAGCGCACGAGGCCCGCACTCGTCAACAATCCCCAAAAGACGCTCGGCAATCTGAGCAAACGCCTCGTCCCAGGTAATCGCATCAAACCCCGAGCCATCCTGGCGACGGCGCATGGGATGCAAAATCCGGTCGCGCTCGTCAAACGGCATAGACAGGCGATGGCGCCCGCGGGCGCACAGGGCACGCGCCGCGCACGGATGCCCCGCAACCGGCAGCTCAGCCACCACACGTCCATCCTCAACATGGGCCGCAAAGGCGCAATCGGCATAGCATCCCCCGCATGTGGTCACCACGGCGCGACCGTCACGCTTCACAGCAGATGCCATCTCGATTACCCCTTTCATCAGCCAAACACAACAAGCCAAAAGCCCGCCAACGAGCCCCGGACCCAAAAAGCCTCCCGCACGGCAACGCCCCGCGGGAGGCCCAACGTCAAACAGACGGTACCTTACGCCTCGGACTTCTTGGCGTAGATAAACCAGTAGCCGAGCGCGACCAGAACCGCGCCGCCCACGATGTTGCCCAGCGTAGCGGCGGACAGGTTAAACGCAATGCCCGCGGCGTTGAGCGCATCGGCGCCGGCGACGTCGGCACCATAACCGCATGCATGCATCACGGCACCCATGGGCAAAAAGTACATGTTGGCGACGCAGTGCTCAAAACCGCAGGCCACAAAGGCGGCGATGGGCAGCAGAATGCCCACAACCTTATCGACCACGGTCTTGCCGGCGGTACCGATCCACACGGCAAGGCACACAAAGATGTTGCACAGAATGCCGCGGAAGAAGATCGTCACCCAGTCGACCGTCACCTTGCCGGCGGCGACGCTCACCATGGAATTGGCGACCGCCTCGCCGTTGAGCTTGTAAATGCCGGCCATGTACACCAAAAAGACGATGAACAGGGCACCGGCAAAGTTACCAAGCCACACGACGAGCCATGCCTTGAGCATCTGAGCCAGGGTGATCTTTTTGCTCTTGAGCGCGCAGACCATAAGCGAGTTGCCGGTGAACAGCTCGGCGCCGCACACCAGCACGAGCACCAAGCCCAGGCAAAAGCACAGGCCGCCGACGACGCGCTGGGCACCCCAGCCCAGCGTGCTGTCGCTCAAAAACACCGTAAAGAACAGGCCGCCGAAGGCGATGAACGCACCGGCGAACATTGCCAACAGAAAGGCCTTAGCGACCGGCAGGTTAGCCTTGGTCACGCCGGCGGCCTCGGTCTTGGCCTCGATCGCGGCGGGCGCCAGGCAATCGGGAGCGGGATACTCCACCTTGGAATCTGCCATGTCAATCACTTCTTTCCTAATCAGCAGGGGCAAGCGCTCCTATTGCTCTTGCCCCAAGCGGACAAAGTGGGAAAAGTCGTTGGCGGCCACGGCGTCATACACGGCGTCGACGGCGTCAAAGACTTCCGGGGACATGGGGTTGTAGAACTCCGTGTCGCCCGGCTGAATCCCGACGAAGACGATATCATCACACGATTGCTCAATCTCTTCGATCAGAATCGACAAAGGGAGCGAATGCGTGGTGAACATCGACTTGCGGGCCACATCGCGCTTGTCGAGCAAGCGGATGGCGCCGGCGGGCAGTGCCATGTCGGCGGCATCGACTAAGACCAGACGCGGCGGACGCTCGCGCTTGACCTCGATGATGTCGTCCTCGGGCGTTTGGCCTCCGTCGATGGTGTACCAACCGGCGATGGGAGCGTCCTCCATCTTTTTGGAGAGCACGGGGCCGGCGGCATCGTCGGCACGCAGCACGCTTCCCGCCGTGAGCACGATACCCGCAAACGGGGCGCCGTTCACGCGGCCATCCACAACGCGACCCATTACTGCAGCCTCCCCGTCAGATACACGCCCGACACATCGCGCACGCGCTCCACCAGATCGCGGAACTTCATTAAGAACGCGACCTGCTGGGCATGCAGGCCAAAGTCGTCGTCGAACACCGAGATGCCGGCCTTGGCCGACCCGCGAAAACCGCGCTCGTCGAGCAGCGCATCGCAGGCCTCGAGCAGCGACGGCACCGCCGCCTTGTCGAGCTGGCACTCGCCAAAGGAGCGGATGGCCTCGAACTTGGTTTTGGCCTCCCCCTCCGGCAGCGCGTCGACGAGCGAATAGAACACGCTCACCGGCACCGACAGGCGCGGCTCAAAGCAGTCGAGCACGCCGGTGTGGTGGCCCACGGCGAGCGTGTAGTACAGCACGTCGCAGGCCTCCTGGGGAACGTCTTCCTCGGTCTCCACGAACTTACGCGTGAGCTCATAGAAGACCACCTGGTCGGGCGCATGGCCCAGGCAGGGGTCGGCGACGCCCTCGGCAGCCTCGTCGCTTGCGCGCGAGGCATCGCCAAAGGAGCCGCCGAGCATGCCGGGGCCCGCAAAGTAACCAGAGCGGTCCGTGAGCTCCATCTAGCGACCTCCGGCCAGCACCAGATCCTGCAGCGCCGAGTACACCTCGACGCGGCGCGGATCGTCCTGCTTGTCGATGAGCAGCGCCATGGCACCGCGGATATCGCCCTTGGGCGCTCCCTCGAGCGTATCCATAAACTCATTGGCCAGGTCGCGGCCGTAACGGTAGCCGCTCATGGCGCGAGCTTCGCGCTCGATGGCAACGCGCAGCTTGTACGGCACGCCGGGGTGCAGGATATCGGCCTGCTCGCCGGCGGCCTCCACCGTGGTCTCGGCATGGAGCTTTTGGTCCAGCAGACCGAGCGCCATGGCAAAGCCGTAGATGGTCTGCGCGGGGCTGGGCGGGCAGCCGGGGATGTAGACGTCGACCGGCAGAATCTTGTCCGTGCCGCCCCAGACGCAGTAGTTGTCGTAGAAGATGCCGCCGGTGCAGCCGCACGCGCCATAGGACACCACGATCTTGGGATCGGGTGCGGCCTCAAAGGCGCGCAGGGCCGGCATGCGCATGGCACGCGTCACGGCGCCGGTGTACAGCAGCACATCGGCGTGACGGGGCGAGGGCACGACCTTGATGCCAAAGCGCTCGACGTCGAAGACGGGCGTGATGGAACCGAAGATCTCGATCTCGCAGCCGTTGCAGCCGCCACAGTCAACACGGTAGACGTACACCGAGCGCTTGATCTTCTTAAGAAGGGTCGCCTTGGCCTTCTCGATGCTCTCGTCGAGCTCGATCTTGGTCGGGCGGTACTGAAGCCGCTCGGGCAAAAGCGTGGGTTCGGCCATGGTTACTCCTCCTTCGTATCAAAATCCATGATGATGCCCTCGACCGGCGCCGGACCGGCGGGAATCTCGGGCGCATCGGGGTTGAGCTCGCGGTCGATATACTCCGGGTTCACACCGTGGCCGCCCAGATACTCCATGCCGGGGCCCTGGGGCTCGCCGGACGCAAGTGTCTCGTTGGCAGCCATACCGGCAGCGTTGCCGGTCTTTACGGCCGAGGCGGCGCGCAGGGCGTCGAGCTCGCGCTTGCACTCCTGGCACATACCGACGGTACGGGCGGCCTGCTCGGCCTCCATGCCGCCGGCCTTTTGCAGCAGGCGCTTGGCGTAGTCGATCTCCTTGTGCGGGGCAAACGGCTTGCCGCAACGCGAGCAGTGCTCGAGCGTATAGACGCTCTTGCTGGTGAGGTCGTCCTTGCTCATGACGGCCAGCTCAAACTCCTCGGTGAGCTTGATGGCCTCCATGGGGCAGGCCTCCTCGCAGCGGCCGCAGAAGATGCAGCGACCGTAGTCGATCGACCAGGTAATGGTATCGGCCGCAAGGTCGGTGTCCATGCGAATGGCATCGGCCGGGCACGCCACGCCGCAGGCACCGCAGGCGATGCAGAGCTCGGCATTGTGCTCGGGCTTGCCGCGCATGTCCTTGTTGGTGGGAAACGGCGCAAACGGGTACTTGACCGTCGCGTCGCCGGCCTTGGCGTTAACCTTCCAAAGCTTCAGCATATTAGAGCGCCTCCTCATCGAGCGGAGCGGCCATGGTGCCCTCGCCCGCAAGCGGCGACTTGTCGCGCCAGACGTTCTCGAACTGCTCCTTGTCGAGCACGTGGTCGCGCTTGGCGGCGACATCGGTCACCGTAACGCGGTCGGTGCAGGAGTAGCACGGGTCGAGCGAGCCGACGATCAGCGCCGCGTCACCCACGGTGTTGCCGCGGAACATGTAGCGCAGGACCGGCCAGTTGCTGTACGTGGCGGCCTTGGCGCGCCAGCGGTAGCACTTCTGGTTGTTGCCGAGCATGGCCCAGTGCACGTCCTCGCCGCGCGGCGCCTCGGTGGCGCCGATGGCGTACTTGTGCGGGGTGTACTCCCAATCCGTGGTGAGGATGGGGCCCGACGGGCAGTTCTCGAGCATGGTCTCGATCATGTCGATCGAATCATAGACCTCCTGGATGCGAACGGCGGTACGGCCGAAGGCATCGCAGGTGTCGGCCGTAGCGGCGTGCATCTTTTGGACATCCGGATCGGCGTAGCCGTCGAAGGGATGGTCAAAGCGCACGTCGCGGGCATAGCCCGAGCCACGCATGAGCGGGCCGACCGGCGAGAAGTCGCGTGCGATCTTTCGATCCAGAATGCCGATGCCACTCGTACGCTCAATAAAGTTGGGCGTGGAGAGCAGCATGTCGACGAGTTCCTGAACCTCGGAGCGCAGCTGGTGGATGGTCGTGAGCGTGGAGAGTTTCTGCTCGGCCAAAATGTCGCGACGCACGCCGGCGATCACGTTGAGGCCGTAGGTCTTGCGGTGACCGGAGAGCTTCTCGGCCAGGTCCATGGACTTCTCACGGACGCGGAAGAACTGCTGGAAGCCGGAGTCGAAGCCCGTGTAGTGCGATGCCAGGCCAATATTGAGCAGATGCGAGTGCAGGCGCTCGACCTCGAGCATGATGGCGCGGATGTACTGGGCGCGCGGCGGGACATGAATGCCCTGGGCGCGCTCGACGGCCTCGGCATAGGCCACCGAGTGGGCGCAGCCGCAGATGCCGCAGATGCGGTCGGCGAGGAACGTCACGGCGTCATAGTTCAGGCGCGTCTCGGCGACCTTCTCCATGCCGCGGTGCACGTAGAACAGACGGTAGTCGGCGTCGACGATCGTCTCGCCCTCGACGAACAGGCGGAAGTGGCCGGGCTCGTCGGAGGTGATGTGCAGCGGTCCCATGGGAACGAGCGTGGTCTCCTTGCCCTTGGTGTCGGCCAAGAACTCGTAGTTTTCCATGTCGCTCGCGGGGGCGGGGCGGAAACGGTAATCCATCGAATCCTTGCGCAACGGGTACAGCCCGCTGGGCCAATCGTCGGGAAGCACCAGGCGACGGCGATCGGGCAGACCCTCGGGAATCAGGCCAAACATATCGCGCAGCTCGCGCTCGCCCCACACGCAGGCGGGGACGAACGGCGTCACGGACGGGAACGTCATCTTGGCGGGGTCGACCTCGGCACGCACGGTAACCCAGCCGGGGTCCTCCCCCTCCATGGAGATGACGTAGTACACGGCGTAACGGCCGCACAGGCTGCGCTCGTCGTTGCCGACAATCACAGGAATCCAGCCGTAGCGCTCGTAATACAGGTAGTGGACGGCCTCGGGCAGACGGTCCAGCTTGACGGTGATCGTCAGCTGGTCCTCGCACTGCCATTCGACCTTCTCGATAGCGCCCGGCACTGCAGCACGCAGGGCCTCGACGTGGCTTTCGCAGCGACGAGCGTAGTCCTTCTTTTCAGGTTCTGCCATGGTGCTAATTCACCTCACTTGTCTTGGTCTGGGAACTGAACACCATGCGGTAGAGAGGGGCCTCGTGGAGCTCTTCGACGCTCTGGTTCAAAACGACGGACGTTGCATCCTCGACGCCGCTCGTGATGGCGACCGGGGTGGCGATACCGAACCACATGACCACGATCGCGAGGGCGATCTCGGGGATGATCATGAGGGCGGGCACCTCGTGGCGCTTCATGCCCTCGGGCGCCTTGCCGAAGATGGACTTGAGCGCGATGCCGGTAAGGGCGAAGTACACGCCGGTGAGGCCGATGGCCACGAGCACGACCACCCAGATGGGACCGGACTGAACGCCGGCCACGAAGGTGAGGAACTCGGAGATGAACAGGGCGAACGGCGGGAAGGCGGCGAGCGCGAGCAGGGCGATGATGGTGAGCGCTGCCGTGACGGGAGCGATCTCGACGACGCCCTTGATCTTGTTCAGGTCGCGGGTGTGGTAGATGTGCTGGATGTTACCGGCCATGCAGAAGGCGAGCGCCTTCGTGAAGCCGTGGAAGATGCAGTGCAGCAGGCAGGCGGCGATACCGAGCGGGCCACCGATACCCAGGCACAGCGCGACCACGCCGACGTTGTCGACGGAGGAGTACGCGAAGCGGCGCTTGATATCGTCCTGCTTGAAGATGCACAGGGCAGCCACCAGGATGGACAGCGTGCCCAGGATGAGCAGGAGCGTTCGCGGATAGGTGTCGCCCACCGTGATGATGGACAGGGAGTAGAAGCGGATGATCACCAGCATGGCGCACTTGAGCAGCACGCCCGAGAGCAGCGCGGAGACCGGGCTCGGAGCCTGGGAGTGCGCGTCGGGCAGCCAGGTGTGCATGGGAAACAGGCCCGCCTTGGTGCCGAAGCCGATGACGATGAACGCGAACGCGAGGCGCACGAGCATCGGGTCGAACTGGTCGGCGTAGGGCATGATGGAGGTGAGGAAGGCGGCCTCATGCGCGTTGGGCATGATATCGGCGGCGTTCGCGTAGATGAGCAGCGTGCCGAACAGGCCGAAGGCCACACCGGCGGTGCAGACCATCGCGTACTTCCAAGACGCCTCGAGCGCCTGCTTGTTCTTGTAGATGCCCACGAGGAACACGGTCGACAGCGTAGTGGCCTCGACCGCCGCCCAGGTGAGGATGATGTTGTTGGACAGGCAGGCGAGCAGCATCGTGAAGACGAACAGGCTGAACAGCGCGTAGTACTGCTTGGTGCGCTCGGCCGGCATGGTCTTCTCCTCGATATCGATCTTGATATAGGAGATGGAGTACACGCCGGTGATGAACCCGATGATGCCTACCAGAAGGACGAAGATCGACGAGAGCGAATCGAGATGGAGCCACAGGCCCAAAGCGTCGATATTCTGCCCGCTCGAGAGCATGGTTCCCGCGGTGACGACCGAAAGGACGAGGGTCGCCGCGACGGAGATGGTGTTGAGCCCCGCAAAGACGCTGTAGGACGTCGTCTTGGGGAGCGCAGCCATAATCAGGGAGAACACGAGGGGACAAGCGAGCAGGGCGACCGTCAGCATTGAAACATCCATGGCCTACCCCTTCAATTCGGTCAGGTCGTGGGAGTCGAGCGACTTGGTGTCGTTCCAGATCCTCACGACGACGGCGGACATGATGATGACGGCGAAAATGGCGTCGGTGGCGATGCCGATCTCGATGATCTCGGGGGCCGTGGGCGCGAGCAGGGCGAGCGTCACGTGGCTACCGTTCTCCATAAGGCAGTACCCGAAGATTTGCTTGAGGATGTTGCGCTGGGAGATGATGCACGTGAGGCCGACGAAGAAGTGCGCGAAGCTGATGGCGAGGGCCGGAGTAGCCACCTCGGCGGTGGGCAGGCTCAGGCGCGTGACCACCGTGAAGCAGATGGCCACCTCCAGACCGGTGAGGATGATGGTCCAGGCCGGCTTGATGGAGGAGGTCAGCGTGCTATCGGCAGGCGAACCCATCTTTTTGTAGGCACGGTTGAGAATGAACGGAACGAGGATCACCTTGGTGACGAAGGCCGACGCGGCCCACATGAGAAGCTCGGTGGCACCGGTGGTGAGGCCCAGGGTGAGCAGCACGCCCACCAGGACAACCGACTGGATCGCGTACCACTTAATGGCGGACGGGATGGTCTTCGAGACGACCACCATGGTGGAGGTCACGATCAGAAGACCGCCCAGGATATTGACTAACGAATAACCCATGTCCTACCTCCTAACCCATCCAACTAGAGGACAGAGGACCGGCGACGACGACCATGATCATGAGGACGACGAACACGAACGCCATGGCGCGCGGAAGGGGCTGGCCGGCGGCCACGGTCTCGCTCGGCTCACCGGGCAGGACCTTACCCATCCAACGCAGGAACCATGCGAAGGTGGCGACGGTCTCGACGACCATGACGCACACGAGGACAAAGATGACCGTGTTGGTAGCACCAACCGCGAAGCCACCGGAAATGATCTGGAACTTGGAAAAGAACGTGCTCATGGGGGGCACGCCGGCGATAGCGGTCGCGGCGACCGCAAAGCCCACGCCCGTGACCGGGTACTTCTTCATGAGGCCCTGGATCTTGGGCAGCATACGGGTTCCCAGCGTGAAGCTGAGAGAGCCAGCGATGAGGAAGAACAGGGTCTTGGTGAACGCGTGGTTGAAGATGTGCTCGACGGCGCCGTTAAACGCCATCTGGCTTCCGAACACGGAGAGGCCCAGGCCAAAGAACACGTAGGCGAGCTGCGCGATCGTCGAGAAGGCGAGCAGGCGCTTCATATCCTTCTGGGGCAGGTACATGAGGAAGCCGAAGAGCATGGTCACGACGGCGTCGATGATGGCGACCCAACCGACGATCTCGGGGATATCGCCGGCGCTCGCAAGAGCGCGGGCGAACACGCACACGCCGACCTTAACCATGGACGCGCCATGAAGGTAGGCGGAAACGGGCGTGGGGGCCTCCATTGCGGAGGGCAGCCACATGTAGAGCGGGAACTGGGCGGACTTGGCCCAAGCAGCGAACAGGATGAGCAGCAGCACGACGGTCTTCATACCGGAATCGAGCTGGGAGATCGCGCTCAGCGCGAACGTGCCGGTTCCGGCGAACAGGAAGGCCGCGCCGATGTAGAGTCCCAGAGCGCCGATATGGGTGATGATGAGCGCCTTCATACCGGCCTTCTTGGCCGTGGGCGTCATGTAGTAGCTGATGAGGCCCCAGGAGCACACACCGGTGATCTCGAAGAAAACGAGCTGGCCGACGATGGTGGAGCTGTAGGCGAGACCGGCCATGGCGCCGATGAACGTGGAGAAGTACACGTAGAAGCGACGACGGGGCGCGTCGGGATGCTCCTTATTCTTATCGCTCATGTACGGGAACGAATAGATGACGACGAGCAGGCCGATAGCGACGAACGCGGGTGCGAGCAGCGTGCTCATCCGGTCGAATATGAAGCCCATGACCAAGGTCTGGCCCATACTCGCCCAGGTTACATCGACCGCGTTCATGCCGTTTCCGGCAAACGTCGCGGCCAAGCCAACGGAAGCGACCGTGGCGATGCCGCCGGCAAAGGCGCAGATCCATTTAGCGTAGGGACGCGGCAGCATGACGATGAGCAGGGAGCCCAGCATGGGGACGGCGATCGCCACCATGGCAAAGAGGGACAAGCTCGATTCGATTGACATAGTTTCTCCCTTCTCCCTACACGCCTACGACGACGAAGACGAACGCGAGGACCGCGATGCCGACGACGGCCCAGGTCTGGTTACCGAGCACCTTGAAGCGCGAACGGGAAACGGAGTTCTCGAGCACGCCGCAGACGACGAAATCGACCAGGCACTTGACGAGGAAGACGACGGCGCCCACGAGAGCGGTGACGCCGATGGTCGCGGGCTCTCCCCAGGGGATGAAGATGGAGGTGAACCAAGCGACGACCACGACCTGCTTCATGCCCATGGCGAGCTTCATCATGGCCAGGGACGGGCCGGAGAGCTCGGCGAGCGGGCCCTCCTGGAGCTCCTGCTCGGCTTCGGCCTGATCGAACGGAAGCTTGCCGAG
The DNA here is from genome assembly GCF_040910185.1 of Collinsella aerofaciens. GTDB lineage: Bacteria > Actinomycetota > Coriobacteriia > Coriobacteriales > Coriobacteriaceae > Collinsella > Collinsella aerofaciens_BF. The sequence goes on along the minus strand of NZ_JBDGBA010000004.1, from coordinate 7,460 downwards.
CTCCATGTAACAGGCGGCCGCGAAGGCGACGCCGGCGAGGATAACGGCGACGACGCTCGAGACGTTGCCCGTAACGATGTGCTGACCCATGGTCGCAATGTCCGTGGAGCCGCACACGATGGCGACGGTGAACAGCGCGATGAGCATGGACGGCTCGATGAGCACGCTCATGAGGAGCTCGCGGATACCGCCGAAGCCCGCGTAGGCGTTGGAGGAATCCACGCCGGACAGCGCGAAGAAGAAGCGGGACAGCGCGAGCGCGTACATGATGGTGATGGCGTCACCAAAGACGGGCATGGGGCTCTGGAGCGTGAACATGGGCAGGCCCATGGCGAGCATAAACGACACCGCGAGGAACAGCGGCGGCATGATGCGCAGCACGAAGCTCGAGTCGGAACTCACGGACTCGGGACGCGCCATGAGCTTCGCGAGGTCCCGGTAATCCTGAAGGATGGACGGACCGCGGCGATTGTGCATCTTCGCGCGAATCACACGGGCGAGGCCGGAGAAGAAGGGCGCGACCAGCATGACCACGAGGCCCTGCGCCATCGCAAGAACGATGTTCATAATATCCTCTCCCCTCTCTAGACCATGACCACGGCGAGCACGAGGAAGACCACGAGCGCCGCGACGATGTAGCAGATGTATACGGAGTAGTTGCCGCCCTCGATCTTGGAGGCGAGGCCGGCCAGCTTGTCGGCACCCTCGCTCGGTGCATCGACCAGGAAACGGTCGGGCAGGGGCTCGACGCCCTGGGCGACACCGGTGAGCTTCTGGAACACGTGCGCGATGGACCAGCAGATCTTGGTGCATACCTCGCGCAGGGTGTAGAGCGGGCCCATGAAGAGTTCGACGTCGGACGCGAAGCTCGTGGCGACGACGGGCATGTGCTCGTTGGGCTCGTAGCCGCACGCCCAAGGGTCGGTCTTCTTAGCGGGGGCCTTGGCGCCGAGGCAGGACCTCAACGCGAACGCGAGGCCGGTGAGGACCACGAGCGCGATGGCGATCGCGGGGGTGGAGGTGGCGGCACCGGAAATCTCGTTCACGAGAGACACGCCCGAGGTGGCTGTGACGGCGGAGCCGGCAAGCACGCTCTGGGCGACGTCGCCCAGAACCGGGGCGATGACCGGGGAGCCGATTCCCAGTACCACGCAGATGGCCGCGAGGAGCATCTGCGAGAACAACATCGGAGCCGGGGACTCCTTGGCGTTCGCGGCCTCCTGGGAACGAGGGCTGCTCGCGAACGAGACGCCGTAGGCCTTCACGAAGCACGTGACGGCCAGGGCACCGGTGATGGCGAGGGCGGCCGCGGAGGCGACGGCGAACACCATGACGACCGGGTCGGAGAGCGTCGAGATGTTGAACAGGGACTGGTAGGTGAACCACTCGGAAACGAAGCCGTTGAGCGGCGGGATGGCCGAGATGGCAAGGGCACCGATGAGGAAGCAGACGGCCGTGACCGGCATGCGGCGGAACAGACCGCCCATCTTCTCCATGTTGCGCGTACCCGTGGCATAGAGCAGGGAGCCCGCGCCGAGGAACAGCTCGCCCTTGAACATGGCGTGGTTGAGCGTGTGGTAGAGGGCGGCCATGAGCGCGATCGTCGCGATGACGTCGTTGCCCAGGGCGTGCGCCGTCATGGACGCGCCGACACCGAGCAAGATGATGCCGATGTTCTCGACGGAGTGATAGGCAAGCAGGCGCTTGATGTCGTGCTCGTGTAGGGCGTAGACGACACCCAGGACCGACGAGATGGATCCGAAGACCAGGACCATGAGGCCCCACCAGAGCTGGACGCCCGAACCCGCGAGCAGGTCGAGACCGACCTTGAGGATTCCCAGGATGCCGATCTTGATCATGCCGCCGGACATGAGGGCGGACACGTTGGACGGCGCCTCGGGGTGCGCCTGGGGCAGCCAGGAGTGCAGCGGAATGATACCGGCCTTCGCGCAAAATCCGAAGAACGCGAGGACGAAGCACGCGGAGGAGACGGCGGGTCCAAAGTCATGCGTACGGAAATCACTGAAGCTGAAGGAACCGCCCACGCCGTTGGTCATGAGCAGGAAGCTCGCCATGATGAGAACGAAGCCCACGTGCGCGATGACGAAGTAGAGCCAACCGCCCCTAATGGAGTTCTTGTTCTCCTCGATAACGACAAGGAAGTAGCTCGTAAGGGACATGAGCTCAAAGGCGACCAGGAACCAGAACACGTTGTCGGCGGTGATGACGAGCATCATCGAGGCGACGAAGGTGTTCATAAAGAAGCCGGCGCGCCCGACCTTGCCCGGGTACTCGTCGAAGTAGGACAGACCGTAGATGAAGCCCGCAAAGGCGAGAATCGAGATGAGGACCACGATCAGGCCCGCAAGGCCGTTGAGCAAGACCTCGAGACGGGCGAACGGGAAGAAGAAGACCGTGTTGAGGGACGAAACGTCGCCAAGCACGGCCTCGAGGCCCGCGATGAACGACAGCACGGCCGCGACGGCGCCGATCAGGCAGCCGGCGGTCTTGGCGGCGTTGTCGGCCTTAATCAGCAGAACCGAGGCGAGCGCACCGACGCACGAGACGGCAAGCGATGCGATAAACAGCGTCATGCTATCCATTGTTTACGCTCCCTTCTGCTTTCTCGGACAGACCCTGGGCCACAGCGGTAACGTCGACGACCGGACCGTTTTCGATCGAGCGCAGGCGCTTGGCCTCGTCGAGCTCGCGATCGGCCGCGCCGCCCATGACGGTCAGCGCCTTGGTGGGGCACGCCGCCACACAATGCGGACCGTCCGGATCGAAGGCGCACAGGTCGCACTTAACAGCGCAGGTGTACTGGCCGGGAGCCCACGTAAGCAGGCTGCTCAGGGACTTAGGATACGAAGGCGTCGGGTCGCACATGCCTGCGACACCGGCGATAGACGTGCCATCGGGATGGATGGCTCCGAAGGGGCACGCGATGGCGCACAGCCTGCACCCGATGCACTCCTGCTCCTTGACGTGGATGCGATCGCCATCGTGCTCGATGGCATTCACCGGGCAGACCTCGGCGCAGGGGGCACCCTCGCAATGGTGGCAGGCAAGGGCGGCCGAAATACCGCCGGTCTTCACGAGCGCCAGGCGCGGCGTATCCTGAAGACCCTGCATCCGGTGGGCGTCGGCACAGGCGGACTGGCATGTTCCGCAGCCGATGCACCTCTCCGGGTTGATGTCGATGAAGCGGTTCATCCCCACTTCCTTTCAAAATAACGGGCCGGGCTCCCGAACGTACGGGACGCCCGGCCCAAAAAGCCAACGAGAACGGGACTACACGATTTGATTCACGTGCGTCTCGTCGTCGAACTTGGCGGCGCCAGGCTCAACGTCCTGGGGAGCGGCGGCGTCCACCAGAGCCTGCTTGAGCTCGGTGTACTGACGCTCGACCTCGCCCTCGGCCCAGACCTGGTCGGCGATAGCGTCGACCTGGCAGGCGGAGAACTTGTCCTCGGGCGTATGCGAGACCGGGTCGACCTTGTGCATGGTCAGCTCGTTGCACTTGCCGATCCACCACTGGTAGGTCATATAGACCGTGCCCTTGTTGATGCGGTCGCTCACGTCGGCGCGGCTGTATACCTGGCCGCGGCGGCTGTGGATCGAGACGATGTCGCCATTCTTGATGCCGCGTGCCTGGGCGTCCGCGGGATTCATGCGGACAAAGCCGGGCTCGTCGGCAAGCAGTGCCAGCGTCTTGCAGTTGCCGGTCATCGAGCGGCAGCTGTAGTGGCCGACCTCGCGGACGGTGCACAGGATGAGCGGGTACTCATCGTCGGGAAGCTCGGAGGGCGCCTCCCAGTCGTGTGCCATCAGGTTGGCGCGGCCGTCCTTGGTGGTGAACTTGCCACCAGCGAACATGTCGGGCGTACCGCGGTCGTTCACATCGGTGCTCTTGACGGGCCACTGGGCGTAACCGCCCTCGGGAGCCATCTTCTCGTAGGTCGCGCCCACAAAGTTGGGGCACAGGCTAATGCACTCGTTCCAGATCTGCTCGGTGTTGTCGTAGTGCATGGGATAGCCCATGCGCGTAGACAGGTCCGCGAAGATCTCCCAGTCGTGACGGCACTCGCCCTTGGGCGGAACGGCCGCGTCAAAGTGCTGGAAGCTACGGTCGGATGCGGTAAAGACACCCTCGTGCTCGCCCCAAGAGGTAGCGGGCAGGATGACGTCGGCGAGCATGGTCGTCTGCGTCATAAAGATGTCCTGGCAAATGAACAGGTCCAGCTCGGAGAGCGTCTTGCGCATGCCGGCCGAATCGGGCTCGGTCTGCACCGGGTCCTCGCCGTAGTTGTAGAAGCAGTGCACCTTACCCTCGTCGACCAGGTGGCCCAGGTCGGTGAGCTTGTAGCCCTCCTCGAGCGGGAGCTTTTCCTCGGGCACGCCCCAAGCCTTGGCAAACTTGGCACGCACAGCCGGGTCGGTGACCTTCTGGTAGCCAGGGTACAGGTTGGGCAGCATGCCCATATCACAGGAGCCCTGGACGTTGTTCTGACCGCGCACGGGCGCGAGGCCGGAATTGGGTTTGCCGATCTGACCGGCAACGCAGGCGATGGAGGCGATGGTGTGCACCGTCTTCAGGTTCTGCTTCTGCTGGCATACGCCCATACCCCAGCCAATGATGGCAGAGGGCTTCGCCGTGGCGTACATCTCGGCAGCTTGGTGGATCAACGCGGGCTCGACACCCGTGATGTCCTGTACGGATTCGGGAGTGTAATTCTTGATGGTCTCCCACCACTCGTCAAAGCCGTTCGTGTGCTCGGCGACGAATTTCTTGTCGTAGAGGCCATCGTTGACCAAGCAGTTGGCAAAGGCGTTGAGGAACGCGACATTGCAACCGTTCTTGATCGGAAGGTAGAGATCGGCGATACGCGCGGTTTCGATATGGCGCGGGTCGGCGACGATGATCTTGCAACCCTTTTCTTTGGCTCGCACGATACGCCTTGCGACGATGGGGTGCGAATCGGCAGGGTTATAGCCGAAGAGGAAAATGCAGCCCGCATCCTCCATACCGGGGATGGAGCATGACATGCAACCTGAACCAACCGTGTCCATCAGACCGAGGACAGTAGGGCCGTGTCAAGTACGGGCGCAGTTGTCCACGCTGTGGGTGCCGATGCACGCACGCGTAAACTTCTGCATGACGTAGTTCGCCTCATTGCCGCCGCCTCGCGAAGAGCCGGTGGTCATGACAGCGTTAGGACCATATTCGTCAATTATGGCCTGCATCTTAGATGCGGTGAAATCCAGTGCCTCGTCCCAGCTTACGCGCTCAAGATCCGCGCCCTTGGTGCGGCGGATCATCGGGTGCAGTACGCGAGGAGTCAAGATCTTGGTGTCGTTGATGAAGTCGTAGCCGCTCATGCCCTTAAGGCACAGCTCGCTCTGGTTGGTGATGCCGTTGAGCGGTTCGGTACCCACGACCTGGCCGTTTTGGACCAAGAGGTTAAACTGGCAACCGGCGCCGCAATACGGGCAGATCACTTTATGCTTCTCCATGACACCCTCCTTCCTTTCTCTGCTACCGAATACTCGGTACTTATTTGACAATCATTGGGCCTGTATGGCCGCCCGCTTACGCCTCGTTTTCGATGGTGGCGCGGGCACGCTCGGCAGTCAGTTCCGCCAGGCGCTCCTCGTCTACCAGGGTGAGGCCCTTGGTCGGGCACGCCTCGGCACACGCCGGACCGCCGGGACGGTCCACGCACAGGTCGCACTTGAGCACGAAGCTCTTGGTCTGCGAACCCACGCGAACGTCGCCCATCAAGACCGGAACCTGCGTGGTCGCCACGCTCACGGCGCCAAAGGGGCATGCCATGACGCAGCTCTTGCAGCCGATGCAGTTGTCCTCGTTGACGCCGATACGATGGTTCTTTGGATCAAAGAACAAGGCACCCGTGGGGCAGGCCTTCGCGCACGGGGCATCCTCGCAGTGATGGCAAGCCACCGGTGCGGAGATCTCGTACGTACGCGTCACGCGCAGGCGCGGCGCGGCGATGTTGCCGGGAATGTCGTGTGCCTCGATGCACGCCGCCATGCAGGTTTGACACCCAATGCAGCGCGAAGAATCGGCTACGACTCGTTTATTGCCCATGTTGTTCACTCCCTCCTGAATCCCATGCCGGAGAGACCCTGTCGACGTTGCCCCGGACCGCCCGTGGTCCGGCATCGGCGTATCGAGTGCATGCGGCGAAACAAGCACTTCGATAGAATTCCTCCAACGATATACAGGTTAAATATACGCAGTTGTAGGTGGCAAACTTGAGCATAGGCCCTGCAATACGGGTGTATTGCAGGGGTTTTGGCTGGTTAGGATTATTCTTGGGTAGCTATAAAGGTAAGTGTATTACACGCGTACATCCAGGGGAGATTTCATGCTCGTTTATAAAGGATGTAATACGTTTGATATATATTTCGCGCTCATTAACTTGAGTGCAATAAAGCAGTGGTTATAAGATTGGCTATTATTAGCCAATGTTGTATTTGACCATTCATATTGCACGCTCATTAAGGGAGGCCAGTGATGTCATCGACGCAAAAACGAGCCATCCTGCAGGTGCGCATTCGCGAAGAGGACAAACAGCATGCCGAGCGCCTCTACGACGCCATGGGCACATCGCTTGCCGAGGCCGTTCGCCTATTTGTCGCGCAGAGCATTTTGATGCGCAAGCTTCCCTTTCAGCCGGTCGCCGTGCGCTCAAAGGACGGCACCGCCGCCTATGGATCGCTCAAAGCATATGGGGACCCCAATCGCCGCTCCGAGGAGCGCAATGCCTGGATTGAGTACCTTGCCACAGAATGCGACGATTCGATTTTGGGTCCCGAGGAAGTAGATATCCATGAGTAGCACCATCATCGACGAGACCGTCATCCTTCGCTACCTGCTTGACGACGACGAGGTCCTGTCACCGCGCGCCGCCAAGGTCATCGCCACGCGCACCGCACGTGTCTACCCCGAAATCATCACGCGCGTCGTGGTCACGCTGCGCGACGTCTATAAGGTTCCCCGCGTTGAGATTGCTGCGGCCATGAAGAGGTTGCTCGATGACGTCATGGTCGACGAGCCCACCGTTGTCGCCCTTGCCATCAAACTCTTTGGCAAGACCCATATGGATTTTACCGACTGTCTGCTTGCCGCCCGTACCGCCATCTATAACGACGATGTCGTGAGCTTTGGCAAGCCCATCATCCAAGGCATGATCGATTACCGCCACAAGCGCCAAACCGCTGCCGACGCCCGCGACCGCGCCGCCGAAGCCCGCAGCCGAAGCACCGACTCCACCATCGACAAGCTCCGCCACCGCCCTCGCAGCTAACCCCATCCCCTCCTAAGTTGCGGTGAAATAGTTCCTGGATTTAGGCTTATTCGGGGGTGCGGACAGAAAGTTGGACCGTGAAGCGGTCCGGACTGGAGGTTCGCATGTACAGCAGGGAGAAGGTCGAGC
>NZ_JBDGBA010000003.1:124703-146979 GCF_040910185.1 Collinsella aerofaciens | reverse complement strand
ATCGACCAGCTCGGTCACCTGGGAAATATGAGTATCGCCAATGCCCTGGACCTTCTCGTTGGCGCTCTTGAACACCTTCGAGCTGCTGGAAAGCGAATCGGCGACCGCCTGCAGCGCGGACACGTTAATCATGCCGTCCTGGAACAGCTTGCCGGGCGTAGCCTGCGAAAGGTTATCGGCCATGGGAACCAGCGCGTTGCTCGAGACATCGGACAGGGCATCAATCATGGTGCGGGCTGCGTTGATGTCACTGCCATACACCGGGATAAACGAAGCCGCCGTCCACAGCGGGCTCGAAGTCTCCGCCTTCATGCTGTCGCAGAGCTCATCGATCTTCTTCGCGTCGTCAGGCAGCGTCGAAAAATCGCCCGACGTGACCTTGTCCTTAAGGCCACCGACAATCTCGACAGCCTCCTTCGCTTCGCTCTTTACGGTCTTTGCCGAGTTAAGCAGCATAAAGCCGCTTGCGCCAAGCGCAACGAGAAGCACCACGACCACAGCGGCAATAATGGCGCCAGTGTGACGCTTTTTGCGCTCGCCCTTGCGATGGCGATGACGGACCAGACCGTCAGAGGTCGAACTCGACGAAGCGTCGCTACCGTAGTTCAAGCCAAAATCGTAATAATCTTCCTTGGAACCCGAGCCCGCAAACTCGGCACCGCTATCATCCAGGCGGGCGAACGTGCCAGTCTCGGAGGCGCCGGTGTAAATCGTGCCAAGGTTACCTGTAAGCCCCGCGCCACCGGAAGAGGGAGTATTGTTGGCGGCCTTGCCGGCATTAACGTTGCCGGCGGTATTCGCGGCGTTGGCAGCACCTGCGTTGTTCGCAGGTACCGAAGGAGCCCCGCTCGGCTGCGACGTGGAGGTTGCACCGCCCGCAAAGACATTCCCTCTTGCACGGCCGGTCTTTTTTGCCTTTTGAGACTGCTCGTACAGAGCGGTAAACATCGCCGTCTCGCCCGGGGACACGCGCTTACCGGAACCGCCCTGTCCAGCGCCGCCCGGCGTGCCGGCCTTACCAGCCCCGTTCGGACGCGGCGGAACTGCAGGACGGCCGCTATCGCCGCCCTTAAAGTGATTACCAGCCATAAAGAAATCCTCGCAATTGAGTCGCAATGAAAAAGTCCATAACGTTACTAGTCTATGGCATTTTGAGCATCGACAGCTAAACTCCAGACACGGGCATCAATTGGCGAAAATGCGGCACAACACCTTTTCTGTCTTGGCGGCGGCGTCAACTACACCGTAAGGAACATCATCACGATGATCATGGCAAAGCCGATAAGGTCGGTCGGCAAAAACACCGTGCCCAGCATAACGGCGCTGGTGATGGTCGCCGAAACCGGCTCCACAGTTCCGATGAGGCTCGCACGCACCGAGCCGATGTCCTTAACGCCCTGCATATAGAGCATGTAAGCAAAAAACGAGCCGATAACCACGAACACCGCGAGCGCCTCGATACCGGCGGCATCGAGCGCCGGCATATGCGCCCAGGGCTGCACGAAGACACATGAGGCCACGCCCGCCGTGAGCATTGCCGAGCCCGTGACGATGGGGCTACCGTATTCGGGCAGGATCTTGGCGGGAATCACCGCCATACACGCGGCGCTGACCGCACACATAAGACCTGCTGCCAGGCCAAGCGGCGAGATATTCAGGCTGGTAGGGTCGCCGCCGGTGGCAATTAAAAAGGTTCCACCCAGAGCCAGGCCAATGCCGATGACTTCGCGAGTACGCGGCATGCGGCGATCGGTCACGCAGGCGTAGCCCATGATGATAACGAGCTGCAGGCACTGGAGCACCGTCGCGGTTCCGGCGTTCGTCAGGTGCACGGCCGAAAGATAGCAAAACTGGTTGAACAGCAGGCCAAAGGCGGTAAAGAGCAGCAGCTGCTTGCGATCGGCGGGTGTGGTCCAGAGCTTAATCAGGCGCTCGCGGTCGCGCGTAACAACCACGGCCATAAAGAGTAGACCGGCGAGAATCTGACGCACGCTCATAAGCCACAAGGTGTCGACGTGGTAGGTATCGAACAGAAAGCTCGCGCTGGTGCCCGAGAAGCCCCAAAACGAACCGCCCACCAACGTAGCCAAGACGCCCGTGATCATCTTGCGCGACGACGCATCGTTAAGGCGGTCGCGCCAGGCGCGGCGGGTGCTACGGCTGAGCTCGTCGGTGCCCTCGGGCACATCAATGTTCGACATATCGGTCATCGGCACCGAAGCCCCTGCGCCTTCGACCTGCTCGACACACTCTTTGCTCATTCCACTCCCCCGAAACAGCCTGGAAACAATTCGGTTTACCTTACCACGGCGAAGTCACCAGCTGGAGGCTTGTCCGCTTATCGGTAGGACAATTCCGCAGGCGTCTTTCCATAGCTCGATACCGCAATGGCCTTGCATTATGCGACAGCCAAATCGCGGCAGCAGGCTCTTTTGAAATGGATATGGCAAAGCCCCCGAATTCCACAATGTAAGCGATTTTTAAAAATGTTCTTGCCACCGAGTTCAGGCTCCGTTATATTATCCCTTGCGCGCTTGCGCACCCTTGATCGGGCGTTTAGCTCAGGGGGAGAGCGCTTCCCTGACACGGAAGAGGTCAGAAGTTCAAATCTTCTAACGCCCACCAAATGTTCGCAGCTCAGAGGCTATGTCCTCTGGGCTGTTTTGTTTTATGTCGCCAAATCCGCCGGCAGTTCCAACCGCCCAACTAGCCAAAAGCCGACCATCTACTTGCCGATCTATCCATCGGCATAACCAATCAGTCCGCACCGCAACTTCTCAGCAAAACGCCGCGATGTCTGCGCCCTGCGGTATCCTTGGGCCACTTGCACCTGCAGCACCAAGGAGCCGCCATGCGCACCGAGCTCGATGTCCCCTTTTCGCACAAAGAAGAAGCCAAGGCGCTGGGCGCCAAATGGGACCGGACCAAGAAGGTCTGGTATGTACCCAGCGGCGTCAACCCCGAGCCCTTTGCCGAGTGGCTGCCCGGTGTTGACCGATCCGACCCCTCAGCGCCGTATATATATCTAGTACTGGGCAAGCGCGAGTGCTGGAAGTGTCACAAAGAGACCTCGGTCGCGGCCCTCGGCATTCCCTATCGAACCGATAACGACGAGAGCGTCGCCATCGCGCACGCGCCCAACGAATCCGGGCACATTGCCATCGACACGGCCAACGCCAACGCACTCGCCATCGTGCCCGCTCTTGGCTGCGTGCCGGGCGAGATCCGCGACTACCTTCATAAGCGCTGCGGCTACAAGCCCGTAGGCGCGCGAGCCTCCAAAGCCCCGTCGCTCGGCAACACGTGCACCAGTTGCGACGCGCTGCAAGGCAGCCGCTATCTGTTCGAGGAGCCCTCGTCCCCGTTTGCCCTCACTGCCATCAACAAGCTGCCGGCACTGGAGTTTATACGCGTCGAAGTTGCCGGCGTCTTTGGCGTCCCGGCCACGCGTACCGACTTTGACCAGGCGCTCTTTACCTGGGCACGCGACCATCACGCCGAGTTCCACAAGCAACTCGGTGAGGGGATTTATTTGTAGAGACGGAGAAGCCTTCACAGCCAGCTCCTCCGCATCACCTATCCCTCGTCGCCGGCGTCATACACGATATCGAGGCCACAAACAGGGCATTTCTCCGGATACACCGGCATATGAACGCCTGTCTGTTTTCTCACTTCGTCGCTGAGTCTGTCGCGCGCATCGATGAACCGAATGTCGAGACACGGTATTTGCGAGCCGCAGCAAGGGCAGGTGACGACAAACGACCCGCAATCAACCTCTACGCTCGGAAACATATTGTTGTCTATAAGGGCACACGGCAGTTTTCCGTACTTCCCCATCGCAATATCGCCTCGCCAGCTCATATACGCTCCCCTCTCGCTATACAAATCAGGAAGAGCATGCACCGGCGGGCGTGCGCGAGATTGCATCGCCACGCGATCCGATCAAACAACACGATCGTCAAAGAATGCCAAAGCCAAATACGCTAATACGGCAGAAGCCCCGCCTTTTCACGCTTCTTTTCCGAGCGATCGAACTCAATGCGATGGGCCTCAAGAAACACCGTATCGGGTCGCCACTGACGCTCATCCGGCTGCCTTAGCGTCGCACCCGCAAAGGAAGCGTAGTCGGTCTTATCCAGCAGGTACGATCCGCACAGCCGATATTCGCCGCAAACAGGCTCAAACGAAATCAGGTGAGCATCAAATAGGGAATGAAGATCGCGCCGAAGCAGAATACCGTTGCTGGCAACCTGCGATTTGGGTCCCGAGTAATTCTCGATATGTGCAGCCTCCAGAGCTTCACTGACGCCGCAGTCCGACACCGCGCAACGGCCATCATAGGCGGCAACGAGCTGCTTGCGGAACCATTGCTGCCCCAATCGCTCGCGCCTTAACGCATAGCGGACCTTTTCGTCGTCGGTCGCACCCTGTCCGGCAAACTCAATATCGACGGGTATGTGCTTCAGATAACTCATGTCGGGCGCAAAACGAGGGTCCGGTCCGCCTTTATGAACAGGACCGTGCAGAACAAACCATCCATTTTCGGGCTCGAACCGCTCAACAAACGCAAGGCCGAGCACCTTATAGCCCACCTCGGTTGCAAATATGACTCCGACTGGGACGCCACATTCCATGCAGTTGAGCATTTTACGGTTGTAATTCTGGTCTCGAGAACCAACGGCTCCTGGCGCTTGGACCGAATACTTAATGACCCACGTACCGTCATCCAAATAGAGCGGAGGCACATCGGTGTAGAAGCTCTTTTTAGAGTTATGGACCGAAAGCGCAAAGATCTTATTGGGATCTTGCTTCACCCGATCCTGGCCCGGCCAGAAGATCCCTGAATCCCGCGTTACGGGAAAGAAGTCCGAGCCAATTCTCAAACGGTACTGATACTGAGGACTATCTTCCTTGGTGTGGTGCGGAAGGCTGGTCCAAACGCCGCCGCGCTGTTCCTCACCCAGAAACCACTCCCATGCCTCAACGTATTCGGAAGGCACGAGACTGCAGGCGCGGTCATAGCTTGGTCCATCCATCAACGGAACAGCAAGGTCAATGTCGTTCATCGCCAGCACCTACAACCATACGAACGCGAGTCATGCCCCTCAATAATATGGCCGAGAGTCAATTATTACGAGATCTCATTCCGCGATCGGCACATCGTTGATGCTCTCGGTTTGCCGCTGGCGCGCTTGTACCCCGCTACCCCACTTCCCTGTATACTGATGTAGCACGTGTTTCATCCGGGCTTGTTGGGCCGGGTCGTTCATGGGAGGTTCTTGTGGCTGTTTCGAATCCGCCTAAGGGAAGCGTTTCTTCTTCGTCCATCAAGCCGGTTACGCGCAAGGCCGTGCGTTGCCAGCGCGAGGTCGCTTGGCTTGTCACGCAGGCGGCGGGCAGGCTTGTGGCGACCACTCAGGACGTCAATGCGCCTACGCCGAGCTTTGTGTTAGCGGCGGCGCTGGATTTTGTGCGCCAATTGGAGGTTGCCGCGCAGGATGCCAACGGCCACCTCGACTACCAGAACGTTATGGCGCCCGACCTGCAAACGTTCTGCCACATGGCCAAGTTGCCTGCCGCGCCCAATGCGCTTTCGGACGCAGGCTACATGTTTACGCTCTCGGGCGCGGACCTTATCCGCGACATCTATGCATACTGCAGCGAGCTCGCCGAGCGCCACGTCTTTGACGCGGCAGAAGTCAAACCGGGAAATGTCATCAAGCTGGTTCTTAGGCTGTTCCTGATAGACGGGTTCGGGGCCATGCCGGCGTAAGCCGAGTCTTTAGCATCACCGTCGACTGGGCAACAACCGCTTTACCTTAATGGACGCCAATCGAGGGTCGATTATTGGGTCGCCTCGTCCACTAACGCATCTATCCCACGCGCTCCGACAGTCGATACTTGCGGTTGCGGCTCGTCGCCGGCGCCGTGGGCTCAAGCTCGCCTTGAGCAATGAGCGCGTTGACGCGCGACCTAACCTGGGAAATTGTGAGCCCTGTGTGCTCTGCCAGCTCGCGCGTCCCCAGCTCGCCGTAGTGTTTGAGTGCCGTCACAATTAAGCCCCCGCCATGATCGACCGGCTCGATCTTTGAACGGTAAAGTACGACCTTGAACCGATCGAATCCCGGGCAGAACAGGGGCCCGGCCAGACCATGCGCGCGCATGGCATCGATCATCATCGGGATGCCCGAGCCATTGCCCTCAGCCGGCGAACCTGCGCCATCCGGCAGCGGGACAATCGACATGAGCTTCACAAGCGTCGCGTTACGGCATCGGGAGCTGCCGTCAAACAAGTTCTCGCGAGTCTTTCCCCCGTAAAGGCCGCCAGGATTTGTCACCTCGACACGATCATCAAAGACGTCGACGGCAATCGATTGTCCACAGAACCGATCCCCGTATTCTCGATGGATTACGGCGTTGGCGATTGCCTCGCGCAGAACCTCCTCGGGAATCTCAAGCGAGTCGACACGCGAGACGCCTTGGACGGCCGAGGTTCGCCGCAAATTCTTGGCGACGGCTGCGACGGCATCCGAGATCATCTCGCCCAACGTTCCCTCACAGATTGTGCGGTCCATGAACCTCAGCGACCCCGCCATGCCCTTCTGAGTTCCCGCATGGACAGCCACGTCAATGAAGAGCTTGGGATAGAACTGCTGAGGGTAGGTGCCCACAACTAGGAGTCCAGCCTTGGTGACATTGCCCTGGGAATCAAGGATATTTAGGCGCTCCAGCTTCGTTTGTTTGTCCGGCGCGCCGCGCATTGCCCGGGGCGTCAACGAGAAAGCCCGATCTATCGTACGGTCGACCAGCGTCTCGTCGAGATCGTCCGCGCCCGCACCCGCCACCGCGTCGCGATCGCTCGGAGTCGCTCGACCGCATGACGCCAATGCGAGCACCTCGGTCGATGAAAGCGGCACATCTTTGTCATCGATGCGCTTGTAGCTGCCGCCCTGGGCGCCCCGCTCTATGACATAGCAGGGCCTGCTCGACGGATCGAGCTCCTCAATCGTAATGACGAGAACGATGACGCCCTGAAGCTCCACTCGCTCGATCGTGTATTTGGGCGGATTGGCCAGCTTTCCTCGACCGCCCGCATCACCCATGCCTGACACAAACTGGTTGAGCACTTTCTCGGTCTCGAAGTTCTCAACCGGGACAAAACCTGCGCGCTCACTCACTCCGAGCACGATGATTCCGCCGGCAGTGTTCGCGAATGCGCTCACCGTTTCCCACACGTCGCGGGAAAGCGTCGTGGCGCTCTCCTTGACCTCGACGTTAAGATCGTCCGAGCCCATGCGCCTTAAAGACTCGAGCAGACCGGTCAGTTCGTTTTCGTTCATCTGCACGTCCTTTCGCTTGGTTCTGCGAAGAATGCCGCGAATGGATTTCCCTCGTCTCTTAGTTATCTCTCGTAATTATCTCTCATCTATCTCTCTATCTCTCAGCTTAGAGATAAGAGATAGATAGAGATGGAATGTCTACCATTTGCTTCATTTATACATATTTTTGCTGGTAGAACAATCGGTATTGAGATAATACCATGATTGCTTGTCTCTTTGCTGCTCAGTTATCTCTCATATTTATCTCTCGTCTTTCTGTTATCTCTCGTATTAGAGATGAGTGAGAGATGAGAGATACGCGAGTGATGGACGAGCGAGGATTTTCGGACGGTCGGATATCGAGAGTGGATATTTGGACGGTTTTTGGGGCTTTTGCGGCAAATTCCGTCCAAATATCCACTCTCGTTCGATAGGTATCCGGAAATCCTCGCTCGTCCGTCCGAATATCCACTCTCGTTTGGCGAGTGTCCAATTTTCCACGCTCGTGCGGCGGGCACGCGGGACCTATGCCCAATCCGGCTGCATCGTCTCCAGTTCGCCGCAGGGTCGCGGCCCCATATGGGTATACTCTCGAGGATTCGACTCGATTCGCCCCCGCTGGGGCGTCAAAGGAGACTGCATATGTCCACCACCTCAACCGATCCGCGCGCCGCTGCCGCCGCGCTGCTGGTACCCGGTACCACCTGCCACGGTTTTGCCGTCGAGCGCCGCGAGACCGTGCCCGAGCTCGACTCGGACGCCTACGTGCTGCGCCACACTGCCTCGGGCGCTCGCCTGCTGTACCTGGCATGCGACGACGAAAACAAGGCCTTTGCCATTGGCTTTAAGACGCCGCCGGCCGATTCCACCGGCGTGTTTCATATTCTTGAGCACTCGGTACTGTGCGGATCGGCCAAATTCCCCGTCAAGGAGCCGTTCGTGGACCTGATTAAAAGCTCCATGCAAACGTTCCTCAACGCCATGACCTACCCCGACAAGACCATCTACCCCGTTGCCACCACCAACGAGCAGGATCTGTACAACCTGATGGACGTGTACCTGGACGCGGTGTTCAACCCGGCCATCTATACCAAGCCAACCATTTTTGAGCAGGAGGGCTGGCACTACGAGCTGGACCTGCCGGAGGGCGCCGAGGGCAAGGGCAGCTCCGCGAGCCTGCGCGAGGGCACGCTGCGCTATAACGGCGTGGTGTTCAACGAGATGAAGGGTGCGCTGTCCGACCCCATGAGCGTGCTGGACGATGCCGTCAACTCCGCGCTCTATCCCGACACCGCCTATGCGCACGAGAGCGGTGGCGACCCGCGCGCGATTCCCGCGCTCACCTACGAGCAGTTCCTGGACACGCACGCGCGCCACTACAATCCTTCCAACTCTTATATAACGCTCTACGGCGACCTGGATGTGGACCGCGCGCTGGCGTTTTTGGACGAGCGCTATCTGTCGCAGCCGAGCGCTGCGAGCCGCCGCATGGACGCCGCCGTTGCCGCCGGCGAGGACCCGTCCGCGCTGGCACCCAATCCACTGGGCGTGCAGGCACCCGTGACCTGCGAGTACAAGCGCATCGAGATGGCCACCACGCCCGAGAACGCCCTGGTGGGCCTGGGCCTGGTGCTGGGCAGTGCGCTCGATCGCAAGCGCACGATCGCGGCGGACATCCTGTTTGAGGCACTGCTGGGCTCCAACGAAGCGCCGGTTAAGAAGGCCATTCTGGCCGCCGGCCTGGGCGGCAACGTGGTGAGCTACACCGCGGCCGAAAGCCTGCAGCCCTACGAGCTCATCATGTTGCAAAACGCGCAGCCCGGCGTGGCGCGCGAGCTGCGTCGCGTGTTCCAAGACGCCTGCCGCGACCTGTGTGAGCACGGCGTTCCGCGCGAGCGCCTGGAGGCCATCATCAGCAGCAACGAATACGACCTGCGCCAGCGCGACTATGGCAACGCCGACGGCGTGGCCATTGCGTGCGACGCACTGAGCACGTGGCTCTACGATGACGACGCCGCGACGCTGGCGCTCAAGTACGGCCCGGTGTACGAGGAGCTGCGTGGCGAGCTGGACGGCAGCTATTTTGAGGACCTGCTGCGCGAGCTCGTGCTGGAGAACGACCACATGGCGCTGGTCGAGCTGGTGCCGGTAGACGCTGCCGAGGGTGCGGAGGGTGCCGAAGCTGCCGAGCTGGCTGCCAAGCGCGACGCCATGACCGATGCCGAGCTGGCGGACGTAGTCGAGCGCACGGCTGTGCTGCGTGCCGCGCAGGAGGCGGAGGACACGCCCGAGAACAAGGCCACGCTACCGCGTCTGCGTGTATCCGACATTGGCGCGGCGCGCCCCGAGCCGCCGCTCGTTGTGGACACGACTGCGCCCATCCCCTGCCTGCGCCACGACATTCCCACCAACCGTTTGGCCTACGCCATGCAGTATTTCGACCTGAGCTGCGTCGCATTTGAGGACCTGCCCTACGTGACGCTGCTCTGCCGCCTGCTCAAGCAGCTGCCCACGCGCGAGCATTCGGCCGAGGAACTCGACAACCTGCTCGCCGGCAAGCTGGGCTTTTTGAGCTTTACGACCGAGGTCATGACCCAGCCCGACGTGGACGGCGTGCGCCCCTACCTGCTGGTGAGCGCCGGCGCCCTGTCTGAGAAGATCGATGCGCTGGCAAGCCTGCCGCGCGAGGTATGGTCGAGCACACTGTTGCTCGATGCCGATGCCGACCGCGTGCGCGACGTGCTCACGCAGATTCGCATTGGGCTTGAGCAGGGCTTTATCAACAACGGACACTCGGCGGCGCTCGGTCGCGCGATGAGCTACAGCTCGCCTTCGGCCGTGGTGCGCGAGCAGCTTTCGGGCGTGGATTTCTACCTGTTCCTGCGCGATCTGCTCGAGCACTTTGACGAGCGCCTGGACGACCTGCGCGCCAAGCTTGCCGAGCTGGCAGACCGCATCTTTGTGGCCGATGACTGCATGGCGAGCTTCACCGGCAGCGACGAGGACTTCAATGCGTACTGGGATGCCGCGGGCGACCTGGGGCTTGGCGCTGGCGACGGTGCTGGCAGCGGCACGCTCGTGGTGCCGGCGCCGCGCGACCGCCACGAGGCCTTTGTCATCCCCAGCGACGTCTGCTTTGCGGCAAGCGCGTGCGACCCGCGTCGCCTGGGCATTGACGTGACGGGCGCCTGGGCGGTTGCCGCCAACGCACTCTCCTACGACTACCTGTGGAACGAAATCCGCGTGAAGGGCGGCGCGTACGGCTGCGGATTCCGCGCGGCTGGCGAGCGTCAGGCGGCGTTCTACACCTACCGCGACCCGGCGATCGACCCCTCGATTGAGCGCGTGGAGCGCGCGGGTACATGGCTTGGCAGCTTTGAGCCCGACGAGGCCGCCTTTGAGGGCTTTATCGTGAGCTGCGTGAGCGGCATGGACGCGCCGGTGAAGCCGTACGCACTCACTAAGCGCCGCAACACGACCTACCTGGCCGGGCTCGATCCGCATGCGCGCGAGGAGCGTCGCGCCCAGATGCTCGCCGCCACGCCCGGTGAGCTGCGCTCGCTCGGCGCCGACGTGACGCGCATCGCGGCCGTCTCACCCACCTGCGTCTTTGGCGGTCGTGACGTCATCGCCAAGAGCAACGCCGGCTTTAACGTAGTCGACCTGATGGGCTAACCACAACAAAGGTAGATTTTTGGGACATGCCTGAAAATCTACCTTTTTCTTTTGCCGCAGTCTGCCGGTTTGTCTCGATCTGTAACGCTAAGGCGGCAATATTGGCTCCAGATGTTACAGATCGAGACGTTCCCGAACGGCACCAGCTCTTTGTCTCAATCTGTAACATCTAAGTTCAATTTTGCCGAGTTACTGTTACAGATCGAGACAAACCGCCGCAGACGCCCATCACAGCACAGACCACCACGAAGGTGCATGTGTCCCCTTCGTGGTTGTTTTTGCTGTTTACCCAGATAAAACCAGCCAAAATAAACCTGTCCCTTTTTGGCAGGTTTGCTAGAGGAGGTTGGGATGGACAAGGCTAAATTGCGGCGAGCGGTGATTGCCCGGCGCGATGCTCTTGATTTGGACTTGCGGGCAGCGAAGTCTGCCGTTATCTGCGCGCGGCTTGTTGAGCTGTTGGATCGCTTGGATGCCGCGGCGCCGCACACCGTTGCCATCTATGCCGCGATGGGCTCCGAAGTCGACCCAGCCGCGTTTGCCGCTGCGGCCGCCAAACGCGGCTGGCGCGTGGCCTATCCGTGCATGCTCTCGGCAGTTGATGCCGCAGCTTGTGGCCAGCGCATGTGCATGCGGGCAGTTGCCGCCGACGATGCGTCCGCGGCCCCGTTTATCGCCCACCCTACGCGGGCCTTCGCGGCCACGGACATCGACAGCAGCCGCTTCCCTATCGTGCCTGCCGAAGCTCTCGACATGATTATCGTGCCACTCGTGGCCTTCGACCGCGCCGGCGCGCGCCTGGGCTACGGCGGCGGCTGCTATGACCGCTACCTGCCCATGCTCTCGCCCGTATGTCAAATCGTCGGCATCGCCTTTGACGAACAACGCGTCGACCACGTTCCCACCGACGCCCACGACCTGCCGCTGCCCCACATCGTCAGCGCCTAACGGCTGGCGCACCTCCCGACGGCCTAGTGCTCCTCGCCGGCGCGGGCCAGGTCGTAGGGCGTGGTCTGGTAGACGTAGTAGTTGAGCCAGTTGGTGTAGAGCAACTGAGCCTGGCTGCGCCAGACGTTGCGCGGCTCGGCCGTGGGGTCGTCATTCGGGAAGTAATGCGCCGGCACCTCCGGGTTGAGTCCGCGCTTCACATCGCGCTCGTACTCCAAGCGCAGCGTGTCGGTATCGTACTCGGGATGGCCAAATACAAAGAAGCGACGGCTGTCGGTCGACTTGACGATGTACAGGCCCACCTCGTCGGACACGGCCACAACCTCAAGCTGCGGCTCGGCCTCCACGTCCTCGCGGCGCACATCGGTATTGCGCGAGTGCACGGCATAGAAGCGGTCGTCGAAGCCGCGGACCAGCGGGCTTTGCGGCTTCACCAGATAATGCTCGAACACGCCACTTGCCTTGGCCGGCAGGTCGTACTTCTGGATACCGTAATGATGGTACAGGCCAGCCTGCGCGCCCCAGCAAATGTGCAGCGTAGAGTGCACGTGCGTGGTGGACCAGTCCATGATCTGGCAGAGCTCGGGCCAGTAGTCGACCTCTTCGAACGGCATCTGCTCCACCGGCGCGCCCGTGATAATCAGGCCGTCGTAGTGGATGTCGCGGATGTCGTCGAACGTGCGGTAGAACGTCTCCAGGTGGCCGGCGCTCACGTGCGTGGCCTCGTGCGTTTTGGTGCGCAGCAGGTCCACCTCCACCTGTAGCGGCGTGTTGGAGAGCTTGCGCATGATCTGCGTCTCGGTGGCAATCTTGGTGGGCATGAGGTTGAGGATGAGCACGCGCAGCGGACGGATGTCCTGGTGCAGCGCGCGGTACTCGGTCATGACAAAGATGTTCTCGCTCTCGAGCTGCGCGGCGGCAGGGAGGGCGTCTGGAATGCGAATGGGCATGGATGCTCCTTACGAGTCAGTTGCAGCTATGGTACAACGAGCGGCCCCATTCGCGCGAGCACATCGCCCAGCGATGCCGCCAACGGCCCAAAACGCCCCAAAAGTAGAAATTAAGGCATGTCTCTAAAATCTGCTGCACTTTAGCCTAGCAAAGTAACGGCAGGACGCTACAATGGTTCGACGCGAAAAACTCGGCCGAAAGGATACATATATGTACCAGACGCGTAAGATCGGTGTGGTCGGCCAGGGCCACGTAGGAGCACATGTCGCCAACAGCCTGCTCATGCAGGGCATTGCCGATGAGCTGTACCTGTGCGATATCAACGAGGCCAAGGTGACGTCCGAGGTCCAGGACCTGCGCGACTCCCTTTCGTTTGTCCCGTACAACACCAAGATCGTCAACTGCTACGACCACTACGAGGAGCTGGCCTGCTGCGACGTCATCGTCAACGCCGCCGGCAAGGTCGCGCTTGCCGCTGGCAACCGCGACGGCGAGCTGTTCTTTACCACCGACGCCGCCCGCACCTTTGCCAAGCGCATCGTCGACGCCGGCTTTGACGGCATCTTCGTGAGCATCTCCAACCCCTGCGACGTCGTGTGCACCGAGCTGTGGCACCTGACCGGCTACGATCCCAAGAAGATCATCGGTTCGGGCTGCGGCCTGGATTCCGCCCGCCTGCGCACCGAGATCTCCAAGAAGGTCGGCGTGAGTCCCAAGTCCATCGACGCCTACATGATCGGCGAGCATGGCTTTAGCCAGCTGGCCGCCTTTAAGGCCGCAACCATCGCCGGCAAGAGCCTCAACGAGCTCCAGGCCGAAAACCCCGACAAGTACGCCTTTGACCACATGGAGGTCGAGGAGCTTGCACGCAAGGGCGGCTACGTAACCTACCAGGGCAAGCAGTGCACCGAGTACGCCGTTGCCAACTCCGCCGCGCGCGTCTGTGCCGCCGTGCTGCACAACGAGCACGCCGTGCTTTCGGCCTCTACGCTTATGACCGGCCAGTATGGCGAGGAGGGCATCTTCACCTCCCTGCCGTGCGTGATCGGTGCCGGGGGCGTCGAGGAGGTCTACACGCTGGACCTGTCCGAGCACGAGCTCGAGGGCTTCCACAAGAGCTGCCAGCACATCCGCGACAACATCGCCCAGCTCGACTGGTGGGACGCCGAGGCCTACGACGCCAAGTAGTCTGCCGGTTGATGCGACAACTCGCTCACACGGACGCAATGTAAAGCGGGCCGCGCCGGAAACCCACCGGCGCGGCCCGCTTTTTTGACTCATGCGGCACGCTTGCAAATTTAGGTCTAATACTTTTCCAACCGAACAAATTCGGCCGCCACAACGCAAAACGGGGCCCGCGCTCAGCGCAGACCCCGCCAAAAAAAGATAATTCCCGTTACTTAGTACTGCTCGACGCCCATGTAGCGGCGGAACTCGGGGCTGTGGTCGAAGACCTTGCCGCGGGCGGCGCGCAGCTCGCAGCTCATCGCATAGAAGAAGATCGGCTCTAGGAACGAACGCACGCTGGCAGGTACCTCGCCCACGCCGTACTCGAGCGCGTCGAGCACCATGATCGTGTCGGTGTGCGTGTTGAGGAACGCAAGCGCGCGCTCCTCCATGGGGCGGCACTCGCCCGCGCCGAGCTGCACAAAGTAGAACACGCCGGGCTCGGTGGCCTCGAAGGGGCCGTGGAAGTACTCGCCGGAGTGGATGTAGCAGCAGTGCTGCCACTGCATCTCCATGAGCGAGCAGATGGCCATGGCGTAGGTCTGGCTAAAGTTGGGGCCGGAACCCAGGATGTAGAAGAACTTGTGCTGTTGGCAGAGCTCGGCAAAGCGGGCGCCCAGCTCGGCGTTGACCTTCTCGCGGGCGGCAGGCAGCAGCGCGTCCATCTGCTTAAGGCCCTCGTACATGTCGGCGAGCGCCTCGTAGCCCCCCTGCTGGTCGAGCAGCTCGGCGGCAATCAGAGCACCGATGCCCTGCGGCACCTCGGCCTGCGACACGCCCTCACCCCACGGGTAAACCCAGGTGGTCCACTTGCCGCTATCGATCTTGGAGCCCTCGCAGTCGGTCATGGCAACGACCTCGGCACCGGCAGCCAGCGCCATCTCGCAGCCGTCGACGACCTCCTGTGTGTTGCCGCTGTGGCTGCAGGCGATGACGAGCGACTTCTCGCCGAGGCTCTTAGGGGCCATCAGGCAGAACTCGCGCGCAGTATAGACCGTGGAGGTAAACGTGGTGGCCTCGCGCTTGAGCAGCTCGTTGGCCGGCATCAGGTCGATCATCGAACCGCCGCAGGCGATCCAAAAGACGTTCTCGATCTTACCCTTGCGCTCGATGATTTCCTGAACCAGATCATGTGCGTTCATACTGATGTTCCTCCTTGTGTGGCAACTTTAGACGACAGCTCGTACCTGCGGTCGTTCTATGTTGTCCTATTTATACCACGCAAGCAATCGCTCGGAAAGTCATTTCGGCAAATTTGTTCTATATTGTTCTATCTATGAACGTTAGATGTCGAACACGTAGCGCGAGCCCACGATCTTTTGGCGGCCGAGCAGCAGAGGTCGCTCATCAAAATCGGTAAAGTACGCCTCCATGTAGAAGAGCGGCTCGCCGATCGGAACCTCGAGCAGCGGGGCCGCCTGAGCATCGGCAAGCGCAATCTCCACCGTGCAGGGATCGGATTTGAGCGGCGAACGGCCCGAATGCTCGGCAACAAGCGCAAAGATCGAATTGTCGGTAAGGTCATCGTCGGCCAGTGTTTGCAGATACGGATGGTCGGCAAGCACAAAGGCGTTGTTCTCGAGCATGACGGGGACGCCGTCGGCCGTACGCACGCGCTCGACCACGATAAGCTCGCAGCCGGGTTCCACGCCAAAGAATGCCGCATCCTCGTGCGTTGCCGCGACCACCGTGCGCGACACCAGGCGCGCGCCCGGCACCATATCGTTTGCAACGCAGCCATCGGTAAAGCTCTGAACATCGCCTTTCTGGACAATCTTGCGCTTGAGCTTGGGAGCGCACACAAAGGTACCCCTCCCCTGCTGGCGGCTAAGATACCCCGCGCGCGACAGCTCCTCGATGGCGCGGCGCACGGTGATGCGCCCCACGCCGTAGGACTTCGCGAGCTCCATCTCGGATGGAATGCGCGAGCCGGTCGGATACACGCCGCGCGAGATCTCGCCCTTTAGGTCGTCCATAACCTGCTGATACAGCGGCACGGCGGGCACCTCGGCGCGCTCGGAACGCTCTGTTTTGCTCTCGGTTGCCATAGTTTACGCTCCATCCCGTGCGTGCTCGGATTCAAACTCTTCAATCGCCGCCATAAACTGCTCGCCAAAGGCGTCGGCTTTTTTCTCGCCAATGCCGTTGACCTGGATCAGCTCCTCGCGCGTCTGCGGACGCAGGCGGCACAGGCCGCGCAGGGCCTTGTCGGAAAAGACCATATACGGCGCCATCTCCAGCTCGGTCGAGATCTCCTTGCGGAGGGCACGCAGGCACTCGAACAGCTCGGCATCGTCGCCAACGCGCGGGCGCTGATCCAGCTCGGCCTCCTCGCGCAGCAGGTCGACGGCGCGGCGGGCGCGGGCCGAGGCCTTGCGCTTGGACGCGCGACGCTTAACGGTAAAGACGAACGCCTCGTCCTCGACCTCGCCGGCACGCGGACCCAGGCCCACCACCGGATACTGACCCTGCGAGGTGGCCAGGTAGCCACGGCCGCACAGCTGGCCGATGATGTCCTTAATGCGGCCGACCGATTCACTCGACAGCTCACCATAGCCGCGGTCCTCGTCCAGATGCATCTGGCGAATGCGCTCGGTATTGCCGCCGTGGAGTACGTCGGCGATGAGCGATTTGCCAAAGTGCATGGGGCGCATGGCAACGTAGCGCACGGCGGCGCGGGCCATGTCGGTGACGTCCTCGACCTCGAACTGTGTGAGACAGTTGCTGCAGTTGCCGCAACCCTCGGCCTCGTCCGCCGTGCCGTCCGTGCCCGCCGCTGCATGCTCGGCCGCGGCCTCGTCGCCAAAGTAGCGCAGCATGTATTCGCGCAGGCAGCCGGTAGTGTTGCAGTAGCCCTCCATCTGGCTGAGCAGGCGATAACGGTTCTGGAGCGCCCACGCGCGCTGCTCTTCGTCGAGTGCCTCATCGGCAGCATCGCCGCGGTCGATCAAAAAGCGGCGCATGCGAAAATCGTTGCCGTTCCACAGCAAGTAACAGCTGGCCGGATCGCCATCGCGGCCAACGCGGCCCGCCTCTTGGTAGTATGCCTCGATGCTCTCGGGCACGTTGTTGTGGATCACGTAGCGCACGTTGGGCTTGTCGATGCCCATGCCAAAGGCGTTGGTGGCAACCATCACCTGAATGTCGTCGTCGATAAAGGCACGCTGGCTCTGGCGGCGGGCGTCGTTGCCCATGCCGGCATGGTAACGGCCCACGCGAATGCCGCTGGGTCCCAGCGCCTCGGCAAGCTCGCCCGCCAGCGCATCGACCGTCTTGCGAGTCGAGCAATACACGATGCCGCTCTCGCTCGAATGCGCAATCACGTAGTCGCGCACCCAGGCAGTCTTGGCCTTGTCGCCCATCTCCTCGCAACCAAAGTAGAGGTTCTTGCGATCGAAGCCCGTCACCACCGTCGCGGGGTTTTGCAGGCCGAGCATCTGCTGAATGTCCGCGCGCACGCGCTCGGTCGCCGTGGCGGTAAACGCCGCCACGATCGGGCGCCGCGGCAGCGAATCGATAAACTCACGAATCTGCAGGTAGGCGGGACGAAAATCCTGGCCCCACTGGCTCACGCAGTGGGCCTCGTCAATGGCCACGAGCGGCACGCCAATGCCACCGTCCGCCGCGGCTTCCTGCGCAAAGGCTAAAAAGCGCGGCTCGAGCAGACGCTCGGGTGCCACATACATAAGCTGATAGCGGCCCTCGCGCGCCCGCTTGAGCACGGTATTTTGCTGAGCCGGCGTAAGGCTGGAGTTGAGATAGCTGGGCCGCGCACCCGCCGCGAGCAACGCACGGGTCTGGTCCTCCATAAGCGACAGCAACGGGCTCACCACAAAGGTGATGCCGGGCAGCATGAGCGCGGGCACCTGGTAGCAGATAGACTTGCCGGCGCCTGTGGGCATAACGCCGAGCGCATCGCGGCCAGCAAGAATCGCATCCACCATGCGGTCCTGCCCCGGGCGAAACGAGGTGTAGCCAAAATAGGCGCCGAGCGTGTCGAGCGCCATCTGCTGCATGCTATCGGTCATGGTTTCCTAACGTCTAAGTCATCTGCCGCCGATTATACGCCGCCACGCGGACCGGCGTCGCCCGGCTGTCAGCCACGCTCATTCTGCGGGTAATCATTGGAGACGTTCTTGAATGACTAGTCGTTTAAGAACGTCCCCAACGACTAAGGAGTGTCCCCAGGTGCCGGCACAAAAGGAACGTCCCCAAGTGCCGGCCCGGCAACGTCAATGTTTTGGCAATGTCAGCGAAAGCCCACCAGAGCGAGCAAGGTGCCTTGAAACAAGGCGGCATTGATCTTTTGATCATGCCGCCGAAGTTGAAAGGCAGATTGCCGCTCTGGCGGGCTTGCAGCGTCGATCGGTCCGCCGTTCGTAAGAACGGCGGAACCAACCCTACATGACCATAACGTAGCGCGATCCCACGTAGTACTGCTTACCCATCAGGACCGGCTCGCCATTGGGGCCGATAAAGCCGGCACGCAGGTTGAGCAGTGGATCGTGCGGAGCAATGCCCAACTCGGCCGCCTGCTCGGTATTGGCACGAACGGCCTCGACCGTGCGGTAGCCAACCGAGACAATCGGCGTTCCGCCAACACGCTCGACC
The DNA here is from genome assembly GCF_040910185.1 of Collinsella aerofaciens. Lineage (GTDB taxonomy): Bacteria > Actinomycetota > Coriobacteriia > Coriobacteriales > Coriobacteriaceae > Collinsella > Collinsella aerofaciens_BF. The sequence continues at coordinate 128,248 of NZ_JBDGBA010000003.1, read as the reverse complement.
TCGGCAAAAATCGACTTGTCCTCAAGATCGGCCGTCAACAGCTCACGGTAGGCGTCAAACGGCACAAAGATGTTCTCCTCAAAAATGGGCTCGCCGTCGGCCGTACGCACGCGCTTGATGTGCAGCAGCAGCGCGTCCTTCTGCAGGCCAAAGAACTCCATCTCGTTTTGACGTGCCGGCACAATCTGGCGATCGACCACATGCGCGCCCGCCTTCATGTCATTATCGGCACACAGCGCGGTAAACGTCTGCAGCGTCGAAGCGTGGAACTGGCGGTTGATGTGCGGCGTGGAGACAAAGGTGCCACGGCCCTGCTGCTTAACCAGGTAGCCATCGGAGCACAGCTCCTCGACGGCGCGGCGCACCGTAATGCGGCTCACGTCGTACTGCTCGGCTAGCTCAAGCTCGGACGGAATACGCTCCTTGGGTGCATAAACACCTTTCTCGATCGCATCCTTGATCTCGTCGTAAATCTGCTGGTAAAGCGGTGCATTTTTGGGCGCAGGCATATCTAATCACTCTTATCGAAATATTGAAATAACTAATACGTATATAACGTCTAGTTTCATGTTACCTCATATTGATAAAACGATACACCCTCCCTACCAAAAAGCGACAGCTTCATTTTGGCAGGTTTTATCTGGGCAAACGAAAGTCCCTCGAAAGCAACGGGGCTTTCGTGGGGCTCATACGGAAGGGTTGCGCCGGGCCGGTAAAATGTCAAAACCCTACTTGCCGTCGTCCTGCTGCAGGCTGTCCTGCTCGCTGAGGCGCGCCTGCCTGCTGGCCATGCGTGCGGGCTTGTCGGGATCGGGAACGGCCGTGGGCATGGGCTCGTCGACATGGCCGCCCCACCAGCCGCCCACAAAGTTGAGCGTGTGGAACACATTGATCACGGCGCCGGGATCAATGTCGCACACCAGCTTGATAATGTCCTGGCTCTCGTAGGTCGAGACAACGGCGTGCAGCAGATACATCTTTTCGCGGCTGTATCCGCCAATGACCTCGGCGCAGCTAATGCCGTGCTGAAAATGGTCAACATAGGCGGTCATGACCTCGTCTGCCTTGCGCGTCGTGATCTGCAGCGTCACGCGGTCGTAACGACGATAGAAACTGTCGATGGTCTTGGTCGAAATAAACTGGAACACGATGGAGTACGCCGCCTTGTCCCAGCCAAACATAAAACCAAAGATCGCCAGGATAAAGCAATTGAAGCCAAAGATGACGCCCCAGATGGTCTTGCCCGTGTGGTTGGAAACCCACAGCGCGATAAAGTCGGTGCCGCCAGTAGATGCGCCGGATTTAAGCGCGATGGCAGCGCCCAGACCCGAGACCACGCCGCCAAAAATGATGAGCATGATCTTGTCGCCCAAAAACGGCGCGAAGTGAAAGACGTTGAGGAACAGCGACGAGAGCACGACCTGCATCATCGAGAAGATGACGAAGCGCTTGCTAATGCCGCTCCAGCATAGGAGCGCCACGGGGATGTTGAGCGCGAGCATACCGAGCGAGATATCGATGTGAACACCGCCGAGCGAGGTAACGCGATCGAGCAGGACCGCGACGCCGGTAAGACCGCTCGGAAGCAGGTCGGCGGGCTGAATGAACGCCTGGATCAGGAATGTCTGGAGAACGGCGGAAATCGTGACCGCCACGGCAGTAATGGCGCGGCGGACGATGGTGAGACGGCCGAGCACGAGCACGCGGTCCGTGAGCTGATCGATGGCGTTCGCCACGCGGGCTCCTTTCGAAGGCAAATCTAATTGTGAGGCATGTCGGCGATTGTAGCACGGAGCGTGCGGGGGCGCTTCAATTCACTCTCCCTCGACAACCAAAGCGGGACCAGCAACCCCCCACAACCAAAGGCCCAAATTACAAGTGAGTAGACTTTACGCGACCTGCAGTGCACACCCAAAACCGCCATCCCTGTGACCTGCGGTTTTACTAGAGCAGATGCACTTTGTGCTCGGCCTACGCCAAAAAGTCTACTCACTTAGCCCGAATCGAAGCCAAACGGATCAAAATCGAAACCAAATTGAGCCAATCCACCGCAAAAAACGTTTGAACCCGTGCTTCTCGCGGCGGATTGACACTACAAAGCGGCCAAAATGTCGGTCAGATTATCAATAACGGCATCGGCTCGCGATTGATCGAGGTTAACGCCCTCGTGCGGACGCAGCGCCAGGACGCGGGCGCCGGAGCGCTTGCCGGCCTCGATACCCAAAGGCGAATCCTCGATAACCAGGCACTCGGCGGGCTCCACCCCCAGCGCCTCCATGGCACGCAGGTAGATCTCGGGGTCGGGCTTAAACGCACTGCACTCGTGACCACTGATGGTGTAATCCAGCACGTCGGCGATGTTGGCAATCTCCACCAGCTCGTCGATCAGCTCGCGATAGGACGAGCTCGCGATGGCGCACTTCACGCCGCGCTCGTGCAGCTTGCGCATCACCGGCTCCGTCTGCTCGTTGAGCAGCTCGGCATACGGAACGGGATGGTCCGGGCTATAGACCTGCTTGTACTCAACGCGCAGGCGTTCGCGCAGCTCAACATCGTCGGGCACCAGCGCCTCCCAAATGGCAGGCTCGTTAGACCCCGAAAGATCGGGGATCTCGTCAAAGTGGAAGCCCTTCTCCTCCATAAACGCCACACGACGACGGTTGTAGAACCACTCTGTATCGACCAGCACGCCGTCCATGTCAAACAGCACTGCCTTGATCATACGCATCTCCTCCCACCTGCCAAAAAGGATCAGGTTTATTTTGGTAGGTTTTATCTGGGGTTTTACGGCGCGACAGACGCACCCTCCCCAAAGCAAAAAGGGGACGGGGCGCAAACCCCATCCCCTCTCAATCAGCCCGTAAGGTTTACTTACTTGTGATTAGTAGGAAAGCTTCCACATGTAGCGACGCATGGTCAGCGGGTGCTGACGGGCCTCGGCGATCTGGTTGCCGTACTCGCGCATAACGGCGAGGTGCAGCAGCGGGTTGAAGTAGGTGATGACGCTCGCCGGCACGGCATCGGCCAGACCGTAGTCCTTGGAGTCAATCAGAGCGACCTTGGCGCCCATGCGCTCAAGGAAGGTGAGGGCGCGGGCGTCCATCGGACGGGTGGCACCGTCGGACATGAAGAAGACGTAGGGCTTACCCTCGGTGGAAACCTCGAACGGGCCGTGGAAGTACTCGCCGGTGTTGTAGGCGGCGGCGTCGATCCACTGCATCTCGGTGAACAGGAAGGCGGCGTGAGAGTAGGCCATCTTCTCGGAGGCACCGGAAGCCATGAAGTAAATCATCTTGTCGTCCTTGAAGTCCTCGGCGAACTTCTTGGCGAGCTTCTTGCAGTGCTGAGCAGCGTTCTCGCACAGGTCGAAGATGTTGGTGAGGCCGGTGATCATATCCTCGTAGTGATCATAGCCCTCGGTCTGCTGAAGGATCTCGACAGCAAGAGCGATGGCGTAGCCAGGCTTCTCGGCCTTGGCGGCATAGTTGGCGTGGAAGCCGTGGACGATGACGTGGTCGGCGTCGACGGTCAGAGCGGAGCCAGCC